>NZ_JBIKIL010000093.1:0-15255 GCF_044361645.1 Limnohabitans sp. | reverse complement strand
CGGGATCACCGGGTCGCCGTTCAGGGTTTGCGTCAGGTAGTCGCGCAGGCCGGCCTTGTATTGCCACTGCTGGGTTTCTTTGGTTTTGTCGTTCACCAAGCTCACGGTCACGCCCGGCATGAGCACGGCTTTGCTGCGCAGCAGGTGCGTCAACTCGTGCATGGGCAGGGCGCTGGATTCGAAGTATTTGGCGTCGGGCCAGGCGCGCACGGTGGTGCCTTGTTTGCGGTCACCCTCGCCCGATGGGCGCTTGACCAAGGGCTCGGTCACGTCGCCGCCCGAGAAAACCAGCGTCGCCACTTGGCCTTCGCGGTAGCTGGTGGCCTCCAAACGCTTGGACAGCGCGTTGGTCACCGACACACCCACGCCATGCAAACCGCCCGAGAAGCTGTAGGCCCCGCCCTTGCCCTTGTCGAACTTGCCGCCAGCATGCAAGCGGGTGAACACCAGCTCGATCACCGGGGCGTTTTCTTCGGGGTGCAGGCCAAAGGGAATGCCCCGGCCATCGTCTTCGATGCTGACCGAGCCGTCTGTGTGCAGGGTGACTTTGATCTTTTTGCCGTGCCCCGCCAGCGCCTCGTCGGCGGCGTTGTCCAGCACTTCTTGGATGATGTGCAGGGGGTTGTCGGTGCGGGTGTACATGCCCGGGCGTTGCTTGACGGGCTCCAGGCCCTTCAGGACGCGGATCGAGCCTTCGGAATATTCGGGGGAGGTTTTGACAGTTGATTGGGTGGCCATGGTGGCGGATTGTAGTGGGATTTCGGCCGAGATACTGGATGCAATAACAGTGCTTTTAAATGGGGGCGGCGAAGGCAGCTGAGTGACCGGCAGCCCCCGACACATTGGTTAAAGTCAGGTCATGCAACACAAACCCCTTTCTTTGTTCCAGGTGCTGGCCTGCGGCGCGGCCATCGTCACCTTGTCCATGGGCATTCGCCATGGTTTTGGCCTGTGGCTGCAGCCCATCACCCAGGCCCAAGGCTGGGGGCGTCAAGAGTTCGCTTTTGCCATGGCCATCCAAAACCTGTCATGGGGCTTCATGGGCATTTTTGCGGGCATGGTGGCCGACCGCTTTGGGGCCTTTCGGGTCATCACCCTGGGGGCCGTGGTCTACGCCGTGGGCCTGTTGGGCATGGCCTGGGCCACCGACCCCTGGGTCTTTGCCTTGTTCACCGGCGTGATCATCGGCACCGCGCAAGCGGGCACCACCTATGCCGTGATCTACGGTGTGATTGGCCGCAATGTGCCGGCTGAGCGGCGCTCTTGGGCCATGGGCGTGGCCGCTGCGGCGGGCAGTTTTGGCCAGTTTTTGATGGTGCCCGTGGAGGGCCTTTTGATCAGCCAAATGGGCTGGCAAAGCGCGCTCGTCATTTTGGCGGCTGCCGCCATGCTGATCATTCCCCTGGCCTGGGGCCTGCGCGAGCCCGCTTTGAACGCGCCCAGCCAGGTCAAGCGTGAACAAACCATCCTTCAGGCTCTGAAAGAAGCCTTTAAATACCCCAGTTTTCAGCTGCTCATGGCGGGCTATTTTGTGTGCGGTTTTCAAGTGGTTTTCATTGGCGTACACATGCCCAGCTACCTCAAAGACAATGGCCTGCCCGCGCAGGTGGCCAGCTATGCTTTGGCGCTGATTGGCTTGTTCAACGTGTTTGGCACCTACATCGCGGGCAGCTTGGGCCAAAAAATGGCCAAAAAGAACATCTTGGCCTTCATCTACATTTCGCGCTCGGTGGCCATCACCCTGTTTTTATGGGCCCCTCTGACGCCCATGAGTGTCTATATTTTTTCGGCAGTGATGGGCTTGCTTTGGTTGTCCACCGTGCCGCCTACCAACGCCGCTGTGGCGCAAATTTTTGGTGTGGCGCATTTGTCCATGCTCAGTGGCTTCATCTTTTTCAGCCACCAAATTGGCTCTTTCATGGGTGTTTGGATGGGTGGCTACTTGTATGACAAAACGGGCAGTTACGATATCGTCTGGTACCTGTCCATTGCGTTGGGTATTTTTGCGGCATTGGTGAACTTGCCTGTGCGCGAAAGCCCCATTGCACGCCAAGCGCCAGCAGCCGCATGAAAACGAATACCCACCTTTTGCCCCCTGAACGGACCAGTCGCTTGAGCCTTAGAGCCCAGGGTTTTGGGGCGCTGGCGGCCACTTTGTGCTTGGGCTTGGGCTTTTGGCTGTACAGCCACCCTGAGGTGGTGATCATGTTGTCCGAGCAGCTGTGGGCATGCTTTTGACTTGAAGAGAACAAGCATGCACGGCACCGAAAACCCTTCTGCCTGGCTGCAACGCTGGGCGCATTTGATCGCGCCGGGCAGCCGCGTGCTGGATGTGGCCTGTGGCGCGGGCCGCCACATGAAATATCTGGCCGAGCGGGGCCACACCGCCTGCGGTGTCGAGCGCAACCCAGAGGCTTTGGCGCTGGCCAAGGCCCATGGTGAAGTCATCTGCGCCGACATCGAAAACGGCCCCTGGCCTTTTGCGGGCCAAACTTTTGGCGCGGTGGTGGTGACGCACTACCTGTGGCGTGCGCTCTTGCCTGTCATGGTGCAAAGCGTGGCCGTGGGCGGGGTGCTGGTGTACGAGACCTTTGCGGCGGGCAACGAGAGCGTGGGCAAACCGTCACGGCCCGACTTTTTGCTGCAGCCGGGCGAGTTGCTGCGGGCCGCAGCCGGCCTGCGCACCATCGCCTACGAGGATGGCTTTGAAGCTTCGCCCGGGCGTTTTGTGCAGCGCATCGTGGCGGTTCGCGAGGCCCAGCAGACCAGCCCACATCGCTGGCCACTCCAAGCCCCATGAGAGCGGCGGGCGGGCGGCACAACCGGCGGCCCACTTTCAGGTGCGTTGGCACACGGTTGAGATGGATTCCCTCGTTAAAATGACTTTTTTCCGGCTCAGAAATCACCTGACATGACCACCCACACCCACCCCATTCGTGGCAGCATCCCTGCCCTGATCACCCCCATGCTGGAGAACGGCCAAGTGGACTACCCCACTTTGCGAAAACTGATCGACTGGCATGTGGCCGAGGGCACCGATGCCATCGTGGTGGTGGGCACGTCGGGCGAATCGCCCACCGTGACGGTGGACGAGCACTGCGAGATCATCCGCGTGTCGGTCGAGCAGGCCGCCAAACGCATCCCCATCATCGCGGGCTGCGGGGCCAACGCCACTGCCGAAGCCATCGAATTGGCCAAATTTGCCCAAAAGGTGGGCGCGGACGCCCAGCTGCAGGTGGTGCCCTACTACAACAAGCCCACGCAAGAAGGCCTGTACCTGCACTTCAAGGCCATTGCCGAAGCGGTGCCCGGCTTGCCGGTCATTTTGTACAACGTGCCCGGTCGCACCGTGGCCGATTTGCAGCACGAGACGGTGCTGCGCCTGGCCCAAGTGCCCGGCATCATCGGCATCAAAGAAGCCACCAGCAACATCGAACGCGCGCAATGGCTGATCCGCGACGTGCCCCCGTCGTTTGCGGTGTTCTCGGGCGATGACGCGACGGCGGTGGCCCTGATGCTGTGCGGCGGCGCGGGCAACATCAGCGTGAGCGCCAACGTGGCCCCTCGGTTGATGCACGAGCTGTGTGTGGCCGCCACCAGTGGCCATGTGAAAGAGGCCATGCGCATCCAGTTCCAAATGTTGCCCGTGCACAAAAATTTGTTCGTCGAGGCCAACCCCATTCCCGTGAAATGGGCCATGAACCGCATGGGCCTGTGCGGCCCCACCCTGCGTTTGCCGATGACCGAGTTGTCTGCCTCGCAGCGTCCAGCGGTCGAGGCTGCGCTCAAGGCCAGCGGCTTGATTTGATTCTCACCCAAGGAATGCTTGTGAAATTGCCCCCCTTTTCTTTGTCTCGCCATAGCTTGCAACGCGCCGCCTTGGTGGTCGCTTTGGCCGCTTCGGTCAGTGCTTGCTCCGTGCTGGAGGAAGACAAAATCGACTACAAAAGCGCCTCCAAAGGCCCCTCTTTAGAGGTGCCCCCTGATTTGACACAGTTGCGCAAAGACTCTCGCTTTGCCATGGAAAGCGCCTCGGTCACCGCCTTGGATTTTCAAAGCGCCGGCAACCGCGTGGCCGATGCTGGCATTGCTGCCAACGTGCTGGGCAATGCCAAGCTGGAACGCCAAGGCAACCAGCGCTGGTTGTTGGTGGACATGCCTGCCGACAAGGTTTGGGAGCCGCTGCGCGAGTTTTGGACCTCCAATGGCTTAACCCTGGTGACCGACGCGCCAGACATCGGCATCATGGAAACCGATTGGGCTGAAAACCGGGCCAAACTGCCCCAAGACTTCATTCGTAAAACCTTGGGCAAGGTGCTCGACTCGCTTTACTCCACAGGCGAGCGCGATAAATTCAGAACCCGCATTGAACGCACGGCGCAAGGGGTTGAAATTTATGTCACCCACAGAGGCATGGCCGAAAATTACACCGATGCACAAAAAAGCAGCACCATCTGGCAACCCCGACCCAGCGACCCCGAACTCGAAATTGAGTTTTTACGCCGCCTGATGGTCAAACTGGGCACCGCGCCTGCTGCTGCGCAATCGGGCCCATCGCCCAGCACGGCGGCCCCACAGACCACGCCGCCGCCAACCCAAGCCGCATTGGTCAGCCAAGTCAATGGTCAACCGGTCATTGTGTTGATCGACAAGCTCGACCGCGCGTGGCGACGCACCGGTTTGGCCTTGGACCGCAGCGGCTTCACCATCGAAGACCGTGACCGCGCATCCGGAGTTTATTTTGTGCGTTACGTGGCCTCAGCCCCTGACCAAGCCCCTGGTTTATTGAGTCGTCTGTTTGGCTCCGGCAAAGCCAATGCGCCCGAACTGAGCCAATACCGGATTGCCCTGTCTGCGGGCAGCGAGGGGCAAAGCTTGCTGCGCGTGTTGAATGCCGATGGTCAAGCTGCACCCGTGGCAGTGGCAGAAACCATTTTGCAGCTGTTGGCAGCTCAGCTTCGCTGACTCAGGGCCTGTGGTGGGCCCATGCCGGGCCATGCTGGGCCAAGGCGGGCCCGCGACTGGGTGCTTTGCATCTACTGGCTGCTTTGCATTTTTGAGGCGAAAAAAAACCCCGCATGGCGGGGTTTTTTGCATCCCCGGTCAAGACCGAGGAGACAGCGCGCGCATCACTTTGGTGCAGCAGCAGGAGCTGCTGTGGCATCAGCGGGTGCGGCGCCAGCTGCTGGAGTTGCAGGTGCTGCGTCGGCTGCTGGAGTTGCAGGTGCGGCATCAGCTGCAGGAGCTGCTGGAGCTGCTGCTGGCGCTTCAGCCGCAGGTGCTGGTGCAGCTACGGGCGCTGCAACTTCTTCTTTTTTGCCACAAGCGGTCAAAGCTGCTGCGGCGATCAGGGCTGCCAGAACGAGGGATTTGTTCATTTTGATTGATTCCTAAAGGGAGTGTTAAAACAATTTTCTATAACTGCTTTGACAGACCACATCGGCTGGCAAAGCTGAGTGCCACTGGTTTATCACTCAGGTGCATTCAGAGCGTGATTATAGTGTTTTCCCTAGGCGCTTATGCGAGTCCTGTATTGAAAAGATGAAAATTAGCACTTAATTAATCCTATTTTGTGTGGCCAAGAAGGCGATCAGGCCGCACGCAACCACCCCTCTGATGCCCAATCGCGCAAGGCATCTTGGGCATCTGGGCTCAAAGATTTGATTTTTTGCGCCGATATGCTCCGATCGTCTGCCAACAGCCGCAAACTCACCGCATCTCGCCCAGCCACCCGAAAGCTTTCACCGTTGATGAAAATGTGCTTCTCGTCGTAGAGCATTTTGGTGCGCCGGTCGAGTTGGACACCCTTTGACAGGTCGGCTTCAGCGTCGCTGGCCTCAAACCACACTTGGGCCTTGGGTTCGGTCAGGTACGCCCCCAGCAAGCTCTCTAAGAGCAAGGGGCTGTCGAGCGCCCGGTCTATCACTTGACGTGCAAAACCAACCAAAGACGGCGGAATCGCAGCAGAAGCCGACACCGCCGCTTGTTTCGGGTCACGGTACAGGGCATCGCCCGCCCGCTCAAACGCCTCATCGGCCAAACCCAGCAAGAGCTCGCGTGCCAATTCGCTTTGGCTGGGGGCTCTGAAACCAATCGACCATGTCATGCACTCGCCCACGGCCACGCCATCATGGGCATATTTGGGTGGGAGGTACAACATGTCACCGGGGTTCAAGACAAACTCCTCTTCGGCTTCAAAGTTTTGCAAAATTTTGAGCGGCACATTGGGCTGCAAACTGAGGTCTTTTTGCCGACCTGTGCGCCAACGGCGTTGCCCATGTGCCTGCAGCAAAAACACGTCGTAACTGTCAAAGTGCGGCCCCACGCCGCCGCCATCGGTGGCGTAGCTGATCATCACATCGTCCAGCCTTGCATCGGGCACAAAGCGGAACTGCTGCATGAGCGCGTGCACGCCATCGTGGTGCAGATCGACACCTTGCACCAAAAAGGTCCATTTTTTCTGGCTCAACGGTGGCAGGCCGCGTTTGGAAAATGGGCCGTGCTTCATTTGCCAACCCTTGGGCGAATCGACGATCAAACGCGACTCCACGCCCTCCTGGCCCGCCAAGGCCATCAAATCAGATCGCCCCACACAGGGCACAAACCCAGGCATGGCCTGGCGCACCAGCAAAGGCTTTTTTTGCCAATGCCGCTTCATGAATTGGTTGGGGCTCATGCCGCCCAACAAGGCGAGCGCTTGCGCTGTGTTCATTTGGTTTTTCCGGTGAGGCGCTGCAAGATGCATGCTTTGAAAATGCCATAGGCCCCCAAAATGGGTGGCCAAGCTGCGACAATTGTCGTATGGAAATCAAGACACCTTCTGTGGTCGCACTGACCTGGACACTCAAAGACACGCTGGGCGAAGTGCTCGACACATTGGACGAGCCCGTCGAATTTTTCATGGGTGGTCAAGACCTGCTGCCCAAGATCGAGGAAGCCCTGCAAGGCCACGAAAAAGGGGCTCAACTCAACTTGCACTTGGAGCCCGAAGACGCGTTTGGCGACTTCAATGAAGCGCTGTTGTTTTTAGAGCCCTTGGCCCTTTTCCCAAAGGGCTTGGAGCCCGGCATGACCATAGAGGGGACTGCCCTGCCCAAGGGTTGCCATCCCGATGCGCCACAACAAGTGCTCTACACCGTGACCGAAATTTACCCCGAACATGTGGTGCTGGATGGCAATCACCCGCTCTCTGGCATAGCCCTGCGCCTGAGCCTGAAAGTCGAGTCGGTGCGCGAGCCCACCGAGTTTGAAATGGCACGCGGCAGTTGCGGCACCGGCTTTTTCAAAATTGAAGTGGCCAGCGAAAAGCATCCACAGCCACTGCCCTTGTCCAAGGGCCCCACTTTGCACTGAGCCACTATGAGCACCCAGATCGAAATCAAAATCCTAGATCCTCGCTTGAACCAGTGGGGGCTGCCCACCTACCAAACGCCTTTGGCAGCAGCCATCGATTTGTTTGCCTGCATCGACGCGCCCCTGCAGATTGAGCCGCAACAAGCGGCTGTGCTGGTGCCATCGGGCATCGCTTTGCACATGGATTCGGCTAACCTGTGCGCCATGATCTTGCCGCGCTCGGGCTTGGGCCACAAAAAAGGTTTGGTGCTGGGCAACAGCGTGGGTCTGATCGATGCCGACTACACCGCGCAGTGTTTCATCAGCGTCTGGAACCGCAACCCGCCTGGCAGCCAAGCCATCAGCGTGGAGCCCGGCGAACGCATTGCGCAGATGGTGTTTTTGCCCGTGCTGCGCCCGGTTTTTTCAGTGGTCGAAGAATTCAGCCGGGGCAGCCAACGCGGTGCTGGTGGCTTTGGCTCAACCGGGGTTTAACCGAGGCTCTGGCCTTCAAATCGGTTTGAGCGCTTGGCTCAGCACCTTGGTCACGGGGTTCACCAGATAAGACAAAATGGACCGCTCGCCTACCACCAAATCCACTTGTGCGGTCATGCCCGGTCGAACCTCCATGCGCTGCGACTGGTCTCCTCCAAAGTCTTTTTCGCCGATCTTCACGTGCACCCGGTAATACGGCTGAGGCCCTCGCTGGGTCTCCTCGATCAAAGTGTCTGGGCTGACATAGACCACCTCGCCCTTGAAGCCGCCGTAAATGCTGGAATCGAATGCATCGAGCTTGACATTGGCACTTTGCCCCACAGTCACAAATGCGATGTCGGCCGGGTAAACCTTGGCCTCCAGCACCAAACCGCTTTGGGTCGGCAGCAACTCCATGACAATGTCGCCCGCTCGCACCACCCCACCCAAGGTGGTCACCCGAATGTTTTTGACCAGCCCATAGCTGGGTGCATTCATGTCGGTTTGCTCTAACAACTGAGTCCGGTCGTTCAGGGCCTCGGACTGCGCGTTCAAATCTTCTTGCGCCTTGGTCATCTCGGCTTGGGCATCTTGAAAAAACTTGTTGTGCCGGGTCGTGATTTGCGCTTCGATGTCGGCAATTTGCCGACGAGACCGCAAGATATCGGCCTGACTCACATCACCCGTCGACTCCAACTGGCGGATCATGGCGTTTTCTTCGAGCAACACCGCATGCACCTTGCGCAAGGCTTTGATGTCTTCGGTGAATGCGGTCTTTCGCCGGTTGTACAAATTGGTTTGGTTTTCGATCAGCGGCACATACGCCTTCATCTCCGGGCTGAAGGCCAAGGGCGTGCCGTAGACCTCTGCCCGCAATCGGGCCAGGGTGATGCGCAAAGCCATCACCTTGCCTTGGGTATCGTCCAGCGCCGCTTGCACGCGGGTCTTTTCGAAGCTGGCCAACAACTGCCCAGCTTGCACCTGTTGACCTTCTTGTACGAACAACTCCCGCAATACGCCCCCATCAACCGCTTGAATGACCTGCGTGCGGTCGCTCGCAATCACTTGGCCTTGTGCACGCTTGACTTGGTCAATCTCGGCCATGCTGGCCCAGATGGTCAAAATCACCACGCAGACGATGGCAACCCACAAAGTCAGACGCGCACCGGTGTTGTTGGGGGCTTCAAAATCAGCCGCGGGTTTCGCGTTTTTTTTCATGTGTTCTCCTCATTCGCTGCGGCCGTGACAGCTGGCAAATTGGGCCGCGACGGGTTGGCTTCGGGTTGAGCGTTTTTGCTCAACTGCGCCAACACCGCATCGCGTGGACCATCCATCACAACTTGGCCCCTTGACATCACCAAAACCCTAGACACCAAGCCCAGCAAACTGGGTTTGTGGGTCACCAGCACCAAGGTACTGGCCGCCATGGCGGGCGTGCGCAGTGCATTCAGGCATCGCGCCTCGGTGCCCCCGTCCATGGAGGCCGTGGGTTCGTCCAGCAGCATCACCCGGGGCTGGGCCAACACCATGCGCGTGAACACCAACAACTGCTTTTGACCACCCGAGAGTCCCCGTCCGCCTTCAAAAATCGGCAGATCAAGGCCCATGGGGTGCGCGCCCACCAAGTCCAGTAAACCCGTTTGCGCCATGGCCTCTTTGATGGTGTCGTCGCCCGGGTTGGGCAAACCCACAAGCAGGTTTTGACGCAATGTTCCCTCAAACAAACGGTGGTCTTGCTGAAAATAACAAACATGACGGCTCATGGCTTCACGCGCCACGTGCGACACATCCAAGCCGTCAATCAACACCCTGCCAGCGCTGGGCCGGTACAAACCGCCCATGATTTTGAGCAAAGTGGATTTGCCCGAGCCCACCGTGCCCAAAATGCCAATGCGCTCGCCCGCCGCTACCGTGAAACGCTTGACCTGCAGTGCAGGTGGCGCTTTTCCATAGGCAAATTGAACGTCGTCGAGCACAAATTGGCCGTTCAGCACAGAAGGGGTCAATGGCTGAACACCGGGCGTGATTTCAGACTCCAGCTTGTACAAGGCCTCCACGCCATCGATGGCGACGCGGGCGTGCGCATGCTGCACCATCAAGTTGGGCACCATCATCACCGCCGACAAAACACGGCCGCCCAAAATAGAGCAAGCGATCAATCCGCCCATGGTGATGGTGCCCTCAATCACCAACAAAGCGCCCAAGGAAATCAGCAGCACAAAACTGAATTGCTGCATGCTGGCCATGAAATACTGCAGGCCATCGTTGGTATGGCGCATCTTCAAATCGTTTTGAATGGTCTTGCTGCACAAATCAAGCCATTTGGAAAGAAAAAACCACCCCCCGTGGGTTGATTTGATGGTCTCTGCGCCCTCGACCGTCTCGACCAACATGCCCGTTTTCATGTTCACTTCGCGTTGGCCTTCTGCGGCCAAACGGCGCACGCGGCTGCGAAACAGCAAACCCACCACCAAGGCCACGCAAGCCATGACCAGAGGAATCAAGGCCACCCAGGGCGAAGCGATCCAAGAGATGACCACCAAAAAAATCAGGGCTGCTGGCACGTCGACCAAGGCAAACAAAGTGGAGGCCGTGAAAAAATTGCGCACCTGCTCGTAACCCCGCAATTGAGAAGCCAAGGAGCCCACAGAGCCGGGCATTTGATCGAGCCGGACCGACAGCAAACGCTCAAAAATATCTCGCCCCAAACGGCTGTCCAAACCCACAACGGCTCGGTCCATGACTTTGGCACGTGCCCACTTCATGAGCCACTCGAAAAAGATCAACATCAACACGCCGCCCATCAACACCACCAAGGTCTCGGTGCTGCGGGTTGGAATCACCTTGTCGTAAACCTGCATCGAAAAGAAGGACACCACCACGGCCATCAAGTTGATCAGCAAAGAGGCCGCCACGGCTTCGGAAATGGGGCCTCTGAACATGCGCAAAACGGCGTCTAAGCGGTCTTCAAACTTGGCCATCACCCCCACGCCGGCCTCTGGTGTCAACAAACGCATGACACTGGTCAGGTCTGCCAGCCCGACTTGCACGCTGGATTTGCCGGGCAACTCCAACAACCACTCATCGCCCATCAAGCCTTGTGTCAGCAAGCCCCAGCCATGCGCTTGGCTGCAAGCCAACAAGGGCAAGCGCTCTGGCACAGGCGCTGGCAATACCCTGGCACCAATCCAGCCTGCTTGCAAACACACCTGCTCGACCAGCGCCGGGGTCAATGACCCGCTTTGCCCGCCTGCAACCGCCAACAAAGCACCTTGCAGCTTGACTTCGTCCAATGCAAAGCGCTGCATGCGCGCCATCAAGACCAAGGCGCTGCGCAGCTGCTCCCACATCCGTTCATTTGTGTTCATTTCGTCCAATCCGTGTCACTGGGCAATTGCCCGCTGCGCAAACGCCAGCGGTAGTAAGCCAAGGTGGTGGCATTGCCAGCCTGGGCCAAACGCAGCTGCGCCTGAGTCAGCTCTTGCAGCGCGTTCAAGACTTCAAGCCAGCTTCTCAGGCCCCCAAAATACAGCCGCTCGTAAGACTCCAAGACATCGCGTGCGCTGTTGATGGTGGCCACCAAGGAGGGCTGCCGATCAAACTCGCGTTTCAAAGCCGACCAATCAAGCTGCACCTGCTCTTGTTTTTCTTGTCGCAAAGCATCAATGGACGCCAAACGGGCCTGCAATCGCGCCTCCTCTGCGTCTGACAAAGTGGCACTGGCCAAGCCCGCCCCCGGGCTGTAGTTCAAGTCCAATGCCCACAGGCTGCGCTCAGCGGCGGTTGGCAAACTGCCCAAACGGCGCTGGTAACTCAACACCAATTTGGGCCAACGCTCCGCTTTTTGCACCGCAATTTGGTCCTCGGTTGCTGCCGCATCCAATTGTGCTTTGCGCACCGCCGGGTGGCGCGCCAAGAAGTCGGCCGACACGTTAAGGGGCTGGCGCTGCAACCACTGGCCTATGAGCGCTTGGGCAATCGGCAACTTCAGTTCAGGCACCACGGCATTTTCAGACCCCCCAGCGATGTCTTTCAGACGCTGTGAAGCCACTTGAATGGCGGCCTCTGCGTCAGCCAAATCGGTTTGAGCACGGCCAACACGCACCGACAGCAAACGCAGTTCCACCGCCGAGGACAAGCCCACCGACACGCGACGCTGCATGATGCCTTCATAGCGTGACAAGCCCTCCAAGGTGCGGGCAGTCACTGTGCGGTTGGCCTCGGCATCCAACAAACTCGCCCAGGCATCGACCAAACGCAAACCCACCTCACCACGCACCACATCCACCTGCACGGCGCCGGCTTGATCGAGTTTGCTGGCCGCATCCAAGCGAGCAGACATCGCCCCCCCAGACCACAAAGGCTGCTGCACTGCAAAATTGCTGCCGCCTCCAGCGGCTGAGCTGGGCAAGTCGGTGCGCTGCGCATTGAATGTCAGGGTAGGCCAATAGGCCCACTTGGCCACATCCACATCGAGCTTGGCCCCTTGCGATTGGGCCTGGGCTGCGCGCACCTGGGGGTGCAGCGCCAAAGATTCTCGCAACAAGTATTCAAAAAAAGCTTGCGAAGGTGCCATGACCTCGGCGGGCTGGACAAGACCCAATGCTTGGCGGGGTGCCACAACCCGATCAGACGGCTGTGCAAAGGCCACCGAATGACCACTCGCAGCCGACAAGAAACACAGCCCCAGCCACACGGCGGCTTTGGCTTTTCGGGAAAACCGCATCACGACAACCTCTATCAAAGGACTGAACACCTTGTTCGCCAAGCCAGACAAGGCCGATGTACCAAAAAAATTAAATTCATTAATAAATCAATTAAATCGTTAATTACTGGTGAATTTTCAAGTAAATTAACGCATTAAAGTTCCTAAATATACACCACAAACAAAACGTCAAAAAGTCCATTCGAAGGCTTTAAAGCAACAAAATATCAAGGCGCGCAACATCCATCAGCACGAACAGGCGTCCGCCCAAGCCGCTGAGGCCGCAAAGACGCTGCTGAGCCGTTCAGCCTTTTCGCAGAACCATGGGCCTGTCAATGCGGGATGGCTAAAAGCCAGCGCCGCGTTCCGAGTTGAGCCTTGAGCCCTTGGCCAGACCCAGGCTTGAGCTGCGGGCAAGGCGGCTGAAAAACCATGCGCCACTGAAAAAAAGGGGGGGTGAACGACGCCAGCAGCCTGAAGGCCTGTCCCGGGTCGCGATAGGCACAGCGCGCACAAAGGCGCGCACAAATCAGCGATAAATCAGCGTTAAAGCAGCGCTAAATCAGCGCACGCACCCGCGCGCCCATGCAAGGCTTCGCGAAGCCACGCAAAGCGTCAAAGCTGCTTTGCAATGTGCGTTATCAACGCGATCGCCAAGGCCTGTTTGCTGGCTTGGGGCAAGGTGTGTGCGCCCGATTCGTCCACCAAAAGCAAGGCGTTGTCGTCTTGGCCAAAGGTGGCCGGGCCGATGTTGCCCACCAACAAGGGCACGCCTTTGCGCAGGCGCTTGGCCGTGGTGTGCGCCAGCAGGTCGTGACTCTCGGCGGCAAAGCCGACGCAAAACAAGGCCCCAGAAACCCCGCGCGGCGACTGGGCCACGGTGGCCAAAATGTCGGGGTTTTCCACAAAGTCCAAGCTGGGCGGCAGGCCTGAACCGTCTTTTTTGATTTTCTGCTCAGCCGCCAAGGCAGGCCGCCAATCGGCCACAGCCGCCGTGGCAATGAACACCCGGGCCGCGTCCACATGCGCCAGCACCGCGTCCAGCATTTGGCGTGCCGACTGCACATCCACCCGCTGCACGCCCCGGGGCGTGGGCAAATGCACGGGGCCCGCCACCAGCGTGACCTGCGCGCCCGCCATGTGGGCGGCACGGGCCACGGCAAAACCCATCTTGCCGCTGGACAAATTGGTGATGCCGCGCACCGGGTCCATGGCCTCATACGTGGGGCCAGCGGTGACCAGCACCGATTGCCCTTGCAAAATTTTGGGCGCAAAAAAAGCGGCCAAGTCTTCCAAAATCTCGTCGGCTTCGAGCATGCGCCCGTCGCCTGTCTCGCCGCAGGCCTGCTCACCCTGGCCCACGTCCAACACATGCACGCCATCGGCACGCAGCTGGGCCACATTGCGCCGGGTGGCGGGGTTGAGCCACATTTCCCGGTTCATGGCCGGGGCCACGATCAAGGGCACTTGGTCTATGGGGCGCGCCAGGCACATCAGGCTGAGCAGCTCATCGGCACGTCCATGCAAAAGTTTGGCCAGAAAATCGGCACTGGCCGGGGCCACCACAATGGCGTCGGCTTCGCGGCTCAGGTTGATGTGCGCCATGTTGTTGGCCTCGCGCCGGTCCCACTGCGAGGTGTAGACCGGCCTGCCCGACAGGGCTTGCAGGGTGACGGCCGTCATGAAGTGCTCGGCCGCCTCGGTCATCACCACCTGCACGGTGGCACCCGCCTTGACCAAGGCACGGCAAAGTTCCGCCGACTTGTAAGCGGCAATGCCGCCCGACAGACCCAAAACAAGGTGTTTTCCAGCCAATGTGCTCATGGCTGGGGAATGTAGCAGACCGTCCGCCATGGGCGCTTGAAAAAGACCGACACCCAGCGATCAGGGGCAGGCCCTGGACCCAGGCCTTGACGCACAAACCAGCCCGATCACCTGGCTTGAACGGGAAAACCCCGAAGGCGACTGTCTATAATCACGATTTCCACCACCCGGGAGCCCCAATTCCCGTCCTGGACATGACCAAATTTGTCTTCGTCACTGGTGGCGTGGTGTCTTCCCTGGGCAAGGGAATCGCCTCCGCCTCACTCGCCGCCATCCTCGAATCGCGCGGCCTGTCTGTCACCCTCATCAAACTCGATCCTTACCTCAACGTAGACCCCGGCACCATGTCGCCCATCCAACACGGCGAGGTGTTTGTGACCGACGACGGTGCTGAAACCGACCTCGATTTGGGCCACTACGAGCGCTTCATCAACACCCGCATGAAACGGGCCAACAACTTCACCACCGGTCAAATTTACAAAAGCGTGCTCGAAAAAGAACGGCGGGGCGACTACCTGGGCAAAACCGTGCAGGTCATCCCGCACGTGACCAACGAAATCCAAGACTTCGTCAAGCGCGGCGCGGGTTACGGCACACCCGAAGCGGTGGATGTGGCCATCGTCGAAATCGGCGGCACGGTGGGCGACATCGAGTCCCTGCCCTTTTTGGAGGCCGTGCGCCAAATGAGCCTGCGCTTAGGGCCCAACAACGCCGCCTTTGTGCACCTGACCTATGTGCCCTGGATCGCGGCGGCTGGTGAACTCAAAACCAAGCCCACCCAGCACACGGTGCAAAAACTGCGCGAAATCGGCATCCAGCCCGACGCCCTGCTGTGCCGGGCTGACCGCTACATTCCCAACGACGAGCGCGAGAAAATTTCGCTCTTCACCAACGTGCAAGGCTGGGGCGTGATCTCCATG
>NZ_JBIKIL010000091.1:0-15322 GCF_044361645.1 Limnohabitans sp. | reverse complement strand
GCGCCTTGATGGATTGCCGCGCTTCGCTCGCAATGACGGGGTTGAAGGGCTCGCAATGACGGGGGAGAAAGGGCTCGCAATGACCACCCCCCGTCACGGCGAGGAGCTTGCGACGTGGCCGTCCAGTTTTGTCGCCGGATTGTGCAGCAGCGCTCGGGTCTAGGTGCCTTGATGGATTGCCGCGCTTCGCTCGCAATGACGGGGTTGAAGGCCTCGCAATGACGGGGGTACGCTGTCAATGACAAAGGGTGCTCGCGCGATACAGGGGAGCTCGCAATGACACCACTCCCCGTCACGGCGAGGAGCTTGCGACGTGGCCGTCCAGTTTTGTCGCCGGATTGTGCAGCAGCGCACGGGTCTAGGCGCCTTGATGGATTGCCGCGCTTCGCTCGCAATGACGGGGGTACGCTGTCAATGACAAAGGGTGCTCGCGCGGTACAGGGGGAGCCTCGCAATGACCACCCCCCGTCACGGCGAGGAGCTTGCGACGTGGCCGTCCAGTTTTGTCGCCGGATTGTGCAGCAACGCTCGGGTCTAGGCGCCTTGATGGATTGCCGCGCTTCGCTCGCAATGACGGGGTTGAAGGGCTCGCAATGACACTGGGTAGGCTGTCCGTGACAGAGGGGGTTCGCAATGACAGGGGCTGCGCTGTCAATGAAAAGGGGGCGTGCGCAAAGACCACTCAAGCGTATTCAGGCCAGCAAGCACACAAAGCGTGCAAGTCTCGTACCTCCAAATGCGTCCGCACATCGCCGTGGGTCCAGACATGGCCTTCGCGGTTGAGCCAAACCACCTGCATGCCAGCGGCCAAGGCCCCCACACCGTCGGCATGGGCGTCGTCGCCGATGTGCAGCACCTCATGCGGCTGCACGCCAGCGGCCTCGGCCCCGGCCGCAAAAATGCGCAAATCGGGCTTGGCCACGCCCAGCGACTGGGCGCTCACGCTGGCATGAAAGTGCTGGCCAATGCCCACGCGGTGCACGTCGGCATTGCCATTGGACAGGGCCACCACTGGGTAGCGCTGGCTCCAAAACGCCAGTGCGGGCAAGGCATCGTCAAACAAATCCACCCGCTGGCGTTCGGCAAAAAAGGCTTCAAAAGCAGGCTCGGCCAAGTGCACGGGATCGCCAGCTTGCTGCAACAGCGCGCGAATGGACTGCAGGCGCAAAAACGACAAATCATGGGCCCGGTCGGCATGGCGGGCGTTGATCTGGGCCCGCACCGCTTGTTTGAGTTCGGCGTTGGCCGAGAGTGCTGCGGTGCTGGGTGCATGCGTGGTCAACCATGCCGTCAACACGGCCTCGGCCCGTTGGATGGTGGGCCAGACGGGCCACAATGTGTCATCGAGATCGAGGGTAATGGCTTTGATTCGGGAAATGTCAATCATGGTGGTGGGAGAATACCGCATGGCATTTCAACTAGAACCCTCCTTTCAGCATGGTCAAGCAGCCCGCACGGCCGTTCTGTATTGCAACCTGGGCACGCCCAGCGCCCCCACCGCCCCCGCCCTGCGCAAGTACTTGGCCGAGTTTTTGGGCGACAGCCGTGTGGTCGAAATCCCCAAGCCCATCTGGTGGCTGATCTTGCACGGCATCATTTTGCGCGTGCGTCCCGCCAAATCGGCGGCCAAGTACGCCAGCATCTGGACCGAACAGGGCTCGCCCCTGAAAGCTTTCACCGAACAACAGGCCCAATCGCTGGGGGCCGCCTTGCAAGCGCGTGGCCACCACGTCAGCGTGCGTTACGCCATGCGCTACGGTCAGCCGTCCGTTGCCGCACAACTCAACGCGCTCAAGGCCGAAGGCGTGCAGCGTGTGTTGATCTTGCCCGCCTACCCTCAATACAGCGGCACCACCACCGCCAGCGTGTTCGACGCGGTTTACCGCTGGGGTCTGAAAACCCGGCTGATTCCCGAGCTGCGCTTTGTCAACCACTACCACGACGACCGGCGTTACATTGCCGCATTGGCGCAAACCGTGCGCGAACACTGGGCCGAGCATGGCCGATCCGAGCAGTTGGTGATGAGCTTTCACGGTGTGCCCGAACGCACCTTGCAACTGGGCGATCCTTACCACTGCGAGTGCCTGAAAACCGGCCGTTTGCTCGCTGAAGCCTTGGGCCTGAGCAAAGACCAGTACAAGCTGACATTTCAGTCACGCTTTGGCAAAGCCAAGTGGCTGGAGCCTTACACCGAACCCACCATGGTGGCCATGGCCGGTCAAGGCGTCAAATCCATCGATGTGATTTGTCCGGGTTTCACCAGCGATTGCCTGGAGACGCTGGAAGAAATTCAGCTCGAAGCCAAAGAAGCGTTTTTGCATGCGGGCGGTGAGAAGTTCAGCTACATCCCTTGCTTGAACAACCATGCCCAGTGGATCGAGGCCTTGGCTGACATCAGCCTAGACCACATGCAGACCTGGGACTTGTCAGCGCCCGACGAAGCGGCACTGGCCGCCAGCCGCACGCGCGCCCTCGCCCAAGGGTCGGCCAACTGAATCGCGATTTTTTTGGACGCTGACCTTTCCCGCTCTGGTTTGGAGGTTAGAATACCGTCCAGTCGGAGCGTAGCGCAGCCTGGTAGCGCATCTGCTTTGGGAGCAGAGGGTCGCGAGTTCGAATCCCGCCGCTCCGACCACCCTCAGTGCCCAGCAGCGCACACCATTGACCACCGAAAAAGGCCCTCAACGGGCCTTTCATATAAAGAAAAAGGCCCTCAACAGGTCTTTGTGCAACGAAAAAGGCCCTGAACGGGCCTTTGTGTAAAGAAAAAGGCCCTGAACGGGCCTTTTGTGTTTCATCTGCCCGTAGCTCAGTTGGATAGAGCAACAGCCTTCTAAGCTGTGGGTCACAGGTTCGATCCCTGTCGGGCAGACCATCTCGCTCAACACCAAGCTCAAGCCGCGACCCGGGGCCAACACAATGCGCGCCTCTGAAATGATTGGGACTCCATTCCAAATCCGCAAAATCGAACATGCACAAAAAATCGCTGCAAACCCGGTATTTGGAAATTTTGGAGGGTCACCATGCACAAGACCGCTTGGGTTATGGCGATGTGACCCCCCTGACTTGGGTGGGCAAACTCATCGCTGTCATGACGGCCTTCCTGGGCGTGTGCACCGTGGCCTTGCTCACCGGCATTGTGGCCAATGCCTTTGCCAACCAATTGGCCCGCCGACGCGCCATTTTTGAGGCCGAGTTGCGCCAGGCGCTTCAAAATGGTGAATTGCACGAGGACGAAATCGCCCGCCTTGAGCAAATGAAAAAAGCTTTCAAGCTGAGCGACAAGCAGGCCCAGAACACCATGGCCAATGTGGAAATGACAGGCCGAAACACCCCAGCCGATGCGCCCACCAAAACAGCCCCGTGAAGGGGCTGCTGCTGAAGCGGCGCACGCCCCTTAATTGGCGTAACGCATGGCCGGTTGGGTTTGACCCAGCAAGCTGGGTAAGCTTTTCCATGCCTCCGCAATGTCTTTGATCAGGCTTTGCACCTCGTCCAAAACTGCCAAGTCGTTGAAGGCGTTGACGTGGAACAGACGCCGCGTGACATAAGCGTAGAGTTCGTTGAGGTTTTGCGCCAACTCACCGCCGCGCTCAAAATCTAAGGCCCCTTGCAAACCCACCACAATCCGACCGGCACGCGACAAGGCCTTGGACTTTTCTTCGATGGCGTTGTTTTGGATGTGGCCTTTGGCGCACGCCAAGCTCTCGGTCAGTCCGTCGAACAGCATTTGGATCAGCTGAACATTGTCGGCTGTGGCCACGCCCGTGACCACTTGAACCAAACCGTAGCTTTGAGCCGCTCTTGAATATGCACGCATAGTAAAACCCTTTATCAACTGCTTGTGTAAAGAGTATCGGAAGGGTCTGCGCAAACTTGAGGCCCTGAGCGGCCATTTTTCAGGAAGCGGCGGGCGGCAAGCTGGGTGTTTGCGCTTCAGCCTGCGCGCTGGGTTGCGCCACTGCTTGGGGCCACAGCGTCATGGACAAGGCTTGAGTCTGGTTGATCAGTGCTTTGCTGTAGAGCAATTGCCCCGCCTCATCGAGCGCGCTGCGCACCGCATCCCACTGCTCTGGCGGCGATTGCGTGCTGTCAATGCCGCATTTGTAGAGGGTGTTGACCTGGGCAGAGGGCAGCCAAGACTCCACCGGGCCGCGCAAAGTGGCAATGAGTTTGGTGTTTTTGGGCTCGCCAGTCAAACCTCGCTGGCCGTCTTTGACGCCTTCTTGGAAGATGGCTTCGATGTGTTTTTGCAAAACCAGCTCATAACGCTCTCTGACTTCCACCAAAACAGACGGGTCCATGCCCTCGGGCACTCGGCCAGTCATCGCATCCCACAGTTTTTTGGAAGACAAACCCGCAAAAGGCCCCAAGGAGGGCGGCTCTTTTTGACCGTTCAGAGATTGCGCAACCAGACGGGTTTCTTTTTCGATGGCGTTGACCCGGTCGACCAAATAAATGATGAACACCAACACGATCAAAAGGCCAATGGCGATGAAAGCCAACACAAAAGGTTCCATACGGCTCATGTTTGATCGGTTTTAAAGGGTCTCAAGCCACTCCTGAGGTGCTTTGATTATCGGGTGATTGGGACAATTCGTCCCGCAAAAACTGTAAAACCTGAAAAGGTTCGCTCAAGCGCAGTTCGTACAGACAAATTTGATTGGCCAAGCCTTGCATGGTGTCAATGGCCTGCAAAGCGGGAATGTCGGCGCTTTGGTAGCGCCCTCCCAGCAGATGGGCCGCATGCGCGTACTCTTCTGGCAGATAAACATAAATCTCGTTTTCGCCAGATTTGATTTTTTGGAACACCGAGGGCTCGGGCGCTGGGGGTTTTTCTTTGCCATTGGCGATGGCCAAAGCCGCCAGTTCTTGCCAAGAGGCCATTTGCTCGGCACCTGTGACGAATGATTTGTCCAAGTGGGCTCGGCAAAGCAAACCCATTCGAATGCGCAGGCTTCGGGCTTCACGAGAGTCTGACTTGCTGGCGATCACTTTCTCAAAGAGCGCCTGCGCTTTTTTCATCTCATCGTCAGGGCTTTTGGGGGAAAATATGGAAAACATGATTGTGATAATTTTATCATTTCATCACCCCACCTGCAAATTTACCCGGAGTTTTTTGACCACTGTGGACAGGATTTGGCTCACCCTGGATTCGCTCACGCTCAGGACTTCGCCAATCTCTTTGAGGTTCAACTCCTCCACGTAATAAAGGTTCATCACCAGTTTTTCGCGCTCTGGCAAGTCGTCAATGGCTTGCACCACGGCGTCCATGAACTCGGCCTCTTCCACCATCACTTCGGGCTGCATCGACCGGTCACCCGGCATGCTCATGACTTCGTCGTTGACGACCTCCATTGAAAACGTCTCGAAACGCTTGGCTTGGCCGCGCTCACGCTGGAATTCGTCGATTTCTTTGCCCATGAACAGGGCCAGCTCGGCGTGCGTGGGGGTGCGCCCCAGCTCAGCCGCCAACACGTGCACCGCCTCGTTTTCACTTTTGTTGAATGCGACCGCAGAGCGGGGCAAAAACGACTGCCTGCGCACCTCGTCCAAAATTGCGCCCCGCACGCGGCTCAAGGCAAAGTGCTCAAACTCGAAGCCTTTGGTCGGGTCAAACGAGCGTGCCGCCTCAATCAAGCCCACCATTCCCACTTGGATCAACTCGTCCAGCTCCATGAATGGCGGAACGCGTACCTTCAAATGAATGGCCACACGCTTGACCATGGGCATGTGCGCGATGATCAAGGATTCGTGCCGGTTGTCCACCTGCTCGTAAAGGGAAACGGTGCTGGCCATGGCAATCAACCCTGAAATGGCGAACGGAGCATGCGCTGCGCAAAAAACTGCACCCGCCCCGAAGCGCCATCGATGGCAGGCAGGTGGTCAATGGCATCTGCCAAAGCGCGGAAGTCGCGGGCCGCCGCGCTGCCCGGGGCAAACTCCAGCACCGATTGGTACTTGCGCAGCGACTGCAAGACCAGTTCGTCGGCCTCAATGCCAGGCAAAGGCTTGAGCGAAATGCCTAAAAACCGGGTGCACACATCGTTCAAGCGGCGATGCAATTGCCGGCCCTCGTGCGCGCTGCCCACCATGTTGGGAATCAAATAAATTTCGTCCAAAGACTGCTCGGTGGCCATGACCTTGATCAGGCCGTAAGCATCGGCAATGGATGAGGGCTGGTCGCACACCACCACAAAGCGGCGTTGGCATGCGGCCATGAAGGACAGCACGGCCGGGGCGATGCCTGCAGCCACATCGACAATCAGGTAGTCCACAGGCTCTTGCAAAGCGTCAAACGCGTGGATCATGTGGGCAATTTGTTGGCTGTCCAGTGCCGCAATGTCGCGCAGACCCGAAGACCCCGGCACCAGGCGTATGCCTTGCTTGGTGGTCACCAACACCTCTTCCAGCGTTTTTTCGCCCGACAGCACATGGCTGATGTTGAAAGCTGCGTGTGCGCCCAAGGCGATTTGGGCATTCGCCATGCCCAGGTCGGCATCCAGCAGCATCACCTTGTGACCACGCAAGACCAAGGCCACCGCCATGTTGATGGACACGGTGGTTTTGCCCGCCCCACCCTTGCCACTGGCCACGCCAATGATTTGGGGAAATAAGGACTTATCCATGGGTGACTTTCAAAGCACCGGTGCGGTTGGCCGATTTTTTGCGCGTGGACGACAGCGGCAGCGCGCCCTGCATGGTGGGAATCAAAATATCGGGGTCGGCCTGCAAGGTGAAGGCGTACACCGAAGCCCCCATTGCGCCATCGACTTGCGGCGCTGCGCTGGGTGCAGCCGCCTGCTTCTTGGCGCGCGGGCGGCGCACAGGGGCGCTGGCCAACACGGCGGGGCAGGCATGGGGAGCGGCACTGGGCATCGAGGCTTCCGGCGTGAAAGGGGTTGGCTGCAGCGCGACAGCTGGCGATGTTGCGAATGCGACTGGGGCCATTGGGGCCAGTGGTGCCATTGGTGCCATTGGGGCCGATGTGGACAAGGGCGACAAAGCCAACTGAACCAAGCGATCCGCATCAAAACCGACCGGCGCTTGAACGATGCGGCTGTCGCCAGCCATGCAGGAGACTGGCAGGCTTTGCTCCGACAAACCTTTGATCAAGGCCCATGGGTAAGCGGCCTCGTCCACCTTGCTGAGCATCAACGATGCCCATGGCAGGGCCGAGTTTTGGAGTATTTTTTGCACGCTGGTCACTGTAGCATCAACAGGCAAGACCGCGTGGCGCAAGACCATGGGATGCTGGCTCAACAGCAGCTGCGCTTGGCCCGAAAAATCGGTGCCGCAGGTGTCGATCCAAACCGTTTTGCCGACCAGATCGTCCAGCAAGGTTCTCAGCATGTCCGAGTCGGTGGCGCGATAACAGGCCACACCCGATTGGGCTGCCAGCAATTGCATCTGTGCCCAGGCGCCTGGGCGCTGGTCGGCAAAACTCACCAGGGCCTGGTTTTGCGCGCCATGCGCCTGTGCTGCAGCCAGCGCCAAGCGGCCCACCATCAAACTTTTGCCAGCGCCCGAGGGGCCGCACAGCGCATGCACGCCCGACATGGGCATGGCCACCGCTGGACGGCTCAAGGCGTTGACCAGCAAACTGTGCATGACCGCCAAAGCTTGCGGCGCGTTGTCCAGCCCCTGAATGCTGTCGGTCAGCAAAGCGCGCAAACCCGCAGGCACGCCCGCCTCGCTCATGGCCACAGACAACTGCTGCACAGCGGGCGACAAACGCAAGCCCTCTTGCCAAGGCATCATTTGGCGCGACAGGCTGAACTCTTGGCGCAAGGCGGCCATTTCTTGACGCATCATGGTCACGATTTCCTGGTTGCGCTGTTGCTCGTGGTTCATCTGTTGGACCTGCTGGGCCTGCTGGGCCTGCTGGGCCTGCTGGGCCTGCTGGGCCTGCTGGGCCTGCTGGGCCTGCTGGGCCTGCTGGGCGACTGCACTGCTGTCCAAGGGCTTGAGCGCGCTCAGCGCTGGCTGAACACCGTGCGCCGACGCCGCCAAGTCAAGGGCTTGCACTGGTCGGGCTTCTGAGGGCAAGGGCGCAAAAGCACTGGCCGTTTGAAACAATTGAGAGAAGGGCACAAAGGCCGTTTCGTCCGCTGTTTCGTCCGCCGCTTCGGCGCGGGCCTCAACGGCCGCCACGGCTGTTTGTGCCACCGGCGCCGTGCCCTCGGGCTCAAAATCCACCGCCACAATCAGCTCGATCTGATTGTCAAGTCGCTGGCTAGAGATGACCAACACGTTGGCACCATAAAGCTGGATGGCCTTTTCATTGGCTGAGCGGCTGTCGCGGGCAAGTATGCGTTTGAGTTCCATGATCTATTGGGCCTTGGTCACTGAGGGGTGTTGCGGGGGTTGGCTTGGACGGTGTTGATCACCTTGACGGGCTGATCGTCCGGAATTTCGCTGTAAGAGAGCACCGTCAGGTCGCTCACGCGGTGGCGCACCGCCTTGGACATCCAAGGCCGAATCGCGGGCGAGACCACCAACACCGCAGCAAACCCCTCTTCTTCGGTGCTGCGGGCGCTTTCGCGCAGGGCGGCAAACAAGCCTTCGGCCAAGCCGGGCTCCAGCACCATGCCAGCCGAGCCGTTGTTTTGTTGCAGCACGTTGTGCAGCAATTGCTCAAGTTGGGGGTCCAGGGTCAAGACCGACAAAGTGTCGCGGTTGTCGAGCAAACCTTGCACAATCATGCGGCCCAATTTGGGGCGAACGAGCTGGGCCAATTGGTCCGGGTCTTGGGTACGGCCGCTGACCTCGGTCAAGGCCTCGACCACGGTGCGCATGTCGCGGATCGGCACCGATTCTTGCAACAAGTTTTGCAGCGTGCGGGTCACCACACCCAGTGACAGCTTGCCGGGCACCAACTCTTCCACCAGCTTGGGCGACTTGGCCGCCAATTTGTCGAGCAGCTTTTGGGCCTCATCGTGGCTCAGCAACTCATGGGCGCTGTCACGCAAAACCTTGTTCATGTGGGTGGCGATGGCCGTGCTCGGGTCGACCACGGTATAGCCCAATGCACGGGCCTGGTCGCGCCAAACGGGCTCGATCCACACCGCCTCCAAGCCAAAAGCGGGCTCTTTGGTGGGTTGACCTTCGACCTTGCCATACACCTTGCCTGGGTTGATGGCCAGCTCGCGGCCCACCTTGACTTCGCCCCGGCCGCGCACCACGCCGTTCAAAACAATGTGGTAGGCGTCCGGCTCCAAGCTCAGGGCATCGCGAATGCGCACCGGCTGCACCAAGAAACCCAATTCGGCCGAGAGTTTTTTGCGCACACCTTTGACGCGCGCCATCAACTGCCCGCCCGACTCTTGGTTGACCAAGGGAATCAGGCCGTAACCAATTTCCAAACCGATCAAATCCACCTGCTCCACATCGTCCCAATCCAGTTCTTTGGGCCCTTCGTTGGCAGGCGCAGCTGGCGCTGCGGCCTTTTGCTCCAGCATCATTTCTTTGCGCAAGACCATGAACGCCAAGCCAGCGGTCGCCGCGGCCAAGGTCAAAAACACCATGTGCGGCATGCCGGGCACCAAGCCCAAAATGGTCAAAATACCGGCCGTGATGAACAAGGCCGGCACATTTGCCAGTTGGCTGGTGGCCTGCTCGGTCATCGACTCCGAAGTGGTCACGCGGGTCACGATGATGGCCGTGGCCAAGGACAAGAACAAAGCCGGAATCTGCGCCACCAGCCCATCGCCAATGGTCAACAACACATAAATGCGGCTTGCATCACCCGCAGACAAGTTGTGCTGGCTCATGCCGATGGCCAAACCGCCCACAATGTTCAACAACAAAATCAGCAAACCGGCCAAGGCGTCACCGCTGACAAACTTGGAGGCACCGTCCATGGAGCCAAAAAAGTCGGATTCTTGTGACAGCTCTTCACGCCGTTTTTTGGCGGTTTCTTGGTCGATCACACCAGCGTTCAGGTCCGCATCGATCGACATCTGTTTGCCGGGCATGGCATCCAAAGTGAAGCGGGCATTGACCTCAGAGACGCGTCCAGCACCCTTGGTCACCACAAAAAAGTTGACAATCATCAAAATCACGAAAATGATGAAACCTACCAGGTAGTTTCCGGCGATCACGAACTCACCAAAAGCAGCGATCACTTGGCCTGCTGCTTCTGGGCCTTCATGGCCATTGACCAGAATCACCCGGGTGGAGGCCACATTCAGGGCCAAACGCAACATGGTGGCAAACAGCAAAATCGATGGAAACGATGAAAACTCCAATGGTTTGCGTGTCCCAATCGCCACCATGATGATCACCAGACCAATCACGATGTTGAAAGTGAACAAAATGTCCAGCAAAAGCGGTGGCAAAGGCACCACCAACATGGCCATGATGACCAGCACCAGGGCGGGAACGCCCAAGCCTGCCAAGTCGTAGCGCGACAAGCTCTGTCGGATCGTTGACAGGGTCAAAGTGTTCATGGTCAAGGTCAGGGCCTAAAAGGAGTCAGTTTGTTTTTTGTGCAGCTATCTCATTCCCATTAAGCAAAGCACGTGCCAAGTCCATCGACACCCCAGCCGCAGCGCCAGGCGTTAAAGCCTTTGGCAAGCGCTCAAGTTGGTGCGCAAATTGCTCAACACTTGGCACCCCCTGAAAAACGGCAAGCTTTGACCGCACCGCTTTTCAAACGGGTGCCCGATCTAACCACGTTGAAAATGGCAAACCATGACAATGACTCTCAGCGACGCCCTCGGCACTGCGGCCAGCAGCGCCCATGCAGGCAATTTGGAACCCCACTCAGAGGGCATGGCTTCGCCCGAAAGCGCCAGCTTTGGCCAACTCATGAGCGACATGCTGCAACTGCAGACTGAAAAATCAAGCACCGACTTGACACTGACCGCGCCCAGCCCAGGCCTGACCGATGGGCAAGAGTTGGCCGACACATGGGCCATGGGCGCTGAAACCGCCGTGCCCGGGCCCGCCTGGCCCCTGCAAGAAATGACACTTGGCCCCCACCTGAACGTGATCACCCCAGCCAGGGCCGCGCCAGACTCACAAAGCCTGGAGGCGTTTGCGCGCGCGCAAGGACTCGACGACAAAGCGGTCCATTGGCTGTTTGGCAAATTGACCACGACAACGCCCACACCGACGCCCACACCGACGACCACCCCCATGGCCACCCCCATGGCCGTTGTTGCGGACAGCCCTGCAGCCTTGGCCACGGCTTTGAACACAGCCAACGCCACCGGCCAGCCACCGGCTGGGGTCACTGCACCGCTGGGCTTGACTGCGGGCGTCTTTTTGCCCCCTCTTGGCCAGTCGGCCGCAGGCCAGTCGGCCACGGCAGAGAGCGCCAACACAGCCCCAACGGCAGCGCTGCAAGTTGCTGCACAGGCCTTGGCGGCCTTGGGGGCCATGGCGGACGGTGTCAGTTCTGATAAAAAACCCAACCCCAACCCCAGCCCCAGCACAACAGACAGCACAGAAGACGGCTTGCCCGTGCAGCTGCTGCGCATGCCTCCACCGGCCGCCGTCTGGATGCAGCGCAGCCTGATGGCTGGCGTTTTGCAAGAGACCGCCACGACACCCAAGGGCCCCGACATCAGCGAAAGCGAACTGGATCTGGGTGAAGCATGCAGCCCCGAGCTGCTCAGCCGCTTGTTGGACAAAAGCAGCGACAGCGCCCAAGCCACCCAGACCACAGGCACGCAAGGCGCGGCCTATGCCAACTTTGCCGCGCGCTGGGATGCCCAAGCTGCTGCCCGCTCAGAACCGGCAGGCGCAGCCACACCAACAGAGCTTTCCAGCGCCACCGCGCGCAGTGAAAACATCCAAAACCTGGCCGACAAAATGGGCCAAGCGGTCGGCCAGCGCATTTTGTCTGAAATGGAAAAGGGCCAGTGGCACCTCAAACTCCAACTCAGACCCGCCACGCTGGGGCACATTGAGGTCGAGATGCGCATGCGCAGCGGCGAGTTTGATGCCGTGTTCACCGCGCCCAACGCCATCACCCGCGACCTGTTGCAAGACGGCATGGGCAAACTCAAAGAGACCCTGGCACAAATGGGCATGGATGTTGCTTCCATCCATGTAGGCAACGGACAAACTGGTCAAAGTGGCGGAGATCCGACACCCAGATCGCCCCAACAAGCGCCTGCCGCCAACGGCACAAATGGCCAAGAAACCGCCGCCACAGCGAACACCCGAGCACCCCATGTCAAGACACCCCAAGAGGGCCTGGACGTGATGGTCTAACAGCAAGCAAATGAGGACACACCATGGCTGAAGAAGACACCGAAGTTGAAGGCAAAAAGAAATCGCCCATCGTCAAGATCGTTTTGATCGCGGTGGTCGCCCTGTTGCTTTTGGTGGGCACCGTGTTTGGCACGCTGTTTGTCACCGGCTTTTTCGACAAAAAGGACGAGGCTGCCGCCGAAGCCCAACTCAAAGCGCTCGAAGAGCAAGCCGCTGCAGCCAACGACCCTGCCAAAAACGCGGGGCCCACCAAAGTGACCAAAGACACCCCAGAGTTGACCCGTTTTGAAAACCATTACTTGGAAATCGAAAAGGACATGTTGGCCAACTTGACCAACTCGCGCAAAGTGATACAGGTGCAACTGGCCATCATGACCCACTACGACGAGCGGGTTTTCAAAAACGTCAAAAAGCATGAATTCGCGCTGCGCTCTGCGGCCCTGGACGTCATGCGCCAGACCACCGAGGCCGAGCTCGGAGAATCTGACTTCCGCAAAAAATTGGCCGAAAAAATACGCTCTGAAATGAATGCGGTGCTGGAAAAGTTCGAGGACTTTGGCGGTATCGAAGAAGTTTATTTCACCAGTTTTGTGGTGCAGTGAGCCCCTCTTGAGCCCCACCCGAGTCCCAACCTGAGCCCCTTTCACCATGGCTGAAACCCAATCCCTGTTGTCCCAAGAAGAACTGGCCGCTTTGTCCGCCGGGTTTGGCGACGGCAGTCTGGACATGCAATCTGGCTACAACGTGGATGTGCAGGTGCGCAAACACGATCTGGCCGCCGAGGACAGCAGCCTGGGCGTCAACGTGGCGTCGCTGGACATGATCAACGAGCGCTTCATCCGCTTGTTCCGCCTTGGCATGCTCGAAGTGCTGCGCACCAGCCCACGCATGAACCCGACACGGACCCAAATCGTGCGCTTTGGCGACTACCTCAACGAACTGAAAGCCCCGCTGTCGGTCAACATCGTGCGCATGAGCCCCCTGCGCGGCTATGCCATGGTGGTGATCGAACCCACCGTGGTGTTCAGCTCGCTGGACAGCTTTTTTGGTGGCTTTGGCCGTGGCGTGGGCCAGTTGCCGCCCGGCCGACTCTTTACCCCCACTGAAACGCGCATCATCAAAATCATTTTGCAGGTGTTTTTCAGGTCATTCAAAGAGGCTTGGTCACCACTGACCCCCGTCGACTTTGAGCACATCAGCTCTGAGATCAACCCCCAGTTTGCCCAGATCGTGGACGAAAACGACCTGGTCATCCTCAGCCGATTTGAATCTGAGGCCACCTCCCAAGGCTCTGGATTTGTGGACATGGTCATCCCCTATGTGGCCCTCAAACCGGTGCGTGACTTGTTGCGCAGCCGTGTGCAATCGGGGGACGGCAACGAAGACTCCGACAAAGTGTGGCGCGCGCATTTGGCCGACGCTGTGCACGACGCGGAACTTGAAATCCAAGTCTTGCTGGGCAAACTCAGCATCTCTTTGCAGCAGCTCCAAAGCATGCAGCCCGGCGACGTGTTGCCCTTCAAAAAAGGCGATTTCGCACGCGCCGTGATTCAAGACATGCCGGTCTACGAAGTCGAGGTCGGTGCCATGGGCAGCCAAGTGGCGGTCAAGGTGGTTCACCCCATCAGCCCCAACACACCGAGCTGACACGCCCAAGCATTTGCCCACCCGATGCGATCAACCGTACCCCCATCAAAGGAACGCCCATGAGCGAACTCAACGCCAACGCCGATGCCCAGACCGAAGGGTCTGACAAAGGCCAAATTCACACCGATGTGCTGCAAAACATCCCGGTCACCCTGTCCATTGAGGTGGGCCGTGCGCAGATCAAAATCCGCGACCTGATGCGCCTGACACAGGGCAGCGTGGTCGAGCTCGACCGCATCGCGGGCGAACCCCTCGATCTGCTGGTCAACAACACCGTCGTGGCCCAAGGCGAAGTGGTGCTGGTGAACGACCGCTATGGCATCCGTTTGACTCGCGTGGTGCCCGCCTCCGAACGGCTGGACAACCTCTGACCCCCCAACGGACAGCCTTTCATGAACACCGGTTTGAGCTTTTTTGATGCACTGCAATACCTGCTCAGCTTTGCGCTGGTCATCGGTTTGTTGCTGGCCACCTTGTGGGGCCTGCGCAAAATGCAAAACGCCGGGCCGTTCATGCGCAAAAGCACCCAACGCCTGCAGCACATCGAGAGTCTGTCCATCGGGCCCAGACAAAAAGTCGTGCTCATCCAAATGGACGGGCAAGACGTGCTGATTGGTGTGACCGCACACCAAATGACCGCCCTGACCGCTTGGCCCAGCCCAGTGGTCCCGTTGGCCGAAACCCACAAAGACACCACACCATGAAGCGCCACCTCAGCCTTGGGCTGATCTTGATCTTGCTCTTGAGCTTGCTGCCCTTGTTGGCCCAGGCGCAGGCCAGCATGCCCGCCATCACCGTCACCAACACCGCACGGGGCAGCCAATACAGCCTGACCTTGCAGCTGCTGGCACTCATGACCACGCTGTCGGTGCTGCCCTCTTTGCTGCTCATGATGACGGCCTTTGTGCGCATCGTGATCGTCATGTCGCTGCTGCGCCAAGCGCTGGGCACGGGGCAGACCCCGCCCAACATGGTCATCGTTGGTTTGGCGCTGTTCCTGACGCTGTTTGTCATGACCCCGGTGCTCACCGAGGTCTACCAAACCGCGCTTTTGCCCTACATGAACCAAGGCATGAGTTTTGACAATGCGCTGGCCGCTGCCGAAAAACCCATACGCGCCTTCATGCTCTTGCAAACCCGCGAAGACGACATCGCCATGTTCATGGAAATCGCGCGCAACACCAACTTCACCAGCCCGCAAGATGTGCCCTTCACCACACTGGTGCCGGCCTTCTTGACCTCTGAGCTCAAAAGCGCCTTCACCATCGGCTTTTTGATCTACATCCCGTTTGTCGTGATTGACCTGATTGTGGCCAGCGTGCTGATGTCCATGGGCATGATGATGCTCTCGCCCATGATGATTTCGATGCCCTTCAAACTCATGTTGTTCGTGCTGGTTGACGGCTGGAGCCTGATCATGGGCTCACTGGCTGGCAGCTTTGCCATGCCC
>NZ_JBIKIL010000008.1:0-54731 GCF_044361645.1 Limnohabitans sp. | reverse complement strand
AGTTGTCGCTGAAGCCGTCGGAGCTGGCCAGCAGTTTGGCGTGGGGCGGTGTGCCCAGGCTCAGGTCGTAGCGGTCCACCTCGATGCCAGCGGCCCCGCCGCCGGCCAGGCCAAAGTCGCCAAACACTTCTTCGGGCACGCCGTCAAAAATCCAGGCCACGCTTTTGTGCCAGGAGTCGGCCATGCGTTTGTAGGGCACGGACTCGTCCATGCCTTCGCTGGCAAAACCGGTGCCCACCAGTTTTTGCGGCGCACGGCCCCGGTGTCGCCACAGCCCGCTGCGTTCGCCGGTGCTGGCGAGATACCCTTCGCCGGGGCGGGCTTGCCAAGCGCGCGAGCCGCTGTCGAGTTTGCGCACCTCCAGCACCCAGGGCTCGTCGTCTCTGAAGCCGCTGACCCAGTAATAGCCGTTGCCAGACAGGTACATCAGGCGTCCACCTTGTGCCAAGTAGTCCTCGGTGCCGTCCATCATGCGTTCGGTGTAGTACTCGGCATGCGTGCCGTTGATCACCACTTGGTAGGGCTTGAGCGCGTCCACGCCTTCGGCGTGCAGGTCAAAGTCGGTCAAGACCTCGTAGTCGATGTGTTGGTTTTCGAGCCAGGCCACGATGGACAGGTCGGCCGGGAACTGCCAGGGCCAGGCCACGCCGGGCATGCGGCACTTGGGCCGCATGTTGATGAGGGGCCGCCGCCAAGAGCTGTGGCAGCAGCCCTCGCCGCTGCGGTGGTGGTCGTACACGCTCAGGCCAAAGGGCAGGCCGTCGCGGTAATAGTCGATGTCGCTTTTTTGAAACACCGGCACCACCGAGGTGATGGACTGCACGGCGTTGACCTCAAAGGCCAGCTGCGCGTTGCCATAAGCCAGGTAACTGGCGGTGGGGATCAGCAAAGCCACCGGGGCACGCGCCACCTGGGCACGCACAAAAAAGGGCAGGTACTCTTCGGCCGTTTGCGCGCCTTCTCCGGCGCTGAGTTTGAAGGCGTAACAGCCACTTTTCAGATCGCCGGGCACCTCCCAAGCAAAGGTGGGGTGCCAGCGGCAGTCGGTCAGCGCGTCGTCGTGGAACTCAATCGCGCCGTATTCCTGAGGGGCCAAGCGGTAGCTGTCGTTGCGGCCGTTCCAGTTCCAGCCGGTTTGGCCGCGCACGGGCCGGTTCAGGCCCAAGGCGTGCAGGCCCAGCGGGCCGATGTCTTGCACGCTGTCGCCCACGCCGTGGTCGCCCAAACCCAGGTGGGTGTCCCAATAGGCCAAGCAGTGGTCTAGCGTTTCGGGGGCATGGCCTTGGGCCAAACGCTGTTGCTGGGCGGCCGTGGCCACCACCGACAGCACGCCGGGGCGGTCGATCTTGCCGTTGAAGCACTGGCTGAAAAAGGCCCCGCGTGCGGGGTTGCTTTCGTGGCCCGCCGCCACCAAAAAGCCAGCGGCCGCTTCTTGGGGGCGCACGCGCAGCGTCATTTGCACATGCGAGCGCAGGTCCAGCGGCGTGACTTGCAGCGAGATGCGCGAGTTGTAGCGGTTGGCCACCGGCACTTGGTGCACGCTGGCCTGCCCGGTGGCCGGGTCGTAGGTGGCGGCCACCCAGACCCACACATGCGGCCACAGGGGCACTTCGGCCGCGACCGCATCCACCTGTTGGCCATCGCCCACCCACAGCTCCAGGTGGCCGCTGGCGTTGAGCCCCAAAGCCATGCCGCGTTGGGTCGTCACGTCCCAGCGGCCCAAAATCACCTGCCGTCCAGCACTGGGCAGGGTCGGGTAAATGAAGCCATGCAAGGTGATGGGGCCTTGCGCGACGCGCAGGCGGTCTTGCGGGTCGCTCACCGTCAGCAAGTTGCCCGCCTGGATGTATTGGCGCTGGGCCGGCCAGGCGTGGTTGACCGAGGCCTCGACCAACTCTTCGACAAAGCCGGGCCCTTCGGGGTTTTCGTCACCGTGGATCAGGCGCACCACTTGGGCCTGAACTTGGGTCGCCCCCTCCAGGCTGACATAGGCCTGGATGCTTTGGCCTGCTTTGAGGCTGAGGGGGTCGGTGTAGCCGTGCAATCGGATCTGGGCCATGGCAAAAATCAACTTTCTAAAAGGTCTTGGCAACGCTTGAGGAACACCGCGTGTGTTGCTTGCGCCAAGGTGTCGTAGGTTTTGTCGTCCACGCTGCGGGGCGGCACGCCGCGCTGACCGGACAGGGCAATCAGGCGGTATTGCTGGAAAGGTTTGTCCACCAAGAGCGCGTATTTGTCGGTGATGGCCGTGAAGCGGAAGTAGTGCAGCAAACGCGTCAAGGCCTCGCTGTGCTGCCCCCAGGGGTGGCGCGCGTGTTCGGCCAAGACTTCGGGCGTGACCAGGGTTTTGAGTTCGTCGCGCAGGCGCTCGTCGTGGCGGCGCAGGGCGATGGCATTTTTATCGGGCATCTCAATGGCCTCCTCAGGGCTGACTTCTCCACCGGCTTTCGTGCGTGCGGCACGGGCCTCGCTTTTCTTTTTCTCGCGCCAGGCGATGAATTGGGCGCGGATGCCAAACAGGCCCGCCTGCGTGAACAGCACGGTGGCCAGCATCAGGCCGCCGATCAGCACCATGCGCCAAGGCCCCCAGTCGACCAGCAGCTTGTCGATGACGACCACGATCAGCGTGCCCACCACCGCGCCTTGGGCCGTGCCCAGACCACCAATCACGATCATGGCCAGCATCAAGAGCAGGTTGTCGATGCCAAACAAAGACGGTGAAGCGCCCTGAAAGTGCGCGCCATAAAAGCCCCCAATGGCCCCCAACGCGGCCGAAGAAATCAAGAACACCTGCAACCGCGCGCGCTGCACGTTCACGCCGCAGGCTTGGGCAAAGGCTTCGTGCTTTTCGGGCGCGCTGCGCAGCAGCCGACCCAAGCGCTGGCCGTTCACCGCACGGTACAGGGCCAGCGCCAGCAGCATCACCACAAAGCATGCGGCATAGCTGGCCAGCAAGGCCTCGTTGCTGCCCAAGCCGTCGGGCAAATAGCTGTCTGCGCCAAACAGGCCACCCGTGGCCGAGCCCAGCGCCTTCGACTGCACCACCGAGACCCGGCACAACTCCACCATACCCAAGGTCAGCAGCGCGTAGTAAAAGCCCTCCAGGCGCATGGCGGGCAAGGCGATCAACAGGCCAAACACCAAGCCGGTGGCACTGCCCACACCCACCATGCCCCACCAGGGCAGGGCGTACTCGATGGACAACCACGAGCCGGCATAGGCCGCCATGCCCACGATGGCCAAGGTGGCCAATGAAAAAATACCGGCCGTGCCGATGACCAGCATCCACATCAGGTTGATGGCCGCGTACAGCGCAAAAATGGCGGCGGCCGAGAGCAAGCTGCTGCTGTCCAGCGCCACACCGGCCACCGGGGGCAGCACCGCCAGCAGGCTCAAACCCAAGAGCCACCACAGCGGGCGCTTGTCCAGCACCTTGATTTCGCGCGAAAGGTCTTTGGCGTTGAAGCGGCCTTGGCTGCTGAGCACCGTGCGCCGGGTCAAGGGGTAGCGCCAGCGCACCCACAACTGGGCACCATGGCCCAGCCAGCGGGGCCGCCAGTGGCGGGCACCCACCAGGTATTTGCGAGCAGGGGAAGTGGACATGCGGGACCGCCTCATTCGCGTGTATGGCTGAGCAAACCGCCCAGGCCACGCGGTCGCCACAGCAGCACCGCGATGATGAACAAAAACTGGGTGATCAGCACGTATTGCCCGCCCAGCAGCGCACCGGTCAGGGCCTCCACCACACCCACCATGGCGGCCGCCGCCACGGCCCCGGGCACCGAGCCCAGGCCCCCGGCCAGCGCCACAATCAGGCCCTTGACCAAAGGGGTCGTGCCAGAAAACGGGCTGACAAAATAAGTCTGCGACAACAGCACCGCAGCCAGCCCGGCCATCGCCCCCGTGACGGCCATGACGATCAAGGCCGTGCGGCGCACGCCAATGCCCACCAAGGCGGCCCCTTCGGGGTTTTGCATCATGGCGCGCACCTGCAAGCCCATGCGGCTGCGCGTCATCCACAGCAAGGTGATGCCCATCAGCACCAACGCGCAGACAATCGCGCCGCCCTTGTCGGCAGGCACCTGCCAACTGCCCCAAACCCAGGGCTGGGTGCCAAACAGTGGCGGCAGGCTTTTCGCATTGGGGCCGAACACCGTCAACAAACCCTGCACCCCCAGCAGGCTGATGGCCAGCGTGGCCACCAGGCCGCGCACCACAAAGTTGGGTTTGTCGTGCAGCGGGATGAAGGCCACGCTGCAAATGAGCAGGCCACACACAGCCCCTGCCAGCAAACCGCCGCCCATCACCACCAAAGGTGAGGCCGAGACCCATTGCGCCGTGGCCCATGCCCCGTAACCGGCCACGGCAAAACTCAGGCCATGCGCCATGTTGACCAGGCCCAAGCTGGCAAAAACAATGGACACACCCAGCGCGAGCAGGGCGTAAATGCAGCCCAGTGTCAGCGCCGTGATGGCCACAAATCCCCAATCGACGTCCATCACGCACTTCCTTTGAGTTGGCCCGCATGCATGCCCAGGGTGCGGTGCACCCGGCCGCTGAGCAAGGCGAGGTTCTGTTCGGCAATGACCATGGCGCCTTGGCCGATGTCAATGCGCATCAAGGCGTCGACCACGCTTTGGCTGATCTTGGGGGCCAAGCCCAAAGAGGGCTCGTCCACCAAGTAGAGCTTGGCGGGCGTCATCAGGCCACGCGCCAGCGAGACCATGCGCCGCTCGCCGCCCGACAAGGTGCCCGCTGGCGCGTCGAGCAACTTGCGCAAGGGCTCAAAGACCTCCAGCAAGGCTTCGCGCCGCTCTCGGCGCTGTCGCCAAGCGGCGTTGGTGAAGGCGCCGCAGTCCAAGTGCTGGGCCACCGTCAGGCCGGGAAAAATCGCATCGCCTTGCGGCATGTGCGCCAGCCCGGCCCGCACAATGCGGTGGGTGTGGCGGCCAGGCGAGCCGCTGCGGCTGCCGCCCACTTCTTGCCCGGCCAGTCGGATCGAGCCGCGCTGCCAGTCGGTCAGGCCGCTGATGGCCCGAAACAAGGTGGACTTGCCATGGCCGTTCAGGCCAATCAGGGCCACGCGCTCGCCAGCGCGCACGCTGAGGTCCAGATCGTGCAAGACCGTCAGGGGCCCATAACCGGCCGACAGGCCTTGCACCTGCAAGACGGCGGGCAAGCTGGCGTCCAAAGCCAAAGCCAAAGCCAAATCCGGGGCCGATGCCCTGTTTGGCTGCAGGGCCGAATCCACCGGCGGTGAGGGGTGCGCGTTCATGAGGTTTGCGTTTCAAAGTAAGCCGCACGCACGCGTGGGTCGTCAAACACGGTGTCGGGCCGCCCTTGCGCGATCAGCTCGCCCGCGTCCAGCACCACCACCCGGTGGGCCAAAGCGGCCAGCAACTCCAGGCGGTGCTCGACCAGCAAGATGGCCATGCCCATCTCTTGCGCGGCAAACCGCAAAATCGCGTCGATGGCGTCGACCTCGGCGTTGATCAAACCCGCCGCCGGTTCGTCCATCAGCAAGACCGAGGGCTTGCGCATCAGCAAGCAAGCCAGCAGCAAGCGGCGGCGGTCCAGCGTGCCCAGCGCTGCCGCAGGCCTGTCCGAGGGCACCTTCAGACCCACTTGCCGCGCTGCCCACTCGGCGTCGTGCGCGGTCAAAAAAGGCCGGTAGGCTTGGCGCGCCGCCTTGAACACCTCGCCCACCGTCAGCAGTTCGGGCACCACCGGGCTTTGGTAAGTGCGCGCCACGCCCAAGCGTGCGCGTGCATGCAAGGGCAGGGCGGTGATGTCTTGGCCGCGCAGAAAAACCTGCCCTTGGGTGGGCCGCAGACGCCCGCTCAAGATCTCGAACAAGGTGGTTTTGCCCGCCCCATTGGGGCCGACCACCCCCAGCACGTCGCCGGCTTGGACCGACAGCGAGACGCTGCTCAAGACGCAGCGCGAGCCGAAGCGCATGCCCACTTGCTGGCACTGGAACAAAGGCGCGGTCATGGTTTGGGCGTCACTTCATCCAAGGCGCGGCTTTGAAGGCCGATTCCTTCAGCACCTCGGGCGCAATGATGCGGTGCTGCCCGCCCTGCACCTGGAAGAACAGGTGGGCAATGCCTTCCTCCAATTTTTGCGTTTCCAGCGGGTAATGCAAGGGGGCTTGGTTGGGGTTGTCAAAGCGGTAATGGCCATTCACGCCCCGGTAGCGCAGGCGCTTGATGGCTTGGTTCACGGCCGCGAAGTTTTCGGGCTCGGCCTGCGCCCAGGCGTTGGCCAGCAACTGCACCGTGTCATAACCCCCGCCGGTGTAGACCAGGCCCATGACACCGCCTTTGGACAGGTATTCGGCCTTGTATTGGTCGCGGAAGGTCTGGCCTTGTTTGTCGGCGTAAACGCCATACACCGTGCCCCAGACCATGCCCTCGGCCGCCGGGCCTGCCAGGGTCAAGAACTCGGGCTGCGAGGGGCCGTATTGCAGGTACACCAGCGCGCCGGGCACCGGGTTGGCGGCAAACTGTTTGGCAAAAGCCGCCAGCTCGGCCGCCACCCAATGGTTGATCATGATCACACCGGCACCGGTCCTCTTCAGATCTTGCATGACCGGGCCCCAATCCTGCACCGGAAACTGGATTTGCGTGACCTTGGCCACCTCGTACTTGCCGCGCGCCTTGAACTGGGCCTCGGCCGATTGGGTGATGGTCTGGGTGTAGGCGATTTGTTCGGTGACGATGTGCACTTTGCGGTTGACCGGCTTCCAAGCGCCACTGGCCTCCATTTGTTCGCAAAACAAGGGAAAGCCTGCGCCGTAAAACGTCTCGGGCGGATCGATCTGGTAGATGTGGTCGTATCGCTTGGGGTTCTTGCGCACCAAATCCAGCGATGCCTGTTGCGTGTTGCCGTGCAGGTAAGGCGCTTTGTAATTGGCCACCGTGGTCATGGCCGGCACGGGGATCAGCACAAAGGGCGAAGCAATCGCCTGCACCTTGGCATCGATCAGTTTGCGAAAGGCCGCTTGTGTGCCCTCGGGCGTCATGATGTCGATGTCCACCACCCTGAGCTCGATGGGGCGGCCTTTGACGCCCCCGGCGGCGTTGATTTGTTTGGCGGCCAACTTGGCACCGTTCAAGTAGTCGGCGTGGTCGGCCACACCCGCTGGCCCGCTTTGCGCTATCGGCAAGCCGATGCTGATGGGTTTGCCCTTGGCTTGGGCCTGTGCCAGCGAGGGCCAAGCGGCTGCGGCCGCGCTGGCCCCCAGCGCTTGCAACACGGTGCGGCGAGGAACGGGGAAGGGGAAAGGCTGTGTCATGTTGTCTCCAAAGTTTGGGGTTTTGAACAGGTCGCAGTCTAGGCAGCGCGCGCCGCGCGCGCCACCGTTCAAAAGCACCAAGGGAATCTCCCCCGGGTCGTTCAATTGAACCAAGCACAAACCCGAACTTCCTTCTGAAAACAGACAGCCTGCAGCGCGACTGAGGCCTGATTGCACCGGACCCCCCTCATTTGGACGATGGACGGGGCAGGCCTTTGTTTCCTAGCATCGGTCCAGCCACTTTCCACAAGCTGTGTTGTCAAGCTGCGGAAAGCCTTCACCCCGATTCGGTCGATGCCAGCGTGTACGCCGGGTCTGGGTGCTTCCCCCAAATTCTGTGAGGAGACCGGTCATGGACCGCAACAACGCCCTGAAAAAAGCAGCCTTGAAAAACACTGCGCTGCTGGTGGCCGGCTGGGGACTGTGCTTGGCCTGCCTGGCGCAGCCCAAGCCGCCCGAGTTGCCCGCAGAAACCCTGGAGCCCAGCACCTTGGAGGGGCGCAGTCCAAACCGGGTTTACGTCGCCGACATCGCCATCAGCCACATTGCCGATGGCCGCATCCGCATTTTTGATGCCGTCAACGGCCGCTTTTTGGGCATGGTGTCCACCGGCTTTGCCGGCAATTTTGCGGTGAACCCGGCCGCCCAAGAGCTGTACGTGGCCACCACCTACCTCAGCCGCAGTTACCGGGGTGAGCGCATCGATGTGCTGGAGGTTCACGACACCACCTCGCTGGGCTTCAAGTACGAGGTGCAGCTGCCGCCCCAGCGGGCGCAGGCCTTGAACTACCGCGGCTTGGTGTCGCTCACGGCCAATGGGCGTTTTGTCTTGGTGCAAAACGCCACACCGGGCACCTCCATCACCGTGGTGGACCTGCAAAATCGCCGCGTTGCCAGCCAAATCGACACGCCTGGCTGCTGGGGCTCCTTGCCCGCGAGCAGCCACCCGGCCAGGTTTTCCATGCTGTGCGGCGACGGAAAAGTGGCCACCGTCACACTCGACGAGGACGGGCAGTTGGCCGATCGCGGCGTGACCGACAAGGTTTTTGATCCCGATGGCGATGCTTGGTTCCACCACGCCGAGCAGATCGGCGACCGTTTCTTCTTTTTGTCGTTCCAAGGCGTTTTGACCGAAATGAACCTGGGCGGTGCGACGGGCCAAGTCGTGCGCCAAAAGGGTTTGGTGGATGCGGCCTCGCGCAAGGCCGGCTGGCGACCAGGTGGCTACCAAAACTTTGCGGTGCACCCCAACGGCCGCTGGCTGGTGGCCGCCATGCATGCCAAGGGTGCAGAGGGTTCGCACAAATTCCCGGCCGAAAAACTCTGGGTGGTGGACATGGCCACGGGCCAGCGCGTGGCCACGCACCCGGGCTCGGGTGCGGTGTCCTTGACCTTCTCGCGCCAAGGCGAGCGTTTGCAAGCCCTGGACGGCCTGACCGGTGCCATGCAGGTGTGGCGCTTTGCCAGCCCGCAGCGCTGGCTCAAGCAAACCCGGGTGGTCAAGGCCGGTGAAGCCGCTTTGCACCTTGAGTCGCACGACTGAGCCGGGTGCTTGCCATGACGCCATTGAACCCAGAGGCCTTGACCGCTCTGCACCCTTTTTTGACAGGCTGGGAACTGAGCCCGCTGGAGCCGCTGCTGGTGTGGATTCCTACCGCCTGGCTGGCCTTGTTGTGGGCGCACGCGGGCGTGAGCCAGCTGCTGGACCGCCAATTGTTTTTGCAGCATTTGGCCGCCTACCGTGTGCCATGGGTCTGGTTGACCCCCATGAGTTGGGCCTTGCCACTGCTGTCCTTGGCCGTGGCGCTGAGTTTGGTCAGCCCCTTGCGCCCTTTGGGCGCGGCAGGCGCAGCGGCTTTGTTGTTGAGCTACGCGGGTGCCATGGCATGGCACTTGGCGCGCGGCCACCGCTTGGACTGCGGCTGCGGCGGCGAGCCGCTGCGGGTGAGTGCGGCGCTGGTGCTGCGCAACCTGGGCCTGGTGCTGCTGGCCGGTTTGAGTGCGCTGCCGGTGCAGGACCGCGCGCTCACGCCGATGGACGGCGCTGTGCTGGTGCTTGCGCTGCTGGTGGGCGGGGTGTTGTGGCTGGTGTTTCACCAACTGCTGCGCAGCCAGCGCCCCGATCTTGTTTCTCATGCTTCACGCCATTGACTGGAGAGTTTTCATGGATGCTTTGACCCTTTCTACCCTGTTGCTTTGGCTGGCTGTGCTGGTGCTGGCCGTCATGTTGTGGGCGCTTTCGCGCCAAGTGGGCGTGCTGTTCGAGCGCGTCGCCCCCATGGGGGCGCTGGTGACCGACTCGGGCCCGGCGGTGGGGGCCGCCGCGCCCAGCTTGTCGCTGGTGGGGCTGCAGTCCGAGCCGGTGCAGATCGGGGGGCCGCAAGCCAAGGCCACGCTGGTGTTCTTTTTGGCCCCCACCTGCCCGGTCTGCAAAAAGCTGATCCCGGTGCTCAAGGGCTTGGTGCGTGACGAATCGGCAGACATGCAGCTGGTGCTGGCCAGCGATGGCGATGCCGATCACCTGGGCTTTGTGCGCGAACAAGGCCTGCAAGACATGCCCTATGTGCTGTCCACCGAGCTGGGGCTGGGCTTTCGCGTCTCGCGCCTGCCGTATGCGGTGCTGATGGACCGGCAAGGCCTGGTGGTGGCCAAAGGCTTGGTGAACAGCCGCGAGCAACTCGACAGCTTGCTCAATGCCCACGACATGAAAGTGCCCAGCATCCAGCAGTACTTGGGCGAGCCCGCCAGCGCTGCCTGATGGCCCGAGCCCACCACCTTGAACCCGTCTTGAACCCGTCTTGAACCCGTCTTGAGTCTGCCTGAAGGAGCACCCCATGAATTGGCTTTTCAACATCGTTGACCGCGTCACCGAGCGCAGCGTGCGCCAAGTCGCCCACCGCCATGGTCGGCGCAGTTTCATCACCCGCTTGGGCACGGGCTTGGTGGGCGGCGCCTTGCTGCCCATGTTGCCGTTTGACCGCAGTGGGCAGTTTGGCGCGGCCCATGCCGCTGGCGCGGGTGCCGCGCCCAAAAACGCCAAGAAGTCTGACCCCACGCAGTGCGATTACTGGCGTTATTGCGCCATCGACGGTTACCTGTGCACTTGTTGTGGCGGCAGCTTGACCACCTGCCCACCCGGCACCGAGGTGTCCAAGGTGTCCTGGGTGGGCACTTGCTTGAACCCGGACGATGGTCGGCATTACTTGGTGTCTTACAACGACTGCTGTGGCAAAGGCTCTTGCGGCGAGTGCCTGTGCAACAACAACGAGCGCGAGCGGCCAGGTTACCGCCTCGGTGTGCACAACGACATCAACTGGTGCATGGCCAACACCAACTCCATGTTCCATTGCACCACGGCCATCATTGTGGGCACCGCATGAAGACGGTGCTGCTGGGGGCCATCGCTGGCTTGCTGCTGGGCAGCGGCTGGGCACTGGCGCAGTCAGCCCCGACGCCATCACCGCAGTCGCAGTCCCCGGACGGTGCGGCGCTGTATGCCCAACACTGCGCAGCCTGCCACCAAACCACCGGTGTGGGCACGCCAGGCTTGGCACCCGCGATCAAGGGCGCGCACTGGGCCCAGCTGGGCCAGACGCCGCACTACCTGGCCAGCGTTGTGCTGCACGGTTTGTCGGGTCCCATCGTGGTCGATGGCCAACGCTTTGTGGGCGTCATGCCGGGCTTTGCCAGCAGCTTGAGCGACCCCCAGTTGTGGGCCGTGATGGCGCATGTTGCGCAGCTGCAAGGCCGAACCGCCGCGCCGCAAGACGCGTCGGCTTTGGCCCAATGGCGCAGCGCAGGCGGCAACCCCAGCAGCACCCGCGCTTTGCGGGAAAAAACACTGCGCTGATGGCCATGCGCTGCTTGCGAGCCCTTGGCTGGATGAGCGCACTGAGCAGTGCGCTGAGTTGCACGCTGGCCAGTTCGGTCTGGGCACAAGACAAGCTGCACCGCAGCTTGCACACCGTCACCGGCCACCAGGTGGTGTTGCGGCCCGACGCCCCCACCCTCGCCAAGGTCAGCGGTGCGCGCTCGCTGTATGTCTTGCACTGCGCGGGCTGTCATGGCTTGGGTGGGCAAGGCACTTACAGCGCCAAGGTGCCAGACCTGCGGGGCATGGGGCAGTTTTTAGGCTTGCCGGGCGGGCGTGGGTTTTTGTTGCGCGTGCCAGGCGTCATGGGCTCGGGTTTGGACGACGCGCAGGTGGCGGCGGTGCTGAACTGGTTGCTGGACGGCATGGCCCGCCAAAGCCGCCCCCCCGATCAGCCAGCCTTCGCTGTGGCCGAAGTCAGCCAAGCCCGGCGCACGCCCTTGGCCGATGTGATGGCTGAGCGCAGGCGTTTGGAGGCCTTGTTGGGCGAGCCATCCGGGGCGCACAGCGGGGCGCACAGCGGGGCGCACACTGCGCCTGTTTCGGGTACGCTACGCTCAGGCGCTGCGCCCAGCCAAGCCCCCTAGCGATGGCCGTAAGAGATGACCGTTAGAGGTGGCCCCTGCCGTGTGGGTTCGCCCCGCGCTGGACCCGCTTGATTTTTCAGACCTTGTGCCCTGTTCATACCCCTGCCCACACCCTTAGCCATGAGCACACCCATGACACAGCTTTCTGCCTTGCCCCACCCCCGCAGCCCCATGGCGGGCCTGTCCCATGTTCAGGGCCTGGTCGATGCGCCCTTGAGCGATGCTTGTGTGCACGCCTTGTTGGCCCACACCGTGCAGCGCTGGCCAGAGCGTGACGCGGCCATTTTTTGCGCCGAGGGCGTGCGCTGGACTTGGGCCGAGCTGGGCCGCCAAGTCAACGCCGCCGCCGCGGCCTTGCATGCCCATGGTGTGCGGCGTGGTGACCGGGTGGGCATTTGGTCACCCAACCGTTCGGAGTGGTTGGTCACACAATTTGCCACCGCCCGTTTGGGGGCCATCTTGGTCAACATCAACCCCGCCTACCGCGTGGCCGAGTTGGCCTATGCGCTGAACAAGGCGGGGGTGTCGGTGCTGGTCAGCGCCAGCCGTTTCAAAACCAGCGATTACCTGGGCATGCTGGTGCAATTGGGTTTTGGTGGCGCTGACACCCAACTGCCTGCATTGCGGCAAGTGATTCGATTGGGTGCAGGGGGCCATGAGGGCATGCTCGATTGGTCAGCCTTGCTGGCACAAGGCCACACCCAGCTGCCCCATGCACAAGAGCTGAACGCGCACCAGCCGATCAACATCCAGTTCACCAGTGGCACCACGGGCGCGCCCAAGGGGGCCACGCTGACGCACCACAACATCGTCAACAACGCCATCGCGGTGGCCGACTGCATGCGGCTTTCTGAGCAAGACCGCCTGTGCATCCCGGTCCCGCTGTACCACTGCTTTGGCATGGTGTTGTCGGTGCTGGCCTGCACCTCGGTGGGGGCGGCCATGGTGTTTCCCGGCGAGGGCTTTGACCCCTTGCAAACACTGGCCGCGGTGCAGGACGAAAGCTGCACCGCCTTGCACGGCGTGCCGACCATGTTCATTGCCGAACTCGAGCACCCTGAATTTTCAAAGTTTGATTTGCGCAGCCTGCGCACCGGCATCATGGCGGGGGCGCCCTGCCCGATGGAGGTCATGCGGCGTGTGCAGTCGCTGATGCACATGCGCGAGGTGACCATTGCTTATGGCATGACCGAGACCAGCCCGGTCAGCTTTCAAAGTGCCACCGACGACCCGCTGGACAAACGCGTCACCACCGTGGGCCGTGTGCTGCCGCATTTGGAGGTGCGCATCGTGGACGCACAGGGCCAGACCGTGCCGGTGGGTGAAACGGGTGAGTTGTGCACCCGGGGCTACTCGGTCATGCAGGGCTATTGGGACGAGCCCGAGCGCACGGCCGACACCATCCGGGACGGCTGGATGCACACCGGCGACTTGGCCACGCTGGACGCCGACGGTTACTGCAACATCGTGGGACGCCTCAAAGACTTGGTGATTCGCGGGGGCGAGAACATTTACCCGCGCGAAATCGAAGAGTTTTTGTTTCGCCACCCCAAGGTCGCCGCAGCGCAAGTTTTCGGCGTGCCCGATGCGCGTTATGGCGAGCAGCTGTGTGCTTGGGTGGTGCCGCGCCCGGGGGCCGATTGCTCAGAGCAAGAGTTGCGCAGCTTTTGCGAGCAAAACATCGCGCACTACAAGGTGCCGCGCTACATCCGGCTGGTGGCAGAACTGCCGGTGACCGTGACAGGCAAGCCGCAAAAGTTTTTGATGCGCGAGGCCATGGTGGCCGAACTGGGCCTGGCAACGCCCCCCACGGCTTGAGGGCCAAGCTGCTTTGCCCCGACCCCCAGCTGTTTTGCGCACTTCCAGCGATTTCCCAGCCATTTGGGTGCACGCCTCTGGGGTGCACGGCCAAGGCGTGTTCGCCACCCGGCATCTGGCCGCCGGCGAGCGGGTGGTGGAATACGTGGGCGAGGTGATCAGCATGTCCGAGGCGATTGCCCGCCACCCGCACGACGCGGCCAACCCGGACCACAGCTTTTACTTTCACTTGGACGATGGCCGGGTGATCGATGCGCTGTACGGCGGCAACGACTCGAAATGGATCAACCACTCCTGCCGCCCCAACTGCGTGCCCGAGGAGGTGCACAGCCGTATTTTCATTCTGACGCGCAGACCGGTCTTCAAGGGGGAGGAGCTGAGTTTTGACTACGGCCTGTTCAGCGATGAGCCGATGACCCCGGCTTTGAAAGCCCGTTACGCCTGCCGCTGTGGCGCCCCCAAGTGCCGGGGCACGATGCTGTCGGACTGAGCGGGGCCGCGATCCACCGCGATCCATCTCGTCTTGATTTTTGTCTCGGGCCGTTTTGCAATCTGTCAGCTGGAACTGGCTTTGGCAATGGGCAAGCGGTGCACACTGGATCACCGGTCTTTGCCCGGGGTGGCAAAAACAAACTGGGCTGGCCACCAAGCCCGGGCGAGCAAACCATCGACAGATCGGGCGCCGCCACACAGGCTGTGCCCATGGGCGGTGCAGATGCACAGGGGTTCAGCCTTGGGCCTTGAGGACGCGTTTGGGCTTGGGGTCATGGCCTGCTCAGACCCTTGGCCTCAAGAAAATGAGACCGCTCAAGTGAGGCTATGCGTGGATGTCAGCTCAGAAGGTGTCAAACTCTGCACTTTGCCTGTCACAGTGGGGTCTTGAAGCTGCCCATGCTCACCCATTTTTTCTCTGAGTACATACCAAATGATCCATTTATTCATGTTCATGGCCGGGCTGATCAGCTTGGTCGCGGGGGCCAATTTGTTGGTTCGAGGGGCCAGCAAACTGGCGCTGTCTTTTGGAATCTCGCCCTTGGTGGTGGGCTTGACCATTGTGGCCTTGGGCACCAGTGCACCTGAAATCGCGGTGTCGGTGGCCTCGGTGCTGGAGGGCAAGAGCGACATGGCGGTGGGCAATGTGGTGGGCAGCAATATTTTCAATGTCTTGTTCATTTTGGGCTTGAGCGCCTTGATCGTGCCCATGGTGGTGCACCGCCAGTTGATACGCCAAGAGGTGCCGATCATGTTTGGCGTGAGCTTGCTCATGGCCATGATGGCCTTGGATGGTCTTTTTCAGATGTGGGAAAGCCTCATGTTGGTGCTGTTGTTGGTGGCCTACACCAGCTTTTTGGTGGTGCAGTCGCGCCGCGAATCGGCCCTTGCCAAAGCGCTGGCTCAAGGCGGCGATGAGTTGGAGACCGAACTGCAGGCCCCAGTGCCTGGCGCTTGGGACGCCAAGCTGCCCGTGCAGCTGGCGCTGATGGGGGTGGGTTTGGTCTTTTTGGTACTGGGCTCCGACTGGTTGGTGAGTGCAGCGGTGGTTTTTGCCAAGGCCTTGGGCGTGAGCGATGTGGTGATTGCGCTGACCATCGTGGCGGCCGGCACCTCGATGCCCGAGGTGGCCACTTCGATCACTGCGGCGCTCAAAGGTGAGCGTGACATTGCGGTGGGCAATGTGGTGGGCAGCAACATCTTCAACATTTTGGGTTGCTTGGGCCTCAGCGGTTTGGTCGCGGGCAGCGCAGGCTTGGTGGTGGCGCCGTCATTGTTGGCCTTTGACATTTGGGTCATGTTGGCGGTCGCGCTGGCGTGTTTGCCCATGTTCATCACCGGCGGTGAGATCGCTCGCTGGGAAGGTGGCGTTTTTGCAGGCTATTACGTGGCCTATGTGGCCTATTTGATTTTGGCGGCGCAGGAGCATGCTGCGCTGGGCACCTTCAGCACGGTGATGCTGAGTTTTGTGGTGCCTTTGACACTCATCACTTTGGTGGTGTCGGTGGTGCGCAGGCGCGCTTGAGGTCGGCCTCTTTGCGCTGAGCCTCGTCTTGTCAGGGCTTGGCCTTGACCCTGGCAAACACCACAAGGCCGCATCAATCCTTGAGTTTTTGCCGTTTTTGCTCGCGCAGCATGAACAGGTACAGGCTTTCCACTTTGTCGCGCGCCCAAGGGGTTTTGCGCAAAAATTTCAAGCTGGAGCCGACACTGGGATCGTGCGTGAAGCAACGAATGGGCATGTGCTGCCCCAGACCGTCCCAGCCATAAAAATCGGCCAATTGGGTGACGATGCTCTCCAGCGTCAAACCATGCAGAGGGTTGCGCGCTTGTGTGGGTTTCGCTTCGGGTGTTGGCATGGCAGGCTGTTGGGCAGAGGTGGGGTCGGCATTTTGCGTACGGGATTGTCTTCGCAAATGGCCACAGCGAGACAGGGTGTGGGCGGCGTGCGAGGCGTCTGCTGAGCGGCTTGGTGCGGCATCGAACAGTCAACAGCCCTTTCGCTGGCTAAGCTGGGCCGCTCAGGGATGCGGATTTGGCGTGGCCAGCACTTGTCAAGCGCTGGCCGCAGCCCACATCGGTCTTGGGCTTGTGATTTTTGAAGAAAGGGGCTTCGCCATGGCAGTCCGCGTCTTGTTATCGTCCAAACACAAAGTGGTCTGCGAGGGCATTGCCGCCGTATTGCGCACCCACCACGATATGAACCTGTTAGGCATGGCCGAGACCGACGACCAAACACAGTCGCTGTGCGCCGAAATGGCCCCCGATGTGGTGCTGCTGGGCCTGCACGACAACGGTTCCCAAAATTTGTCTTTGATGCAAAAAATGGCGACCCAGCAGCCCGGTCAACGCGTGGTGGCGTTCTCGGGCGATTCGGACCGGCTCTCGGTCATTGAAATTTTGGACGCCGGCGCCATGGGCTACGTGTCGACCACCAGCAGCATGGACGAGTTGATGTCGGCCATTCGCGCCGTGGCGGGTGGACGGACCTACCTGTGCCAAAGCGCAGCTTCTGAAATGATGGCCTCGGTACGCAAGTTTCGCTCGGGCGATCAGCCTGTACGCGGCAGCTTAGGGGGCCGCGAGGCGCAGGTGTTGCGCTTGGTTGCAGACGGGTTTTCTTCGAAAGAAATCGCCCGCAACTTGCTGATTGCACCCAGCACGGTGGAGGTGCACCGGCGCAACATCATGCGCAAGGTGGGCTTGCACAAAGTGGCGGACCTGACCCGTTATGCCATTCGCAACCAGTTGGTGTCGGTCTAGCGCCTGACGCGCGCGCCTGGGCAGTTGGCTTTTACAAAGCCTCTGCGGCGCATTGGCAAGCCAAAGACTCGGCCACTTTGATGCCGTCTACCCCCGCCGACAAAATGCCACCCGCATAGCTTGCGCCTTCGCCAGCCGGGTACAGGCCCCGGGTGTTGGTGCTTTGGTGGTCGTCGCCACGCGGAATGCGCAGGGGCGAGGAGGTGCGCGTTTCCACCCCGGTCATGACCGCGTCATGCATGTCGTAGCCCTTGATCTTGCGGCCAAACACCGGCAGCGCTTCGCGCATGGCATCGACCGCGTAGCCCGGCAACACATCGGCCAGATCGACCAACTTCACGCCGGGCTTGTAAGACGGCTGCACGCTGCCCCACAGGGTGGAAGGCCGCTCAGCCAAAAAGTCACCCACCAGTTGGCCGGGTGCTTCGTAGTTGCTGCCGCCCACTTCAAAGGCGCGGGTTTCCAGCTGACGCTGCAGCACGATGCCCGCCAGCGGGTGCGCGGCAGGCGGGTGTTGTGCCGCCAAGGCCTGGGCTTGCAGCGCCAGCGCCGTGCCGTCTTGGTCGCCAAAGGCGGCCCGCCATGCGGCGCTGTCCAAGGGGTAATCGGGTGGGTCAATGGCCACCACCATGCCGGCGTTGGCGTTGCGCTCATTGCGCGAGTACTGGCTCATGCCGTTGGTCACCACACGGCCTGGTTCGCTGGTGGCGGCCACCACGGTGCCGCCGGGGCACATGCAAAAGCTGTAGACGGCGCGGCCGTTTTGCGCGTGGTGCACCAGCTTGTAGTCGGCCGCGCCCAGCAGCGGGTGGCCTGCGTGGCGGCCCCAACGGGCCTGGTCGATCACGCTTTGGGGGTGCTCGATGCGCACGCCGATCGAAAATGCTTTGGCCTGCATGGCCACGCCCCGCCGGTGCAGCATGACAAAGGTGTCGCGCGCGCTGTGTCCCAGGGCCAGCACCGCGTGGCGCGTGGGCAGGGTGTAAGTTTGGCCTGTGCGCAGCGCTTGCACTTGCAGGCCGGTGAGCTGCTGGCCCTCAGCGCTGGGCGAAAGCAGCACATCGCTGACGCGCTGCTCAAAACGGATCTCACCGCCCAAAGCGATGATTTGCCCGCGCATGTGCTCGACCACTTTGACCAGCTTGAAAGTGCCGATGTGCGGGTGCGCGGCATACAAGATGTCGGCGGGCGCCCCCGCCTTGACGAACTCATCCATCACCTTGCGGCCCAGGTGGCGCGGGTCTTTGATTTGGCTGTAAAGCTTGCCGTCGCTGAAGGTGCCAGCGCCGCCTTCGCCAAACTGCACATTGCTCTCGGGGTTGAGTAGCTTTTTGCGCCACAGGCCCCAGGTGTCTTTGGTGCGCTCGCGCACCGGTTTGCCGCGTTCCAGCACGATGGGCCGAAAGCCCATTTGCGCCAAGGCCAGCGCCGCGAACATGCCGCAGGGCCCAAAGCCCACCACCACCGGGCGCTGGCCCTCACACGCGCCAAAATCTGCCGGGGCTTGGCAGGGCGGGTGCCAGGCCATGTCGGGCGTGGCTTGAATGTGCGGGTGGGCCTCGAACTTGTGCAGCAAGCGGCCTTCGTCCAGCGCATCGGCCAGCGACAGGTCCACGATGTACACCGCCAGCAGATCGGCCTTGCGGGCGTCAAAGCTGCGCTTGAAGACCTTGAGTGTGGCGATGTCGGCAGTGCCGATGCCCAGTGCCTGAGCTGCCAGTTGGCGCAGCGCGTCGTTAGGGTGGGGCGTGGGCAGCCGGTCTTGGTCGGTCTCGGACGGCGCATCGGCGGCGCGGCGCGCATCCACCGGCAGGGCCGACAAAGGGAGTTTGAGTTCTGAGATGCGGATCATGGCGGTCTTCTGTGGCTTGTGGTTATCAAGCAAGCGGTGCCAATTATCACAGGCCGCTCGTCACGTGCAGAGTGGGCCTTGTTTAAACTGCGCATGGATTGACCTGCACAGGGCTGGCCTTGGGGTCCAAAAGATGGAGTTGACCATGACGCACACCACCGCAGCAGCAGCACCTGCACCCGCTGCTTTCGCCGATCACCCGCGCACGGTGCGGGGCTTGCTCAACATCGCCCACGCGCTGGACCACTTGTTTTTGTTGATTTTTGCGGCGGCTGTCAGCACCATCGCGGTCGACATGGGCTTGGCCCAATGGCAAGACCTCATGCCCTATGGCGCGGGGGCGTTTTTCATGTTTGGTTTGGGCGCTTGGCCCGCAGGTCGCTTGGGCGATTTGTGGGGCCGCCGCAGCATGATGCTGATCTTCTTTTTTGGCATGGGTGCAGCCGCTGTCTTGACCGCCTTCGCGCAAACGCCCTGGCAGTTGGCAGCCTGTCTGACTTTGATCGGCGTGTTCGCATCGATCTACCACCCGGTGGGCATTCCCATGCTGCTGGAGCGTTCGTCCAATCCGGGCGCGACGATTGGTTTCAATGGCCTGGCGGGCAATTTGGGTGTGGCGGTGGCGGCTTTGCTCACCGGCTTTTTGATTCAATGGCTGGGCTGGCGTGCAGCCTTTGTGGTGCCGGGCGTGGTGGCCATGCTGTGTGGGCTGGTGTTTGCCCGTGTCTGCCCGCGCGAGCAGTCGGCCCCTGCCCAGCGGTCTGGCGGGGCCAAGGTGCATTTGCCTGCGCCCATGCTGGTTCGGGCCTTGGTGGTGATGACGGCAGCGGCCATCACCAGCAGCGTGTTGTTCAACTTCACCACCAACGGCAACGGCTTGTTGCTGGCCGAGCGTTTCCAAGGCGTGATGCAGGACCCGGCCGCTTTGGGTTTGTTGTTGGCCTTGGTCTATGCCCTGGCCTCGGTGGCGCAGGTGGTGGTGGGCCAATTGCTCAACCGCTTCCCGCTCAAGCCTTTTTTCATGTGCATGGTGGTGGCGCAAATTCCCATGCTGGTGTTGGCCTCACAGGCGCAGGGCTGGTGGCTGTTTGCAGCCCTCACCGGGGTGATGGTGTTCATTTTCGGGGCCATCCCATTCACCGATTTCATGATTGCCCGTTATGTGGACGACCGCTTGCGCTCGCGTGTTTCGGGCATGCGGTTGGGCGTGTCTTTTGCAGTCAGCTCTTTGTCGGTATGGGCTTTGGGGCCGGTGGTCAAGGCCATGGGCTTTGGCAGTTCGCTGCTGCTGTTGGCGGGCTTTTCGATGACCACGGTCTTGATCTTGAGCTGGCTGCCCAGCGTGGCCCACGAACAAGGCCTCGGCTCAGCACCCGGATAAGCGCGGGTGCGGTGTTTGCCCTCTGGGCCCAAAATCTCGATCAGGGAAAACACCCACTCCGCCTGGGTGGTGATGGGGCATCCGGGGCCTGAATGCGTCAATAATGGCGGCTCATTGCACACCGCAGTGGGGCCCTTCGGGTGTGCAAGGCCGCGCTGGCTTGGTGCCACGCGCCGCACGCGCCAACACCCGTTTGTGCCTGCTCGGCCCCTGACAGGTCCGTCCGTTTTACCCTTTCCCCAAGGACTTCCATGAGTTTCACCCCAGACCCCACGAGCGCCATGCGCCCGTGGCAAACGGTTTACCCCCAAGTGGGCATCGTCCCCGATTTGCCTGCGCCCGAGCACCCCAGCTTGGCGCATTTTGTGCATGACCATTGCACCCGCTGGGCGCGTGACAGCCAAGCCAAGGCGGCGTTTACCTGTGTGGTGCCCAATGGCATGAATGGCAGTTTGGGTTTTGCAGAGGTGGATGCTTTATCGGATGCGTTTGCAGGCTATTTGCGCGGCACTTTGGGTCTGGCCCGGGGCGACCGTGTGGCGGTGCAGTTGCCCAACAGCTTGTCTTACCCGGTGGTGGCCTTTGGCGTGCTCAAGGCCGGTTGTGTGTTGGTCAACACCAACCCGCTCTACACCGTGAGCGAGATGGTGCAACAGTTCAACAACTGCCAGGCCAAGGCCTTGGTGGTGGTCGACATGTTTGCCGATAAATTGCCCGAAGTTTTGGCACAAACCGGTGTGCAGCACATGGTGTTGGCGGGGGTGCCAGAGTTTTTCCCGGCCATTCCGCGCGGCATCATCCGGGGTGTGCAAAAGGTCTGGAACAAAGTCTTGCCCGCCGTCACCGTGCCGCATGTGCGCCTGCAAACGGCACTGGAATTGGGCCAGGCCAGCTTGGCCGAACACCCAGCCAAAAGCTATTGGCAAGACCTTCAGCCGCAGGATTTGGCTGTGTTGCAGTACACCGGGGGCACCACGGGTGTGAGCAAGGGCGCGATGCTCAGTCACGGCAATTTGTTGCACAACGTGCAGCAGATGTTGGCCATGGGAGCGACCCACATGAGCCCCGGCAAAGAGTGTGTCTTGACGGCGCTGCCGCTGTACCACATCTTTGCCTTCACGGCCAATTTGCTGGGCTTCTTGTCCATCGGGGCGCACAACATTTTGGTGCCCAGCCCGCGCCCGGTGCAAAACCTGCAACGCGCCGTCGAAAATTACCCCATCACGTGGATGACGGGTGTGAACACCTTGTTCAATGGGCTGCTCAATGAAGAGTGGTTTTTGGCCTACCCGCCCAAGCACCTGAAAGCCTCCATCGCTGGTGGCACCGCCTTGCACAGCGCCGTGGCGCTGCGCTGGCGCGAAGTCACCGGCACCCCCATTGCCGAAGGTTATGGCCTGACCGAAACCTCGCCGGTGGTGAGTTTCAACCCCTTGAGTGGCGAGCCCCGATTGGGCAGCATCGGCATTCCTGCACCGGGCACCGATGTGCGCTTGGTGTCTGAGGCCGGGCAAGACGTGCCCGTGGGCGAGCCTGGCGAGATCTGGGTGCGTGGCCCGCAAGTCATGCAAGGCTATTGGCAAAACGAGGCAGAAACCGCCAACGTGATGCGGGACGCTTGGTTGGCCACAGGCGACATCGGCGTGATGGATGCAGAGGGTTTCTTCCGCATCGTGGACCGCAAAAAAGACATGGTGTTGGTGTCGGGCTTCAACGTCTACCCCAACGAGGTGGAAGACGTGATCGCCCAGATGGACGCGGTGCTCGAGGTGGCCGTGGTCGGCACGCCCGACGAGCGCACCGGTGAGGCCGTTCGCGTCTATGTGGTGGCCAACCCGGACCATGCTGGGCAGCTGCGCGCCGAAGACGTGTTGGCGCATTGCCAACAACACTTGGCCGCCTACAAGCGGCCCAGCTCGGTGGTGCTGCGCGAGGAACTGCCCAAGTCCCCGATTGGCAAGGTGCTGCGCAAAGACCTCAAAGCCGAAGTCAACAATGAATTCAATCGCGCCTGAGCGCCACAGCGGAGTTTGATATGGTCACCGAATTTGAAACCAAACTGCTGGGCGTGATGATGATGGTCATCATGATGGGCATGGGCGCATCGCTCACTTGGCGCGACTTTTTGATCGCCTTTCGCAAGCCCAAGGGTGTGCTGGTGGGCGTTTTTTGCCAGTACGGCATCATGCCGTTCTTGGGTTTTGCCATGGCCATGGCGCTTGACCTGCCACCCGCGCTGGCGGTCGGCCTGATCTTGATGGCCTGCATGCCGGGGGGCACCACCTCCAACATCTTTGCTTATTTCAGCAAAGGCGTGCTGGCGCTGTCCATCATGATGACCAGTGTGTCGACTCTGGTGGCGCTGGTCATGGTGCCCGCCTTGCTGGAGTTTTATTCGCAAGCCGCTGGCATCAGTGGCGACTTCAAGATACCGGCCGGCAATGTGGCGCAGGTGTTGGTGGTGCTCTTGGTGCCCACTTTGATCGGCATGGGTTTACGCAAGATGAGTCCCAACATCGGTGCCACCATCGAGCTGCTGGGCGGCTTTTTGGGCATCTTGGTGATCTTGTTTTTGGTTGTGACTTGGATACCGCGCAACCACCAACTGCTGGCCACCACGCCTTGGACGGTTTATTTCGCGGCCATTGGTCTGGGCTTGATCGGCATGGCTTTAGGTTATGGCTTGGCGCGCTTGCTGCGCCAAGACGCCAAGCGCAGCCGAACCATCGCTTTGGAGACCGGCATTCAGAACGGCCCGCTGGCAATTTTGATCGTGACCTTGAGTTTTGCGGGCAGCATGCAACAAGACATTTTGCTGATTCCGGTGCTGTACTCGCTGTTCATCGTGATCAGCAGCAGCATTGTGACCGTGGTGTTTCGCCGCCGCAGCGACCGCGAAGCTTTGGCGCGCGACCAGGCCAAGGCGGGGCAGATGGCCTCTTCCTAGCGCGGCCCCTTTGGCTTGGGCGATGGCTTGGGCGATGGCTTGCGGGCTTGCGGGCTTGCGGGCTTGCGCGAATCACGCGCTGCCCTGGCACAAGCCCTCGGTCGGGTCCTTCGGTCAGTGTGTCGGGCTGAAACTGGCCGCTGTGCTGCCACAAGCACGCGTCGGTGCAAGTGACTTGGCTCAGTTACAGGGGCAAAGGCCAGGGCCTTGCAGCTTTGACCAAGTGCGCAATGTTTGGCATGACTTGGGGTACGTGGCGCGTCGCATGCGTTCTGTGCACCGATCGGACTGCGCCATGCCAGTCCTGCCTGTTGGCATACTCAAGCTTTGGCCGGCCTTGAGGCATTGAGCCGCCCGCTTGGCGCGCGGCTTATGGAGAAATGGAACAGCTTGTGAATGGGATCAAGTCAGCGTTGGCGCGTTTGGCGCATGAGGCGGCGGTGCAGGTGAGCGTGCAGGCCACGCAGGGCTCGGTGCCACGTGGGCCGGGCACCCACATGCTGGTGTTCAGCCGTGGCGAGGCGGGCACGATTGGTGGTGGGCATCTGGAGTTTGAGGCGCTGGCGCATGCGCGGCGCTGCTTGGCCGGCGAGTTGGTTTCAAGCCACATGCGCCAAGTGCTTGGCCCCAGTCTGGGGCAGTGCTGCGGCGGGGTGGTGGAGTTGGTGTTTGCACGGGTCGATGCCAAGGATGTGGCCCGTTTGCGCAGCCAGTTGTTGCCGCCGCGCACGCCTTTGGCCTTGTTCGGTGGTGGCCATGTGGGCCGCGCGATTGTCAACACCTTGGCGTGCCTGCCATTTGAGGTGCGCTGGATCGACAGCCGGGACGAGATTTTCCCGGACGATGTGCCCGACGAGGTGGACTGTGAGCACTCCAATCCGGTGCAGGCGGCGGTGGCCGATTTGGCCCCTGGCAGCCGTGTGCTGGTCATGAGCTTCAGCCACGCCGAGGACCTGGACATCGTGATCGCTTGCCTGAAACGCCAGCGTGAGCGGGGTGATTTGCCCTTTGTGGGCCTGATTGGCAGCGCCACCAAATGGGCCACTTTTGGCCATCGCCTGCAAGCGCGTGGTTTCAGCGCGTTGGAAATCGCCCACATCACCTGCCCGATTGGCGTGCCTGGCATCACCGGCAAAGAGCCCGAGGTCATCGCCGTGGCGGTGGCGGCGCAGCTCCTGCAAAGGGCTGGAAAGTGAGCATGCGCCTGCAGACGCCATAGGGGGTCTGTGCTGAACTCAAAAAGTGGCGGCGCGCTCAAAGCTTGCGAGATCCAAACACACCAGAACACGGCAGGCGTGCTCAGGTTCTGAGCTCCGGCGGGTCCTCGTGCAGTTGGGCACTGGATTTGGCACCGCAAACTGTATACACTCGGGTGCACTGGTCGCAGCGGCGCAGGAGCCCCCGGGTTCATGTTCGCGGCCGATTACCCACTCACAGGGCCCGCGGTGGTGAGTGGGTCGGAGATTCCTTGATGGAAACGTATCTGCTGGAATGGGCCAATTTGTTGTTGCGATGGGTGCACGTCATCACCGCCATCGCCTGGATTGGCTCCTCGTTTTATTTTGTCTTTCTCGACAACAACCTGCAAAAACCCAACTCACCGGACCTGCTCGAAAAAGGCGTAGGTGGCGCCATGTGGGCGGTGCACGGTGGTGGTTTTTACAACCCGCAAAAGTACATGGTGGCCCCCAAGCTCATCCACACCAAGTTGCACTGGTTTTATTGGGAGGCCTATTCCACCTGGTTGACCGGCTTTGCCCTGTTCACCGTGCTCTACCTGTGGAACGCTGGCACGTTTTTGATCGACAAATCGCTGATGGATTGGACGCCCGTCATGGCAGGTTCTGCAGCGGTGGGTTCTTTGGTGATTTTTTGGTGGGTGTACGACGCCATTTGCCGGATTTTTGGTTTTCGCAAAAACGGTGAACTGATCGTGGCCGGCTTGATGATCGTGGTGGTGGGCTTGGCTTCGTGGTTGGCCAACGAGTTGTTTGCCGGCCGCGCCGCCTTTTTGCTGGTGGGCGCGATGATCGCCACCGCCATGAGTGCCAATGTGTTCTTCTGGATCATTCCCGGTCAACGCAAAGTGGTCGCGGCCATGACTTCTGGCCAAGCTTATGACGCCAACGCCTTGGCCATTCATGGCAAACGCGGCAAGCAGCGCAGCGTGCACAACACCTATTTCACGCTGCCCGTCATCTTTGCGATGCTGAGCAACCATTACAGCTTTTTGTACACCCACGAACAGCGCTGGGTGCTGCTGTTTGTGATGATGCTGGCCGGGGCCCTGATTCGCCAATTTTTTGTGCAAAGGCACGCCTTTCACTTGGGTCGGGCGGCCAACCCATGGCCTTTTGCCGCAGTGGGTGTGCTGATGGTGGTGGGCGTGATGGTGGCTTTGCGACCCGCACCCGCCGCACCGGCGGTCGCATCGGCGCTGCCTGCGCCGGCGGCGGGTTTTGTTCAAGTGCAAAGTCTGCTGAACCAACACTGCATCGCTTGCCATGGTGCGCAAGTGCAAATGAAAAACGTGCGCTTGGACAGCCCTGCGTTGATCAAGCAGCATGCCCAAAACATTCACCAGCAAGTGGTGGTGACCAAGCAAATGCCCATGGGCAATGCTGCTGGATTCACCGAAGAAAACCGTGCACTGTTGGGACGTTGGTTCATGGCGGGTGCAGTGGTGGACTGAGGGGTGCGGGCCAGGTCAGGCAGTCGCCAGAGTTACTGGCGATATGGTTGACCCTATTGGTATGACGTTCGAATGGGTATAAATTTTGCCTTGGTTGGTCCTTGTGCGATCGGCCTTTCAAATCAATTGGAGACCCTCATGTTCATTCGCTCACGCCGTACCTTGGTGGCCAGTGCTGTTGCTGGCTTGGCTTGCCTGGCTGCTGCCATGCCTGCCGCTGCGCAAAACTACCCCACCCGACCTATCACCATGATCGTGCCTTGGGGTGCTGGTGGCGGCACCGATGCGGTGGCCCGCATCATCGCCAGCTTGCTCGAGAGAGATTTGGGACAGCCCGTTAACGTGGTCAACCGCACGGGCGGCAGCGGCGTGGTGGGTCATGCGGCGATTGCTGCGGCCCCCGCCGATGGTTACACCATCGGTCTGGCCACCGTCGAGATCGGCATGATGCACTGGCAAGGCCTGACCCAACTGACGGGTGCTTCTTACACCCCCATCGGTTTGGTCAATGCCGACCCTGCGGGGATTCAAGTGCGCGCTGACGCGCCGTACAAAAACGTCAACGAATTGCTGACCGCCATCAAGGCCAACCCCGGCAAGTTCAAAGCCTCGGGCACCGGCCAAGGCGGCATCTGGCATTTGGCGATTGCCGGTTTGTTGCTGGACCAAAAAATCGATCCGGCCGCATTGCCTTGGGTGCCCAGCAACGGTGCTGCCCCCGGCTTGCAAGACATGGTGGCTGGCGGCGTGGAAGTGGCCCCAGTGTCTTTGCCTGAAGCGCGTTCGCTGATTGACGCGGGCAAGGTCAAAAGCTTGGCCATCATGAACGACAAGCCCTCTGCGCTGTACCCCAATGTGCCTACGCTCAAGTCGGCCACGGGCAGCAATTGGACCATGGCCGCTTGGCGCGGTGTGTTGGCACCCAAAGGCCTGCCCGCACCCATTCAGGCCAAGCTGGCAGAGTCGGTGCGCAAGGTGGTGGCCAGCAAAGACTACACAGATTTCATGAGCAGCCGTGGCTTGGGCGTGTTGTATGCCGGACCCGAAGACACCGCGAAGTTCATGGCCAAGTCGGATGCCGAAATGGGCGTGACCATGAAGGCTGTGGGCCTGGTCAAGTAAGTCGGTTTTATGAAAATCAACGACGCCTTTTGGGGCGCGTTGTTCATGGCCTTGGGCGCTGCGGTGCTCTGGGCTGTGCGCGACTACCCCAACATCCCGGGCCAGCCTGTTGGCCCCGCACTTTTTCCGGGGCTGATCGCCATGGGCTTGTGTCTGGCGGGTGCCATCTTGCTGTGGCAGGGTTGGCGCAAGCGCACCGAGGCGCCTTGGCTGGTTTGGGAGGCTTGGGTCCACTCGCCCCGGCACCGCAATGCCTTGGCCGTGCTGCTGGGCTCGGTGGTTTTCTACATTGCGGTGTCTGAGCGTTTGGGGTTTTTTCTCACCGCGGCGTGCATGATGCTGGCGCTTTTTCGGGCCTTGCAGTTGCCTTGGCGCAAGTCGGTATTTTGGGCTGTTTTGGCCACCTTGGCGGTGCACTTTGCCTTTTACAAATTGCTGCGCGTGAATTTGCCTTGGGGCGTGTTGACGCCCATTGCATGGTAGTGCGTCGGCGTTTTTTCGGCCTGTTGGCTGTGTCAGTCTGAGGATTCTTCCCTATGTGGACAGCCGTTGGTCAAGCCTTCTCGATGGTCTTTGAGCCCTACACCTTGATGGTGATGGTGCTCGCTGCTTTTTATGGTTTGTTTGTCGGCTCGGTGCCCGGGCTGACCGCCACCATGGCCACGGCCTTGTTGGTGCCTGTCACCTTTTTCATGCCGCCCATTCCTGCTGTGGCGGCGATGGTCACGGCCACCGCCATGGCGATTTTTTCGGGCGATATACCGGGTTGTTTGTTGCGCATACCGGGCACACCTGCGTCTGCAGCTTATGCCGACGAAGCGTATGCCATGACGCGCAAGGGCCAAGCCGAAAAAGCCCTTGGTGCGGGCTTGGTGTTTTCAGCCGTAGGGGGCTTGTTTGGCACGATGGTGCTGATTTTGGCGGCGCCTGCTTTGGCCGAATTTGCCCTGAACTTCAGCTCCTTTGAGTATTTTTGGTTGGTCTTGCTGGGCCTGACCTGTGCGGTCTTCATCTCCACCGGTTCGCCGCTCAAGGGCTTGGTGATGTTGTCTCTGGGCTTGCTGGTGGCCTGCATTGGCCTGGGCAACCCGGCCGGTTTTCCGCGCTTTACTTTTGGCAATGCCGAAATGACAGGCGGCATCGGCTTGATCGCCATGATGATCGGCATGTTTGCCATCTCTGAAATCATCCGCTACGTGGTGGACACCAACCCGCCCGCCGAGCTGGTGGTCGAGGAAGTGGGGGGGGTGCTCAAAGGCCAATGGGCCTTGGCCAAAAAATACCCTAAGCAAATTTTGCGCGGCAGCGTGTTGGGCACGGCGGTGGGCGCTTTGCCGGGCGCGGGTGCTGACATCGCAGCCTGGATGTCCTACGCTGTCAGCAAGAAATTTTCAAAAGAGCCCGAAAAGTTTGGCACAGGCCATGTGGAAGGCATTGTGGAGTCGGGCTCGGCCAACAACAGCGCCTTGGCGGGATCGTGGATTCCGGCTTTGGTGTTTGGCATTCCCGGTGACTCGATCACGGCCATTGTGATCGGTGTTCTTTACATGAAAAACATGAACCCTGGTCCGACCTTGTTCACCACCAATCCGCAAAACATTTATGCCGTGTTTTTGCTCTTCATCATGGCCAACCTGATCATGATTCCCTTGGGCATTTTGTGCATCAAAGTGGCTAAGCGCATCTTGCTGGTGCCCAGAGACATCCTGATGCCGATGATTTTGTTGTTTTGCGTGGTGGGTACTTTTGCCATCAACAACTCGGTGTTTCAAGTGGGGGTGATGCTGGTGGCGGGTATTGCCGCTTACCTGCTGGAGGCCAACAAATTCCCAGTGGCTCCGGCCATATTGGGTGTGGTGCTGGGCAGCATGCTGGAAGAAAACTTCATCACCTCCATGATCAAGAGCGATGGCGATTTGACGGCCTTTGTGTCGCGCCCGATTGCCATGTCCTTGGCCATTTTGACGGTGCTGGTTTGGTTTGCCCCCTTGTTGTTGCGCGCTTTGCGCAAACCTGCGGCGGTGGGGTGATGCTGGCGCTTTTGACACGGCGTCCCGGGCCAAAGTCCGGGATGTAGCGCGCAGCGCAGCCCTTGGCAAAGGCCTGCTGTGCGCGCATCACAAGGCCACCTGCACACGCCCTCACAAGGGCTGTGGTGGCTTGATGTTGAATTTGTCGGCCCAGGGCTGCAGCATGGGCATGATGTTGGGGTACAGCGCCAGGCCTTGGGCTGCGCTGTCGGCTTTGAGCTTCAGGCCGCGCTCGCCTGGCGTGCGCACCCAGCGGTCGGGCTGGGCGGGCCGCGAGGCATGGCACTGGCGTGACACTTCGTCCATCTGGGTATTGAAAGCGCTTTGGCCCGCAAAAGCGCGCGGGTCCATGATCTGCAAGAACACCGTGGCACCCCAGCCTTCTGGCGCGTCGGCCCTGCCGTGGCCGGCCAAGCCGCCGGTCAAGGCCTCGACCATCCAACTCAGGCCGTAGCCCTTGTGGCCCGAGTCCATGCCGCCCAGGGGCAAGATCGTGCCCTTGGGTTCGTGGAACAACACCGCCGGGTCGCGGCTGGGCTGGCCGTGGCCATCCATCACCCATTCAGCCGGCAGCAAGCCGCCTTCTTTGTGCAGGCGGTTGGTCATGCCGTTGGTGGTGGACGAGGTGGACACGTCGATCAGCACCGGAATGCCCGATGTGGGAATGCCCACCGACATGGGGTTGGGGGTGAAGACCGGGTCCAGCCCGCCAAAGGGCGCGATGCTGGCGGCGTTGGGGTCTGAGCAATGCAGCAGCATCAAAAAGCCCTGATCGGTCACGCGCTGGTGGTAAGCGGCAAGACAAGCGATGTGGTGGCTGCGCCGAATCACCACCGTGCAGGTGCCTTGCGTGCGTGCGCGCTGGCTGGCCAGTTCGATGGCTTGCAGCACGAGCCAAGGGCCGGGCAGGCGCTGCCCGTCCCAAGTCACTGCGGCCGAGTGGTCCGACACCACCAGGGCTTGGCCGTCTTTGCGCATCTTGCCCGCCTCCAGTTCGGCCAGGTAAGGGGCCAGCAAAGCCAGGCCGTGCGTGGTGTGGCCCAGCAAGTCGCCTTCCAGCAGCACATCGGCCACGGCCTGGGCTTTGTCGGGCGGCAAGCCCGCGGCTTGCAAGAGGTGGTCGGCGAAAGCCTGCAGGTGAGAGGTGTTGTAGTGCATGCTGGGCATCATAAAAAGAAGCCTCTCAAGTGCTGTCGCCACCTCGACTCGCTGCGCGCTGGCCCGGGCCTTGGTCAGGGTCTTGATTCGACCTTGGCTGAGGGAGTTCAGACCCAGTGGACTCGGTGTGGGTCTGGAGGGAGGGTTCGAAATAGTCCGCGTTTTTGCCTTTGAAGGGCGCATAAAACGCCTTGATGGCGACCATGTCCTTGTCGATGTCGCCCGTGGGGTAGAACAAGGGGCCCAGGCCACTGAGTTTGCGCGGGTAGTCCATGTAGGCCATCACGATGGGCACCTGTGCCTGCAGCGCAATATAGTAAAAGCCGGTTTTCCAATAGCGCGTTTTGCTGCGCGTGCCTTCGGGGGGCACCACCAGGTGCACCGAGCCCTCGGCTTGGACCAAGGCTTTGGCACAGGAGTCCACCAAGTTGGAAGCTTGTGAGCGGTTGACCGCGATGCCGCCCAGCCAGCGCATGACCGGGCCAAAGGGAAACGAGAAGATGCTGCTTTTGCCCATCCAGTAAATCTGCAAGCGCAAGGCAAACGCCACCATCAGGGTGTAGGGCAAATCCCAGTTGCTGGTGTGCGGGGCTGCAATCACCACGCATTTGTGCACACCCTCGGGCAAACTGCCCTCGATCTTCCAGCCTGTGAATTTGAGAAATGCCAACGAGATGCCGCGCAAGGCGGTGTTGACGACGGGGGTGTCAAAAATGGTTCGATGCATGGCGCATGGACGGTCAACGGAAATCGGCGAGGGTGACACGCGATCGCGCATGGCTCGGGGAGCACCGATTATGTCTGTCAAATTTGACCCATTGCGCAAGGCCTGAATTCGCATTCACGGTCAAAACCACCAAGCCACCGCATGGGGGATCAGCACCGCCCCCGCAATGCCGTGCAGTCCCATGCCCAAGCTGGCATAGGCCCCGGCTTGGGCGTTCACGCTGAAAGCGCGTGAGGTGCCAATGCCGTGCGCGGCCACACCCAAGGCAAAGCCGCGCTGCCACCAGGCCGAGACGCGCAAAGCGTCGAGCACATAGCGGCCCAGCACCGCGCCCAAAATGCCGGTGCTCACCGCAAAGATGGCGGTCAAGGTGGGCGAGGCCTGCACCCGTTCGGCAATGCCCATGGCAATCGGCGCGGTGACCGACTTGGCCACCAGTCCGCGCACCAAGGCTTCGTCCACCCCCAGCCAGCGCGCCACGCCCACGGCCGTGAGCATCGAGGTCACGCCGCCCGCCAACAGCGACAACAGCAACACCCCCATGCGCCCCTTGAGCGAGGCGAAACCCTTGTAGATGGGAATGGCCAGCGACACCGTGGCCGTGCCCAGCAAAAAGTGCACAAACTGCGCGCCTTCGAAATACTGCGCATAAGGCATGTCGAGCACGCTGATGCTCAGGCACACCAGCACCACCGCGATCAGCACCGGGTTGGCCAGCGGGTTGCGCTGGCTGCGCTCGTACACGGTCAAGCCGATCAGGTAAGCGCTGAGGGTGAGCACCAAGGCCAGCAACGGGCTGCCCGAGAGGTAGACCCAAATCTCGGAGATGGCGGGCAGGTCGGCGCGTGTCATGGGGTTCATGGCCTCAATCCTTGGGGGCCAGCAGCTTGAGCACAAGTGCTGTCACCGCCACCGTGGCCAACACGCTGACCACCAGCGCCGCGCTGATGGCCCAGGCATGGGCCCTTAGCACCGGCAAATAAAGCACCACCCCCACCGACGCCGGAATGAACAACAGCCCCAAGTGCTGCAAGATGCTGCTGCCCACCAAGTCCATGGCGGCTGGCACATGGCCACGCAGCGCCAAAAACACCAGCAACAACACCAGGCCCAGCACCGGGCCGGGGATGAAGGGCAGGGCGAACTTGGAGAGCAGCTCGCCCAAGGCTTGGAAGATGAAGAGTTGAACGAGGCCTTGGATCATGGCCTCAGTGTAGACAGCTTGAGTTCGCGTTGGGGGCGAAAGACTTGTGACTTCAGTGTCAGGATTTCAGCTTGGTTATTGGCGTTTGCAATTGCCAAATCCACGGCGGTTTACCAAGGCCGCAAATCGGCCCCGGGGATGCCGTTCTTTTCTACCCAGCTGTTTTGCGCGGCAATCCAGTCGCTGAATTCTTTTTCGAACTGGCTGCTTTCCCATTCATCCGTCAGGTCTTGGCGCAGGGCAATGCCGCGCAGGCGCTTGTCGATCCACTCCTTCGGGTAGCCTTTTTTCTCGTACAGCTCTTGCATACGGCCCATGGCCAGCTCGGGGTTTTCGATCTCGTCGAGGCGCTCTTTGCCCACCTTGGCCAACCAGCGCTTGAAGGGTTCGGCCTTGGGGCTGGGGATGGACTGGATCAAACGAAAAATGCCCTGCGTGTTCCAGCATTGCAGTTTTTGCCGTCCCCCCGCCGTCTTAAACGCCAGCGCAAGGGGGGGGTCAATTTGCCCCCCCCCCCTTGGCTGTCCAGGCTCAAATCGGGGTCACGCCTGCGCATCTTCTTCCAGTAGTCCGATGGATCGGCGGCATCCGTCAGCGCTGCAACAATGTCGGTGATGACGAACCACCATTCGTCGTTGTGCAGCGTGCGGCGTATTTCGCGGCTTTGAAAAAGCGCCACTCGCGCCTCGGGGTTTTTATCTGGTTTACTCATTGCAAACACCTAATTTCGGCAAAGTCGGCTTAAGGCTTACCGCCGGAGGGCCATCATGTAGAACCCTTGTCAACATGCAAATTGCAAGCGACGTGACTGATGCGGATGTTGTCGCCACAAGAGTGCAAGTGGTTGGAATCGAAAGCCCACTTCAATACATGCGGCGTGGTCAGCCCCTGTTGATCTGATGGCTTCTCCTCATCCATAGTGTCGCGAACCTTCCTCATCAGGCCAGAGCCATTTGCATCACGCATGTAGATCACCATCACGCCCCGAAGTTCCCGCCCCGTCATGTAACCCAACAGTTGCCCAACGCCATCAATGTGGTACTTGGGACCACGATGAATCTTTGCTTCTCCGAGGATTCGTCGCGAAATGCCAAACCGGTATGACTCAAATGTGAGATCGGCGTGGCCGTTTGAATGCTGCTCCAAAGAGACTGATAAGCCTGGGACCAACATGGCCAAACGCAAAACTGCAGAAAGCGCGGGCTCATTCAAGGCCTCAAAACCGTCCTTGCTTTCCTCAAGTCCCGCCAGGGCTTTATTCAAGAGCGAATCAAATGCCAACTGAAATTGATCGTCAGTCAGAGAAGCGAACAAGTCCAGATGCTCGGGCGATTGCTGACTTAAATGCTTAGTCAGATCAAACAGAGTGCCGCCTTCGAGATTCATTTGGACACCCCTTTCGCTGCCACGGATGACCATGAAACCGCATATTGCGTTGCCCAAGCCTTCCATTCAGCGTCCGTCATGGTTTTGGTCTTCCACCACGCGGCCAGCTTTTGGGATACCTCCTCCACTGGCACTTCAGCGCCATCAGGCGCACGTAATTCCATTCGCAGTAGAGCTGCCTTGGGAGCGCCAAGCAAACCCAGCACCGCTAAAAGTTCCGATTGCTTCCATCCGCCAGCGTCCGCAATGGGGCTCAAATCCGCAAGGCTAAGCGCTCCGCGTTCACTTTTTTCAATAGCAGACCAAAAGGCATCATTGATTTGGCTCCACTTTAAATCGGTCCCAAGCTGCTGTCTAAGCAATTCAACCGATCTTTGACGGCCGAGTTTTCGCTTTACTAGCACGTCGTAAGTGTTGTCATCGTCCTCCTCGCGTTCGACTGGCTGGACACATATCACAATCGACGTACCACTCGAGGTAATCCACTCCTCGTAGTCCGCCATGACCAGTTCAGCACGTTTCATCAAAGGCGCCAACAACGCTTTGCGATCCGTGTGAAAGGCAATTTTCAGGTTGTTGGCGCTCAGGTCAAACATGGTCTTGAAGCTGGTGAAGCGTTCATCCCACGGAAAGTCTTTGCCCTCAGAGGCCATATCCAGAATGAGTTTGCGGTAGATGTCGTTGTTGCGCTGCTTGCCCTCGGCATCAATCACCCCAAACAAGAGGATCAAAAAGGCCTTGAGCTTTTCAATCAGCACCAGCTTCTGTTTCTCGGTCAGCTCCAGTGCGGCCAGCAGTTCAATTGCATCCAGCGACCCCATCAAACCGCCGATGGCATGCGGCAAGTCTTCGCTCTTGGCTGATTTCTTTTTCTCGGGCTGTTGCGGCATTTCATCCAGGCCCCAACCAATGGCATCCTCCACCAGATCAATATCAAACACTGCGCCAACCCGGTTATCGTCATCCTGCAATTTAGAGCCCAGGTGTCGAACCACCTGCTCGGCAAACGCGGCACGTTTCTCATCGGCATGTTTAACCAGTACAGGCTTGGTGAAATCCAGAATGCCCCACAGCCGCTCTCGGCAACCCAGCCAGGCTGAGCCGGCCTTGCGCAGCGCCACGGCACGCGGTTTTTGGTTCTTGACCAAGTCATCCAAAAAGTCTGACAAGCCAATGGCACCACCCTTGTCCTTGCCGCCCACTTGCGTGGCCTTCCAGCTCTTCCAGTGCGCAATGATGTCTTTGTCGTCCTTGAAGAACACTTTGAACGCCGCGTCCATCTTGTCTTTGAGCGTCATGGCATCCAGGTCCGACACCGTGATGCCGCCGTACTTGGCAAACACTTTGGGCAGGTTTTTGGACACCACCCCCTCGTGTGAAAAGTCCACCAGCAGGCAGTCGGCCTTCCATTTGCGCCAGCGGTTGACGCGGCATGCCGCTTGGAACAGCAGCACGTCGTCCATGCCCCGGTCAATAAATAGGGTGTGCAGCGTGGGCTCATCAAACCCGGTGAGCAGCTTGTCCACCACCACCATCAGCGCGTTGTAAACCTTCAGGCCTGGCTTGGCACCCTCGCCCTTGCGCCGAAACTCGTCAAGGATGGCATCCTGATTTCGCCCGCCGTTGAGCGACGCACAACTGGCCTCGCCCTGTTTGTCGGTGTAGAGCAGCAGCACCGGGCAAGCCTTGATAGCGGATGCGTGCTCCACAAAACGGGGGTCGCTGGCCAGGGTATCTAGCTCGGCACGCAGCAGCTTCTGGAAGGCAATAGCCGCTTTGATGGAATGCGCGGCAAACAGCGCCTTGCCCTCACCCAATGCGCGCCCGGGTGGCCGTATAGCCAGAATCGTTTTGGCACAAAACACCAGCGCCGCTTGCTTTGCAACCAACACTTGACGTCCGTGGTTTTGGTAAATCTCATCGGTGCTGGGGGGGCGCAGCGTCTCGCCGGGTTTGAGCTTCTGGATGGTCTCCACCTGCTTGTAGATCAGGTGGTCTTCAAACCGGATCACGTTTTGTATCGGGTTTAATATCACCCGGTCACGAATGGCCTGCGTCATGGTGTAGGCGAAGTACGGTGCCCAGCGGATGTCATCCCCTGCTGCGGCGGGTGAGCGCCACTCGCCAAACCGCGCCAATATGTCATCACGCGGCGTGGCCGTTAGGCCAATGATCAGGTTGCGCTTGGCACCCGCCGGGCGCACGGTGCCCCACTGGTCAAAAATCTCCAGCGTGGCATCGTGCAGCACACCGTTTTGGCTGCGGTGCACCTCGTCAATCACAAACGCCACCCGCTTGTCAGCCAGCATTTGTGACAACGCGGGGTCTGCCACTGCCAGCCGCTGGATGGAGGGGAATTTCTGGATATTCACCACCACCACCCGCACGCCGTTTTGCAGGCCATCGCGCAGGTCTTTGAAGGTTTCGGCCTCGGCCACGATGCTTTGCGTGGCGCGCAGGCGCGCCGCCTCGTCGGCCACGTTTTGTCGTAGCTCGGTGCGGTCGGTCAGCAAAATGCACAGGTCAAACAGGGGCGCTGCTGCGGCACTGCGCGCATCGGGCATATCGGCCAGCGCCTGAGCCAACCAGACGATGACATTGGTCTTGCCCAGCCCAGCGGCACCTTGCAACAAAATGGAATGCGACTCTTGCCCATTGCGGTGCAGCAGGGTTTTGTTGACGATCTCATCGGCCTTTTTGGGGTCAAGCGCCGGTAGCGACAGCGCCAATGCGGCGCGAATATCGGCCTCGTTGATCTTGGCTTTGCCCTCATCGGCATACAGCTCGCGTACCCGGCACAGGGTTTGGTGCAGCATGGTGCGTTGCGCCGGGCGGGGGCGCAACACCTCAGTGCCGGTGGTGGTGCGGCTGGGGCGGTTTTGGTTAAAGAAGTGAATCTCGCGGTCAATACCATCCGCCGGGTCAAAGAACGATGCCAAGTGCTGGGCCAGAGCGGCAAAGGCAGGCCGGTCGCGCATTTCAGCAGTGCGCATAAATGAGGCGACCAGCTTGTCGGGCAGAGTCTCCACCAGCGCCTGGGTGTCGTCCGCCTCCAGGGCATCGTCAATCTCGGGCAGCAGCCAGTCGATGTCGGGCAACAGCATCATTTCGCCCATGTCGATGCAACTGATGTGTGTGGCTTTTTCGTACAGGCAGATGGTTTGGCGCAACTCCCAGCGCAGCTTTTCGCTCAGGTCGCGGTGCCTGAAACCCGGCCACGGTGAGCCCTGGGCGGCGTAGTGTTCACGGGCCTCGCGCAGCAGAGCAGCGCCCGCCTCCACACAATCGTGCGCTATTTTTTTGCGACCATGCCCGGCTGCGGTCTGGCCGGTCTGTGCGGTTTTGAGCTCGGCATACGCCAAGTACAGCCCGTTGACGAAAAACACCAGGTCGGGCCTGCGGCGAATGCGTTTGTTGCCATGGGCAAACTTGCGCTCAAACGTGGCCTCGGGAATGACGCGCAGCAGGTTCTTCTGGAACAGGTGGGCAGCAGTCGAGTCTGCCCCCGCGCGCGGTGCCTCGTTCCACAGCACAAAAGACTGACCGGCAAAACTCAGGCTCTCGCGCAGCACGAATGCCGCATTCGCTTTGGCCTCAATCTTGGGCAACAACGCCTCGCTTAAGAATGCCTGCAAAAAGTCGGCATCGCTGTCATAAGCCTTGACCGCCTTGGCAAAGGAAGAAGCATTGAGGGGGCTGCCTTCGCGCAAAAAATGCAACAAGTCGGCGGGCACCAGCCAACGCGCCTGGTCAATGTCTGCGGGTTTGCCCAGTATCCAGTCCAGCCCCGCCGGGCGTGGCGCGGTCAGGTAGGGGATAAAAACGCCGTGTTGAAAGTCGCTCTCTTTGAAGCCATGTGCCATGGGGTCTCCCTGTCAATTATTTTGATCAAATATGCCTCTAGCCCTCGTACTACTTGCGCAAGCAGATATTATTTTTGTAGCGTTTTCGAAAGACTCTAGGTCTCAACTCACTCCAGTGAAACCGCTGACAAATCAATCTTGCCGGTCACCGCCTCGTGGATGATGGCTTTGCGTTGCTGTTTGAGCAGGTCGTCGAGCTGGTCGATCAGGATGATCTGGCGGGCAATCTTGCTAAGCCGCTGGTCTAAAAAGTCTGCAATCTCAATCTGTTCATCCAGTGGCGGCACAGCCTGCCAGACGTTGCGCACATCGTCCAGACTCAACTGAATCTTGGTGCCGCCGTAGCCCGAATTCATCAACTGCCGTTTGGCCTGCGGGCTCACCATGGCGTAGCCCAACCAGCGCGGATACACGCCCTCTTTGGGCCGACACAGCGCAATGTGCTGGCTCACATAAGCGGGCTTGTCCAGCACCGGCACGACCGCAATCGAGCCCAAGTCAGCGGTGATGGACACCAGCATGTCGCCCGGTCGCAGTCGAGTGCGTTTGCCTTCTGCGGCCTTGGCGGGCAGCGCCACGTATTTCAGGTCACTCACATCGAGGTCAACGGTTTCGCGCGTCAGGTTGCCAATGCGCAAGAAGATGTCGCCCTGTTCGGCGTAATACTCGGCCCAGCCGCGTGAGCCGCTGGTGATGAAGCGCAGAAGGCGTTTGGTGTGGCTGGCTTGCCAACCCATGGGCAGCGCCGGGAGGTCAACCAAGCCGGTGAGTGTCGTCTCCTGACCGTGCAAACCAGAGGCCAAGGTCTCGCCAACCAGGTTGCTGCGCAGGTCGCGCAACAGCTCACGCTTCTTGGCGAGAAGTTCGCGGCGTTTGTCAATGCGGGTGGTTTGTCTAAATATGTAATCAGTGATCAAAGCTCGTTCGGTTATCGGCGGGAGTGGCACCAAGATACTGCTGACAGTCTCTGTATTAAGGTTCAGTTGCGTACCAAGCTTGCCAAGACCGTCGTATGCCAAACCTGAGTTGAAAAGATAAAAGAAAAAACTCTTGGTTGACCGGTCATTCATCCTTGGAAAATAGACAAACCCGTCATGAATGCAAGCTTTGATGTTTGTAATGCAGGCTTTGCCAACTGTTCCAGCAATGCTCAGAAACAAATCACCTGGCTGACGTTTAACACTTTTGACATCGCCCAACTTTGAGAGCCGTTGCGTTGTGGACTCAAGAAAACCGCCAGAAGCGGTAACGTCAGATATTCGAACCCACGCGTATTCGCCTTGGTCGTCAAAGTAGATTTCATCGTCAATTGGGCGTGGCGATGCACCCCTGTTGACCGGTGAAACATCCTTCACTCGCACTAACTCCCAGTCCTGGGGTATCTTGCCTATCCAAGGCACGTTAGTGTCTTTCATTGCCCTGGGCATGATCACAGTCCTTTTAGGCCGCTAGCAATTTCAGCCTCCAACTGCGCCATTTCTGCCTCTATCGCGTCAATTTCTTTCAAAATTGCAGCACTCGCCCGCACCTCGCTCTGCTTCGGAAACACCCGGTTAAAGTTGATCTCGCACCCGGTTTTCGCCCCGTGCAAACACCAGGGCTCATGCACCCAGCGGGTCAAAAATTCTGCAATCAACCGGTTGTTGACATTTGCATCCGACGCATAGGCCACGGTCTCGTTGTCTTTCTCCAGCAGCCGGTCCAGCACAACATCCACCTTGGCACGCTCCAGCCCTTTGGACTTGGTCACTTTGGCCCGTACCGACAGCACGCCCAGCCCCTCGTCCGCCAAGTCAACCCGAATGGCCCCGGTTTCGTTGTCGCGTTGGTAGCTCAGCCCGCCGGTGACCATGACTGCTGTTTGCTCGGCCTGGCGCGCTGCGTCGTTGAACAGGGCGACGGCTTCCTTGACGGTACTGTGGGGATGGTCCACAAAAAAGGGGGCCAGGTTCAGTACACCGTCATCCACCGTGAATTCGGTTTGGTCAAAACGGACCGTGAACTGGTGGCCATTAATGGGCTCGGTGCCGCCAATGGCGCGGCCCTCTTCATCATGCCTCCAAAGTTCAAGCTCGACCTTGTTGTACAGCAGCGCGTCAATGGTCATGCGGCGCGAAATGGGGCCGTCGGCAAAATCGCGCAGCGCCTGCACGATGCGCTCGCGACTGACGGCGTCGATCTCGCAGTTTTTCATGTTGAGGTTGCGTTTGAGCTTGGTAAAGCAGCTCTCGGCATTGACCAGCAGCACAAAGCCTTTGCGGCTGGCGGGCTTGGCGCGGTTCAGCACCCACAGGTAGGTGTGGATGCCAGTGTTGAAAAACTCGTTTTTTGGCAACTGGATGATGGCTTCCACCATGTCTTGCTCTTGCAGCAGCCAGCGCCGGGTTTCAGACTCGCCACCCCCGGCATCGCCAGAGAACAGGGTGGAGCCGGAATGCACCACAGTGGCCACACCCACATCTGACAAATGGTAAGCGGCGTGCTGCAAAAACAGCAGTTGCCCGTCGGACGTGGGCGGCATGCGGTTGGCATCAAAGCGGCCCGAGGCGTCCAGCTCCAGCGTCTTTTTGATGTCTTTCCAGTCCACGCCATAGGGTGGGTTGGCGACGATGGCATCAAACTTTTCGGTCAGAAAAAGATCGTTGGTCAGGGTGTTGCCCCACTCGACGCGGGCGTCTTGCCGAAAGCGCGCCTCAATGGCGGCCAGTGCATACAGCGCGTCGTTCAGCTCCTGGCCAAAGCTGCGTACCGACAGGCCGGGGAAAGCCTCGCGCAGAGCATCTTCGGTGGCAAACAAAAAGTTGCCGCCGCCACAGGCCATGTCGTACACGTCGGCAATGCCAGTGCCGCCCGAGCCTTCGCGGCGCAGCTCGACGATGATGGCACTGGCCAGGTCGATGACATCGGTGGGCGTGTATTGCTCGCCCGCCGTTTCGGCTGAAATGTCGGCCCATTTGCGTTTGATGTGTTCCTCGATGGTGGTGATCTCAGAATTGTCAAACGGTGTGAGGTCAATTGAGGCCCACTTTTGCGCGAAGGGGAACAGCGGGTTGTTGTCGCGGCTGGACAGGTCTGCGGCCTTGCCTTGCATGTCCAAGAATTTGGCATGGCCCTGGGCGTAATTAATGCCGAGCAGACGTTTGGTGGCTGGGTCGTATTGGTCCAGGTGCGTGAGCAGCCGGTTTAAAAAGTTGCCACCGGGCACGGCACAGGTTTCGCTCAGGCCTTTTTCATGAATCAGCAGGTCGCGGTGGTAGCCTTTGTTGGCGGCAATAGCGGCGTAGTCCAGCCATTGCAGGTGTGCCGGGTCTTCGATTTTGAAGTCCGAGGCCACCACGGTTTTGAATTCTTCAATGCGTGATTGGCGAAAGCGCCGCAAGCGGGATTCGAGCATCATCAACGCGAAAAACGGCATCATGTAAGCGGGCCATTCGCTGGCCTTGATGCCTGCCCCGCGCAGGGTGTCGGCTGTGTCCCAGATTTTGTCTGCGCAGGAGAGCAGTCCGGATCCTATGGTTTGGGTCATTTGGTGTGATTTATGCTATCTCTATACTGGACTGTACCGTAAGGTTCAACGCTGTCCGATGGCGTTCGCTGCAAGTCAAAAAAGTGAAGTGGACCCCAAAGTCAGGACAAACTTAATGGCAGTTTCAGTTGCACTCAACTTCTCGCAGCTGGAAGGCTTTGCCTTGGTTTTTGCCATTTTGCAGACCCAATACCGTCATTTTCCTGTCAAAGCCAACTGCAAAGCCAGTTGGTTGTGCCGTTCGATCAGCGGCCCCATGTCAACCGTTGCAATTTCGCCCTGACGCACCACCACGCGCCCGTTGACGAGGGTGTGGTCGGCCTTGTCGCTGGCGCAGAGCAGCAGCGCGCCCACCGGGTCGTGAACCGCGCCGCCGGCCATGCTGAGGGTGTCGGTGCGGAACATCGCGATGTCGGCGCAAAAGCCTTCGGTGATTTGCCCCAGCTCGTGCGCACGGCCCAGCACCTCGGCACCGCCGCGTGTGGCCAGGCGCAGGGCGTCGCGGGGTGTCATTTCGGCGGGGCCTCGGTCACAGCCGTACACGGTGCGCCCGTCTTCGACGCGCGGTGGCTCCATGGCCCTGCCCACTCGCGCCAGCAGCATGGCTTGACGGGCTTCGTTCAGCAAATGCGCCGCGTCGTTGCTGGCGCTGCCGTCCACGCCCAGGCCAATCGGCACACCCGCATCGAGCATTTTGCGCAGGGGCAAGATGCCGCTGGCCAAGCGCATGTTGCTGCAGGGGCAGTGGGCTATGCCGGTGCGCGTGCGGGCAAACAAATACGTGCCTTCGTCGTCCAGCTTCACGCCGTGGGCGTGCCACACATCGTGGCCCACCCAGCCCAGGTCTTGCGCGTATTGCGCCGGGGTGCAGTTGAACTTCTCGCGGGTGTAGGCGATGTCGTGGTCGTTTTCGGCCAGGTGGGTGTGCAGGCGCACGCCGTGAGCGCGGGCTAATTTTGCCGATTCACGCATCAAGTCCTTGCTCACGCTGAAGGGCGAGCAGGGGGCAACGGCCACATGCGTCATCGCGCCGTAGCTGGCGTCGTGCCAAGTCTCGATCAGGCGCTGGGTTTCTTTCAAGATGGCGGGTTCTTGCTCGACCACGCTGTCGGGCGGCAGGCCGCCTTGCGACTGCCCCACGCTCATGCTGCCGCGTGTGGCCGTGAAGCGCATGCCCATGGTGTGTGCCGCTTCGATGCTGTCGTCCAGCCGCACGCCGTTGGGGTAAATGTAGAGGTGGTCAGAGCTGGTGGTGCAGCCACTCAGCAACAGCTCGGCCATGGCCACTTGGCCTGAGACACGCACCATCTCAGGAGTGAGGCCCACCCAGATCGGGTACAGGCCTTGGAGCCAAGAAAACAGCTCGGCGTTTTGCACCCCGGGAATCGCCCGCGTGAGCGACTGGTACATGTGGTGGTGCGTGTTGATCAAGCCCGGCACCACCACATGGCGGCGGGCGTCGATCACCTCATCGACTTGCGCAAGCAGTTCGTCGGTGTTTGCAGTGGCGGGAATGATGCTTTCGATGCGGCCGTCGCGGATCAAGAGCGAGGCGTCTTTCAGTTCAGTGTTGGCATCGTCTTGGGTTGCGATGCAGCGGGCGCGGTGGATGAGCAGCGTGGTCATGGGTCGAACTTTACCTGCCTTGGGGCACAATTTGCCCATGCATGATGCCCAGCCCCACATCTCCAGCTTGACCCAAGACCCTTCTGCCTTTTTGAAAGCGCTATATGACGTGGCGGTGCAGCGTGCCTTGCCGCTGCACAACACAGCCGCCCATTTGCCTGCGCCACCAGACCCTGCCAAGGGCCGCACCCTGGTGCTGGGCGCTGGCAAGGCGGGCGGTGCGATGGCGCAGGCGGTCGAGGCCCTTTGGCCCGCAGACGCGCCATTGTCGGGTTTGGTGGTCACACGCTACGGCCACACACCGCCGCGCCCGGCGGGCTTGCCTGAACGCATTGAAGTGGTCGAGGCCGCGCACCCGGTGCCCGATGCAGCGGGGCTGCAAGCGGCTGAGCGCATTTTGGAACTCACCCAAGGCTTGACAGCCGACGACTTGGTGCTGTGCCTGATTTCGGGCGGCGGCTCGTCTTTGCTGACTTTGCCAGCCGATGGCATCGGCTTGCAGCTCAAGCAAGACATCAACCGCCAACTGCTGGCCAGCGGGGCGAACATTGCCGAGATGAACTGCCTGCGCAAGCACCTCTCGCGCATCAAGGGCGGGCGCTTGGCGGCAGCGTGCGCACCTGCGCGGGTGGTCACGCTCACCATCAGCGATGTGCCGGGGGACGACCCGTCCATCATCGCCAGTGGCCCCACCGTGCCCGATGCCAGCAGCTGCGCCGATGCGCTGACCATTCTCAGGCGCTACACCATCAGCGTGCCCGATTCGCTGCTGCAGGCTTTGCAGTCGGGTGTTTGGGAAACGCCCAAACCCGGCTCGCCGGTGTTTGCGGGCCACAGCGTGCACATGATCGCCACGCCCCAGCAGTCGCTCGAGGCCGCAGCCGCTGCAGCGCGCGCCATGGGGCTGAATGCCTACATCTTGAGCGACGAGATCGAGGGCGAGTCACGCGAGGTGGCCAAGGTGCATGCAGCGCTGGCGCGTGCAGCGGCCAAGGGCCTGGGGCCGTTCACCAAGCCCTGCGTGATCTTGAGCGGCGGCGAAACCACCGTGACCCTCAGGCCCCAGCCTGCGGGCACGCCCCGCGGGCGCGGTGGGCGGGCGGGTGAGTTTTGCTTGGGGCTGGCAGAGGCCCTGCAAGGCCAGGGCGGCGTGTGGGCGCTGGCGGCCGACACCGATGGCATCGACGGCAGCGAAGACAACGCCGGGGCGCAAGTGGCGCCCGACACGCTGGCGCGCGCTGCTGCGCTGGGGCGCAAAGTGGCCGATCATTTGCAGCGCAACGACGCCTATGGTTTTTTTGAGCCTCTGGGCGACCTGGTCATCACCGGGCCCACGCACACCAATGTGAACGACTTCCGGGCCATGCTGGTGATGTAAGAGGTGCCGCTGTTGACCGGTCAATCTTTACATTTCTTTGCGGAAAATTCTTTTGAATGCCCAACATAATTTGGGTTCTCAAGTGAAAAAATTTTGCATTAGAAATTTTATTGAAAAGATATGACTGATCAATTTCGTACACAACATTTTGTCCAGTGCGGCCTTTGGCTGCTGATTTCTTCCAGTTTGCTGGCTTGTGGTGGTGGCGGTGACAGCACGACGGGGACGACCAGCGAGGGAACGATGGCCAGCGGCACGGCCGGGGTTTTGTGCAGTGTCTTGAACAGCGGCACACAGGCTTTGTCTTACAACAACACGGTGCCGGGTGGCCTCGCAACGCAGGTCAATGACAACTTGGCGTTCAATTACAGCTGGACTTGCAACAACACATTGCGCAATTTGGTTGGCAACGGTGTCCCCAACCACGTGGTGACCGGTGGTAATTTTGCGACCAAGGTGTCAGCGCAACCGGTGTCGGGCAGCGTGACGATCAATCCCGTGGCCATGGCCAGCAGCACTGCGGTCAAGTTGCCTGGGTTTGCGCTCAACAGCGTGAAGATGGACCCCGGCACCGCAGGCACCTGCACCAACACAGCCAGTTCTGTCATGTCGGGGTGTAACTACGCAGGCGGCACCGGCGCTTGGCGCATGGAGGCCATGGGTGACCCGGCCGTGAGCCCCTGGAAGTTTGACTTTGGCACCGACGAGAACAACGCCCATGTCCAGCCCAACGGCCAATACCACTACCACGGCATGCCCACCCATTTGATCCCCAAGCTCAACGCTGCCAGCGCGACCAGCATGACCTTGGTCGGCTGGGCTGCAGATGGATTCCCGATTTACGCCAACCTGGGCTACGCCACGGCCAACAGCGCCAGCTCTTCGCTCAAGGAAATGAAGGGCAGCTTCCGCACCAAAACTTCGCCCGATTCAGACCGTCCTTCGACCAGCTTGTTCGCCATGGGGCACTTCCAGCAAGACTGGGAATATGAGGCCGATTTGGGTGATTTGGACGAGTGCAATGGCCGTACTGGCGTGACGCCCGAGTTTCCAAACGGCATTTACCATTACTTCATCACCAAAACCTACCCCTTCATCCAACGTTGCGTGAAAGGCACGCCTGCAGCTTGGGCTAACGCGCGCCCATGATGCGGACTGGGCCGATGGCGTGCCACCGTCTGGAGCACGCATGAGCTGGGTGTGGCGAAGCGCACACTGGCTGGCTGTCGCGTTTGGGATTTTTTGTTCCAGCGCACAAGCCCATTTGATGGTCGCGCAAAAAGGCACACTCCATTTGCAGGGCGACGGCGCGTATCTGGTGGTTTCTTTACCGGTGTCGGCTTTCAGTGGCATTGACGACGATGGTGATGGGGCTTGGTCTAGCCAAGAGCTGACCGCACATGAAGACCGCATTCATCAGCAGTTGCGGGCCCAGTTGCGTTTGACCGATGCCCAGGGTCCCAGAGACATCGATGGCATCACCTTGGTGCCTACCCCAAGCGATGACTTGGCAGCGCACGAAGTGAACCATTTGGTGGTGTTGGTGCGCTTTAAATTGGCCCATCCTGTGGAGTCCGTGAATGTGACCCCTGTGCACAACATGGCTTTTCGCGCGGGTTTGTTTGGTCAGTCCCAGGCCGAGCAGCAATTGAGTATTGCCGTCACGCAGGGAGCGCATAAGCAGTTGATGGTCTTGACGCCCGAGCGGCCCGAACGGACCTTGTTTCCAAACCCATGGGAAGTGACGCTGGACTACACCGCATTGGGTGTCATGCACATCCTGATGGGTTGGGACCATTTGCTGTTTTTGGCCGTGGTGTTGCTTGGCGGGGTCAGTTGGCGACAAATTCTGGTCATTTTGAGTGCTTTCACTTTTGGACACGCTTTGACCTTGGCCTGGGGGTTGATGGGCCAGTTGCCCTTTGGCACAGCTTGGGTTGAGCCTGGCATCGCTTTGACGGTCATGGGCATGGCTGCGGCTGAGATCTGGTTGCTGCAACACGGTCGTGTCATGGGCATGACCTTGCGTTTGGTGTTGGTGTGGGCCAGCGCCTTGGTGCATGGTTTGGGCTTGGCCTCGAGTTTGCAAGCCATTGGCCTTGACTCTGCACACCGGTTTTGGAGTTTGCTGGGTTTTAATTTGGGCATTGAATTGGCGCAAGCGGCGGTGGTGGGTGGTTTGGGCGGCTTGGCATGGCTGGTGATGCGGTATTTGCAAGTCCGGCAAACCCTCAAAATTCGCCAGCTTTGTTTGGTGTTCTCCGCTGGTGCAGGCTGCATTTGGTTCGTTGAACGACTGATTTGATGTGCGTCAAAGCCAGGTGCTGGCTGTTCTGGCACATTTGGCTCCACCATGTTGGATATTTCTTTGCCCCCTTTGTCCGAACCCGCAGCCCCCGTGGTCGCAGGCACTGTGTTGCTGCACCGAGGTGACGCGGTAGACCGTATCCTGCATGTCATGCAGGGGCGCGTGGTGCTGGGGGTGCTGGAGGATGGCCACATGGCGCACCAGCTGGGCGTGGTGGAAGGGCCATTTTGGCTGGAGGCTGCATCGGGCCTGCTGGGCTTGCCGCACGCGGTTGATGCGGTGGCCGAAACCGAGGTGCATGTGCAGTACGTGAGCGTACCCAATTTTGTGGCCGATGTGCACGCTTTGCCCGAGGCCTCGCAAAACCTGCTCATGGACATGGCGCGTTCGCAGCGTCAACAAACTGAAATGGGTGTGAGCCGCTTGGCCAAAGACGCCGATGCACGTTGCGCTGAATGGTTGCTGCGTCATGCTGAACCCACCGATCAGTCTGGCAGTCTGTCCGTCAAACTGACCGAACGCAAACGGACCATCGCTGCGCAACTGGGTATCGCCCCAGAAACGTTTTCGCGGGTGCTGCGCCACCTGCGCGAGCGCCAGCTCATCAGCGGCAGCGGCCGGGTGCTGGGCCTGCCCAACCCGCAAGCGCTGCGCGATCTGGCCGGGGTTTGAACACCATTTGTAGGAGCGGTCTCTGACCGCGATAGGGGTCTTCGCGGTCGGAGACCGCTCCTACTGGGTGTCTTTTGCGTCAATCTCCGCTGATTTTGCGTTGGTGGATGATCTTGCCAATGCGTTGGCCGTCGTTGACCGTCGTTGACCGCTTCATTTTTGCAGTCTGGGATTTTTCATCCACAGCACGGGTTGTTACTTGACTGGCCGCGCAGCCGCATTGGCAGCACTGCAAAGTCGAAGACGGCCCCGGCCGCCCCTTGTGCCGCAGCTACCGCGTCAAGCTCTGGCCCACCTTGGTGTTGTTGCGCGATGGACAGGAAGTGGGACGGCTGGTGCGGCCTGCGGCCGCGCAGGACATCGAAAGCGCGATGTCAAAGGCTTGACGGGGTGATGGGGCACCTGGATTCGTGTTTTTTAAATATTCTGTTTTGTTTGGCACGACAACGGCGCTGACCAAGTCGAAATCGTGGACTACCACTGAGGAGTTGAAGATGACCGAATCACTTGACAAAATTCACCCCGGCGAAATTTTGTTGGAAGACTTCATGAAGCCCATGGGGATTACCGCGCGTCAGCTGGCCGCTGACATGGATGTGTCGCCCAGTCGAATCAGCGATCTGGTCAATGGCAAGCGTCCCGTGACGGCCGATACCGCTTTGCGTTTGGGGCTGTTTTTCAACATGGAGCCCCGCTTTTGGCTGAACCTGCAAACCGAGTACGACATGCGCCAAGCCGCGAGAACGCTCACTGCTGCGATTGCGCCACGCATTCGGGTGTTCCAACAGCCAGCCTCTGCTTGATCCAATGGGGGCTGGATAGCCTTAAGCCAGCAAAGCCCCAGCGTCCTCGTACCAAAACAGCAGCGCCGCGTCGTAGCTTTCCCACACGCAGCCATTGCAGCCGCGCCCGCAGCACGAGGTCGGCTCGGGTGGCGGCTCCCGGAAGTCATGGCCTGCGGCCTGCAGGCGTTGCTGAAACTGCGCAATGCCCCGGCGCACAGACGCGCGCTGGGATGCGCAGGGGTCGATGATGAGGTGCTCTTCGTTGGCGGTCATGCCCAATTGTCGGTCAGCTCATGCATGGTTTTGCAGGTCGACGTTCACAGGCTGCCCCTGCACCACCGTGTGCGCAATCAGCCGTTCATCGCCCAGCACGATCAGCGCAAACAGCCATTCGGCCAAGGTCTCGGTTTGTGCGGTGCGGCGCGCCAACAGGGGTGTGGCTTGGGGGTTGAGCACCACAAAGTCGGCTTCGCAACCGGGCAGCAGGTTGCCCACTTGGCCGCTCAGGTCGAGCGCAGCGGCCGCGCCCGCCGTGTGTTGCCACCACAGGTGCTCGGGCGCGAGGCTGATGCCCGGACGCCCCACACTTTGCCTGGCCACGGTGTAGGCCGCGTGCATGGTGTGAAAAGGGCTGAAGCTGGTGCCGCCGCCCACATCGCTGGCCAAGCCGTAGCACAGACCTGCCGCGTCCGAGGCGGCGTAGTCAAAAAAGCCGCTGCCCAAAAACAGGTTGCTGGTGGGGCTGACGGCGGCGGTCGCACCCAGTTCGGCCATGCGGCGGCGGTCGGCCTCGTCCAAATAAATGCAGTGCGCGTACACCGAGCGCTCGCGCAAGAGCCCTGCACGGTCGTACACATCGAGGTAGCTGCGCGCATCGGGAAAGAGTTCGTGCACCCAGCGGATTTCATCCAGGTTTTCGGCCACGTGCGATTGAATCCACACCTCGGGAAACTGCTGCGCGATCTCGCCCGCGCCGTGCAGCTGCGCCAGTGTGCTGGTGGGGGCAAAGCGCGGCGTGATGGCGTAGCCCAGGCGGTCCACACCGTGCCAGCGGCGGATCAGCGCTTCGGTTTGGCGCAGGCTCAAGTCGGTGTCGGTGTCGCGCAGGCCGTCCGGGCTGTGGCGGTCTTGCAGCACCTTGCCAGTGACCATGCGCAATTGGCGCTTTTGCGCCTCGGCCATGAACACATCGACCGACTCGGGGTGGGCAGTGGCAAAGCACAGCGCCGTGGTCACGCCGTGGCGCATCAGCTCGTCCAAAAAGAAGCTCGTCACCTCGTGCGCGTAAGCCGGGTCGGAAAACTGCTTTTCGTGTGGAAAGGTGTAGTGCGTAAGCCAGGGCAGCAGGCCGTCGGCGGGCGAGCCAATCACGTCGGTTTGCGGGTAGTGGATGTGCAAGTCCACAAAGCCGGGCGCGATGCACAGGCCGGGCCAGTGGGTCACGGGCAGGTCGGGGTACTGGGAGGCCAGCTCGCGGTAAGGGCCAATGGCCTGGATGCGCACAACGCCATCGGCTTCGCGGGCGGTGACCAGCAGGCCATCGCTTTCATGCCGAGCCTCGGGGCCGAGTGGGTCAGGAAACCACAAAAGGCCTGCGCGCCAGCCTTGCAAATGGGAAACACAGGGAAGGTCCGTCATCGGAGGATCAATTCAAGTCAAATAAATCGGGGTCATAAATTGGGATCTGACCCCAATTAAACATAAATTGGGGTCAGACCCCAATTAAACAATTAAACCCGGTTCAGGAGGGCGTTCAGCACGCGCTCGGGTGTGGCGGGGGTGTCCAGGCGGATGGGGGTGTGGCCGGGGCGTGTCGCGCCGATGGCGTCGCGCAAGGCTTCGAACACGCTGATGGCCAGCATGAAGGGCGGCTCGCCCACGGCTTTGCTGCCGCCCACCGTGTCTTCTCGGTTGGCCTCGTGCCACAGGTCGATGTTCAGTTGCGCCGGCATGTCGGCGGCGGTCGGGATTTTGTAGGTGCTGGCACCCTTGGTGAGCAACTCGCCTTTGGCGTTCCACACCAGTTCTTCGGTGGTGAGCCAGCCCAGTCCTTGCGCAAAACCGCCTTCGATCTGGCCGATGTCGATTTCGGGGTGCAGCGAATGCCCCACGTCGTGCAGGATGTCGGTGCGCAGCACGCGGTATTCGCCCGTGAGCGTGTCGATAGCCACCTCGCTGCAGGCCGCGCCATAAGCGAAGTAATAAAACGGCCTGCCGCTCAAGGTGCTGCGGTCGTAGTGGATTTTGGGCGTGGCATAAAAGCCGTCGCTCCACAGTTGTACGCGCTGGCCATAGGCGTATTGCACGGCCTCGGTGAAGCTGCGCTGGCGCGCGGGGCTGATGACTTGGCCGCCTTCAAAACGCACGCCCTCGGCGCTGCAGCCATCGACCTTGGCGATGCAGGCGGCGATGTTCTGGCGCACTTGTATCGCGGCGTTTTCGGCGGCGCGGCCGTTCAGGTCGGTGCCGCTCGAAGCCGCGGTGGCGCTGGCGTTGGCCACTTGGTCGGTGTCGCTGGCGCTGGCTTGCACTTGGGTGGCGGGCAGGCCCAACACACGCGCGACCAAGCCACACACCTTGGTGTGCAGGCCTTGGCCCATTTCGGTGCCGCCGTGGTTCACGCGCACGCTGCCGTCGGTGTAGACCGAGACCACCGCGCCCGCCTGGTTGAACTGCGTGGCGGTGAAGCTGATGCCGAACTTGACCGGCGTGAGCGCCAGGCCTTTTTTGATGACCGTGTGCTGGTCGTTCCAGTCGCTGATGGCGCGGCGGCGTGTGCGGTAGTTGCAGCGCTCGGCCAGCTGGGTCATCAGTGGGTGCAGGATGTTGTCTTCGACCTTCATGCCGTAGGGCGTGGTGTCGCGCTTGTTTTCACCATCCGCCACGCCGTACAGGTTGGCCAAGCGCACATCGAGCGCATCCAGCCCCAAGTGCCGGGCCATGTCGCCCATGACGGTCTCGATCAAGAGCACGCCTTGCGGCCCGCCAAAGCCGCGGAACGCCGTGTGGCTTTGGGTGTGCGTCTTGCAGCGGTGCGAGGTGATTTGCAGGTCGCTTAAAAAATAAGCGTTGTCGGTGTGAAAAATCGCCCGATCGGCCACCGGGCCGCTCAGGTCGGCGCTGTGCCCGCAGTGCACCAGCTGAACCGAATCGAGCCCCAGCACGCGGCCAGTTGCATCAAAGCCGACGCTCCAGTCGTGGCTGAAAGGGTGGCGCTTGCCAGTGATCAGGATGTCGTCGCCCCGGTCGAGCCGCATCTTCACCGGCCGCCCAAACTTGTGCGCGGCCAGCGCCGCCCACACCGCCAAATGTCCGGCTTGGGTTTCTTTGCCGCCAAAGCCGCCGCCCATGCGACGGCACACCACCCGCACCTGCGACAGCGGAATGTGCAGCGCATGCGCCACCCAGTGCTGCACCTCGCCCGGGTGCTGTGTGCCGCTGTGGATCAGCCAGTGGCCCTTGTCTTGCGGGATGGCGTAGGCGATCTGGCTTTCCAAATAAAAATGTTCTTGCCCGCCGATCTCCAGCGCGCCTTGCAATTGGTGGGCTGCGGCGCGCAAGGCCGCAGTGGCGTCGCCGCGCTGCACCGTGACTGGGGGCAACACAAAGCTGCCCGCTTGCAGGGCATCGCGGGCGTGCAGCAAGGGCGTGTCGTTCTTCGTCTGCAATCGCATCAGGCGTGCGGCCTGCCGCGCTTGGGTGTGGCTGTGGCCCAGCACCAAACCCATCACCTGGCCCACGTGCATGAGTTGTGGCCCGGCAAAGATGGGTTCGTCGTGCACCAAGGTGGCCAGCAGCGGGTCACCCGGGATGTCCTCTGCGGTGACCACCCCGCTCACACCGGGCGAGGCGAGGGTGGCGTTCAGGTCCATGTCGAGCAGTTGGGCATTGGCCACCGGGCTCATCAGCGGCGCGGCGTGCAGCGTGCCCTCAAGCAAGGGCAGGTCGTCGATGTAACTGGCGCGGCCTTGCACCTGCGCGCAGGCGCTTTCGTGAAAGCGGTGGGTGCTGCTGTCTGGGGCTTTGCTGGATGGCGTTTTCATGCGACTGCCTCCAGTCGAACGGTGAGGTGCCCTGTGCTCTCCAGCCAGGCGCGGCGCAGCAGCTGGGCAAGGATCTGGCGGCGGTAGCTGGCGCTGGCGCGCAAATCGCTCAGCGGTGAAAACTCTTGCTGTATGACCGTTTGGGCTTGTTGCAAGGAGGTTTCGTTCCAGACTTGACCCAGCAGGGCCGCTTCTGTTTTCAGCGCCCGCACAGGTGTGGCCGCCACACCGCCCGCGCCGATGCGCACGGCGTTGATGTGCCCATTTTCGACATGCAGCTGCACCGCCAAACACACGGCCGAGATGTCGTCTTCATGGCGCTTGGACACTTTGTAGACGCCCAGCCATTCGCCTGGCAAAGGCTTGGGCACCACCACCCAAGCCAGTACCTCGTCCGGGGCCAGCAGGCTTTGGCGGTAGCCGGTGTAAAACTGCTCGAGCGGCACATGGCGGTGCACCGCGCGGCCTTTCCTCCAGGCCATCAGCACCAGCTGTGCGCCGAGTGCGATGAGCAACGGCATGCTGTCGCCAATCGGCGAGCCGTTGGCCACATTGCCGCCCAGCGTGCCCGACTGGCGCACCGGCCAGCCCGCAAAGCGCTCGCCAAAGGGCGCGATCACCGGCCGGTCGGCGGCCAGCGCTTCAAAAGCGTCTTGCAAGTTCACCGCCGCGCCGATGGCGATGTGCTGCGGGTAATGCTCTACCCGGCGCAACTCGGCCACGCGGGTGAGGTCGATGATTTGCGGCAGGCGGCGCAGGCCTTGGGTGAGCCACAAGCCCGCGTCGGTGGCCCCGGCCAGCAGTTGCGCTTGCGGATGATGGGCGCGAGCTTGCAGTAGGCCGTGCAAGTCGGTAGGCCGTTGGTAGGCGCTGCGATGGGTCGCAGGGGCTGTGTCGGCCAAGGCTTGCAAAGCGACCACGATGGGGGTTTCGTTTAAGCGGCGGTTGGGCTGCTCGCCCATGCTGCAAGCCGCTTGCACGATGGGTCGGTAGCCTGTGCAGCGGCACAGATTGCCCGACAAGGCCTCCATGGCGCTGTGCTTGTCCACGCCTTGGCCAAGCGCCACCGTGCGCTGGTACAGCGCAAACAGGCTCATGACAAAACCGGGGGTGCAAAAGCCGCACTGCGAGCCATGGCACGCCAGCATGGCTTGCTGCACCGGGTGCAGCGTGCCGTCGGCTTGGGCCAGGTCGGCGGCGGTCCACAGCGCCAGGCCGTCGATGGCGTGCGCGGGCTTGATGCAGCTGTTGACAGCGCGGTAGTGCAAACACCCGTTCACGGCTTCTGCCACCACCACGGTGCAAGCCCCGCAGTCGCCCGCTGCGCAACCCTCTTTGGTGGCGGTCAGGCGCAGGTCTTCGCGCAACAGGTCGAGCAAAGTTCGGTCGGGGGGAACGTGACAGCGCTCAACCACCGCATCGCGGTGCCAAAAGCGCAGGGGGGCTTCGGTAACAGGGTGAGGAGTTGGGTTCATGGGCATCGTCTTGTGCGTGCTTCATGCTAGACCAAAGCCTTTGGGCTGATATGCCCAAATCACGATACTGGCTATGGGGTTTTGGGAATGGCTGGCCTCACTTTCTTGTTATTCAGACCAAGCAAGTCATCCAGGATCTTGACTGTGGCGCGCTGAACTTGAGGCCAGTCCAATGGCGCAGACGGTGTCTGCGCCATTGGCAAAGTAAACGACTTCTTCGGCACATGTCGCCACATGCACAGGTGTTACATTCCCCTGCATTCTTTAAAAGTCGCGGTTTGGCAGCGTGACCGACCCGCAATGAAAAAACAGTGGCAACTTCAGAGACAAAGGCATGGGCAAGAGCGATCAACTAGCATGGATGGCGCGCAAATTTTTCGGGGTTAACCCTGCAATGCGCATGCGCCAAGCCATAAGCTGTATCGGGAATCTGATATGAAGCCGCCGCATCTTTTTGACAAGATCGACCTTCAACTCATTCGAACCCTTCACACCTTGCTCACCGAACGCAGTGTCTCCAAAACCGCCATGCGACTGGGCCAGCAGCAGCCCGCCGTGTCCGTGGCGCTCAAACGCCTGCGTGAGCTGACGGGGGACCCGATTTTGGTGCGCTCTGGCACCGGCATGGTGCCCACCGATGTGGGCCTGCAGATGCTGGGGCCGGTGTCGCAAATCCTGCAATCGGCCGAGAGCCTGTTTTCGCCCGCCCGTGTGTTTGACCCCGCCCATGCTGGCGAGACTTTCCGCATTGCTGCCAGCGACACACTGGACCCTTTGTTTTTGCCCTCGGTGGTGGCGCGCATCAAGTCGCTGGCACCGGGCTGCCGGGTGGAAGTGCATGCGCTGTCTGCACAGGCTCAGTACGCGCACGATCTGGGTCAGGGCCTGATCGATGTGGTCATTGGCAACTGGGCCCAGCCCAGCGAAGAGCTGCACCGCGCCCAATTGTTTGAAGACGATGTGGTGTGCCTGGTCAGCAGCCAACACCCGGCGGTGCGCCGGGGCTGGACGCAGGACGACTGGCTGGCTTGTGAGCACATTGCGCCCACCCCAGCTTACCTTGGCTGGCGCGGTGTGATCGACGAGCACCTGGATCAGCGCGGTTGGGTGCGCAACATTTCGGCGCGTTGCGCCCACTTTGGTTTGATGCCGCGCATGGTGGCATCGAGTTTGCTTGTGTTGACCACGGGCCGCCAGTATTGCCAGCGCTTTTTGCAAGGCCCGGAAGCGCTGCCGGGTTTGACGATGCTGCCTTGCCCGGTGGATTTCCCCAAGATGGTCTATTACCAGTTGTGGCACGAACGCAGCCATGCGTCGGCCTCTGCTCGGTGGTTGCGCGAACAGGTGAAAATCAGTGCAGCCCAATTGCCCCATCCGAACCCCTTGAGCCCGTCATGACCACCCCCCTCTTGTCTTTGCAAGGCATCACCAAACGCTACCCCGGCGTGGTGGCCAACCAGGACGTGTCGCTCACGGTGATGCCGGGGCAGGCCCATGCCGTGTTGGGTGAAAACGGCGCGGGCAAGTCCACGCTGATGAAAATCATCTACGGCTCGGTCAAGCCCGATGAGGGCCAGGTGTTTTTCAAGGGCCAGCCGGTCAACATCCGCAACCCACAAGAAGCGCGCAAGCTGGGCATCAGCATGGTGTTTCAGCACTTCAGCCTGTTTGACACGCTCACCGTGGCCGAAAACGTTTGGCTGGGCCTGGACAAGTCGCTGAGCCTGG
>NZ_JBIKIL010000007.1:0-54884 GCF_044361645.1 Limnohabitans sp. | reverse complement strand
CAAGGCCACGGTGGAAGACGAAACCCCGGGCGACACCGCGGGCATCAAGGGCGCGACCATCAAGATCGAAGGCGAATACGCGTTTGGCTTGCTGCGCACCGAAACCGGCGTGCACCGCCTGGTGCGCAAGAGCCCGTTCGACTCGTCAGGCGGCCGCCACACGTCTTTTGCCTCGCTGTTTGTGTACCCCGAAATCGACGACTCGATCGAGATCAACATCAACCCATCAGACGTGCGCACCGACACCTTCCGTGCCAGCGGCGCGGGCGGTCAGCACATCAACAAGACCGACTCGGCCGTGCGTCTGACGCACATCCCCACGGGCATCGTGGTGCAGTGCCAGGACGGCCGAAGCCAACACAGCAACCGCGACGTCGCTTGGCAACGCCTGCGCTCGCGCCTGTACGACTTTGAGATGCGCAAGCGCATGGAAGAGCAGCAAAAACTGGAAGACACCAAGACCGATGTGGGCTGGGGTCACCAGATCCGCAGCTATGTGCTGGACAACAGCCGCATCAAGGATTTGCGCACCAACGTCGAAATATCGGCCACCCAAAAAGTGCTCGATGGCGACCTCGATGCGTTCATCGAAGCCTCACTGAAACAAGGCCTCTGAGCAAAATGCCAAGGGTCAATGAGCAACAAACCGCTGCTTAGCCCATTGCTGCGAGCGCAGCATGGCCGTCCAGTTTCCTGGATCGCCACACTGCGCTCGCGATGACGAACCAACGACCAAGACAGGACACATGTGATGCGTGAAGGACAAGCCACAGCGATTCGCCGGGAAGCCTATGCCGCCCCGGCTTTTTGGATCGACACGGTCGATTTGACCTTTGATCTGGACCCGGCCAAAACCCGCGTGCTCAACAAAATGCGCCTGCGCCGCAACCCCGACGTGGCGGCGCAGCCGCTGCGCCTGGATGGCGAAGAGCTGAACCTGGCGCGGGTGCTGGTCAACGGTGCGGGCACCTCGTTCAAGATAGAGGGTGGGCAGTTGGTGCTGGAAAACCTGCCCGAAGGTCACCAGCCCTTTGATCTGGAAATCTTCACCACCTGCAACCCCGAAAAAAACACCCAGCTGATGGGCCTGTACGTCAGCAACGACTCCTTCTTCACCCAGTGCGAGGCCGAGGGTTTTCGCCGCATCACCTACTTCCTGGACCGCCCGGACGTGATGGCCAGCTACACCGTCACGCTGCGCGCCGACAAAGCCCAGTACCCGGTGCTGCTGAGTAACGGCAACCTGGTCGAGCAAGGCGCACTGGACGACGGACGCCACTTTGCCAAGTGGGTCGACCCGCACAAAAAGCCCTGCTATTTGTTTGCCTTGGTCGCAGGGCAACTGGTGGCCCGCGAACAACGCATCACCAGCCGCAGCGGGGTCGAGCATTTGCTGCAGGTGTTTGTGCGCCCCGGCGACTTGGACAAGACCGAACACGCGATGAACTCGCTCATGGCCAGCGTGGCCTGGGACGAAGCCCGCTTTGGCCTGCCGCTCGATTTGGAACGCTTCATGATCGTGGCCACCAGCGACTTCAACATGGGCGCGATGGAAAACAAGGGCCTGAACATCTTCAACACCAAGTACGTGTTGGCCAACCCGACCACCGCCACCGACCTGGATTTTGCCCACATCGAATCGGTCGTGGGCCATGAATACTTCCACAACTGGACCGGCAACCGCATCACCTGCCGAGACTGGTTTCAGCTCTCGCTCAAAGAGGGCTTGACGGTTTTCCGCGACCAAGAGTTCAGCCAAGACATGGCCGGCACGGCCAGCGCCCGCGCGGTCAAGCGCATTGAGGACGTGCGTGTTTTGCGCACCGCGCAGTTCGCCGAAGATGCAGGCCCCATGGCCCACCCGGTGCGGCCCGACAGCTATGTGGAGATCAACAACTTTTATACCGTCACCATCTACGAAAAAGGCTCGGAAGTCGTTCGCATGATGCAAACCCTGGTGGCCTCAGCGGCGGACAGCCAAGGGCGCGACGGCTTTGCCAAAGGCATGAAGCTGTATTTTGAGCGCCATGACGGCCAGGCCGTGACCTGCGACGATTTTGCCCAAGCCATCGCCGACGCCAACCCCGGCTCGGCGCTCGCGCAGCAACTGGGCGTCTTCAAGCACTGGTACAGCCAAGCGGGCACGCCCCGCCTGCAGGCGACAGGGGCCTACAACGCGGCCGAGCGCGCTTACACCCTGACCCTCAGCCAAAGCTGCCCGGCCACGCCCGGCCAAGCGGTGAAAGCGCCGTTTGTGATCCCAGTCACCCTGGGCTTGCTCAGCCGCGATGGCCAAGCCCTGCCCTTGCAATTGGCAGGCAGCCATGATGCGCTGCCACAGCACACCGTGGTGCTGTCGCAGGCCAGCGCCAGCTACCGTTTTGAGAACATCGACAGCGAGCCGGTGCCGTCTTTGCTGCGCGGTTTCAGCGCCCCGGTGCTGCTGGAGGACGGTTTGTCAGCCGATGATTTGCTGATCTTGCTGGCGCACGACAGCGACCCCTTCAACCAATGGGAAGCGGGGCAGCGCCTGATGCTGCAAAGCGCGCTGGACGCCATCCAGCAAAACAAAGACCTGACGGGCCAGCCCGTGCTGTCTGAGGCCTTGATCGACGCGCTGCGCCATGTGCTGCGCCACCCGGCGCTGGATGCGGCCTTCAAGGACTTGGCGCTGACGCTGCCGTCTGAGAACTACATCGCCGACCAACTCGACGTGGTCGACCCGCAGCGCGTACACGCCTTGCGCGAGAACATGCGCCTGCAACTGGCCGTGGCCCTGCAAGCCGATTGGCAATGGGCCTGGGAGGCGCACCAACACAAGGGCGCTTACTCGCCCGACGCACTGTCCAGTGGCCGCCGCGCTTTGGCCGGTCTGGCCATGGGCATGTTGTGTGTGGCCGCCGTGCACCATGGCGATGCCATGACACCCGGCCGGGTCTACCAGCAGTTCAAAGACGCGAGCAACATGACCGACCGCTTCAACGCCCTGTCGGCGCTGGTGGTCAGTGGCCATGCTTTGGCGCAAGACGCCCTGGCCTTGTTCCACCAACTGTTCCAAAACGAGGCCTTGGTGATTGACAAATGGTTCGCCCTGCAAGCGGGTGCGCCCGACCGCGCGGGCGACGTGTTGCCGCGCGTGCGCCAACTCATGCTGCACGCAGACTTCAGCCTGCGCAACCCCAACCGCGCCCGCAGCCTGATCTCCAGCTACTGCAGCGCCAACCCGGCGGCCTTTCACCGCTTGGACGCGGCAGGCTACGTGTACTGGAGCGATCAGGTGTTGGCGCTGGACGCCATCAACCCCCAGGTAGCAGCCCGCCTGGCCCGCGCCATGGACCGCTGGAGCCGCCTGGCCGAGCCCTACCGCAGCGCGGCCAAAGTCGCCATCGAGCGCGTGGCGGCCAAAGCCGACCTGTCCAACGATGTGCGTGAAGTGATCAGCCGCGCCCTGAGTGCAGACTGATGACCAAGGCCATGTCTCGAAACGCCTGAACCCAAGGAATGAACATGAGCTCCAAAATCTCCCTCTCCCGCTACCTTGTGGAACAGCAACGCGACAAGGGCCATATCCCGGCCGATTTGCGCCTGCTGCTCGAAGTCGTGGCGCGCGCTTGCAAAAGCATCAGCCACGCGGTGAACAAAGGCGCTTTGGGCGGGGTGCTGGGCAGCGCCGACAGCGAGAACGTGCAAGGCGAGGTGCAAAAGAAGCTGGACATCATCGCCAACGAGGTGCTGCTCGAAGCCAACGAATGGGGCGGTCACTTGGCGGCCATGGCCAGCGAGGAAATGGACAGCATTTACCTGGTGCCCAACCGCTACCCCCAGGGCGAGTACCTGTTGATGTTTGACCCGCTGGACGGCTCCTCCAACATCGACGTGAACGTCAGCATCGGCACCATCTTCAGCGTGTTGAAAAAAGCCGATGGTGTGAATGCACACGACCCGCTCAAGGTCTCGGGCGTGACCGAGCAAGACTTTTTGCAACCGGGCAAACAACAAGTGGCTGCAGGCTATTGCGTCTACGGCCCGCAAACCACGCTGGTGCTCACGGTGGGCGATGGCGTGGCCATGTTCACCTTGGACCGCGAACAAGGCTCGTTTGTCTTGACGCAAGAAAACGTGCAAGTGCCCCCGGACACCAAGGAATTTGCCATCAACATGAGCAATATGCGCCACTGGGATGAACCGGTGCGCCGCTACATCGACGAGTGCTTGCAGGGCAAAGACGGCCCACGCGGCAAAGACTTCAACATGCGCTGGATCGCCAGCATGGTGGCCGATGTGCACCGCATCCTGACCCGTGGCGGCGTCTTCTTGTACCCCTGGGACAAGCGCGAACCGCACAAGGCGGGCAAGCTGCGCCTGCTGTACGAGGCCAACCCCATGAGCTGGCTGATCGAGCAAGCCGGTGGCGCGGCCACCAATGGCAAACAGCGCATCCTGGACCTGCAACCCACCCAACTGCACGAACGCGTGAGCGTGGTGCTGGGCTCCAAAAACGAGGTCGAACGCGTCACGCGCTACCACACCCCCAACTGATGACTGGCCATGCGCCATGCGCTGTCAGCCTGTTTTTTGTGATCCCGGGCATTTTTGTCATCCCGGGCGTAAATCCAAGACCCATTGAACACAGCGGCCCTTTGCGCACACCCCATGTGCTCTCTGGGTTCCAGCTCGGGGTCGGCATGACAGCAATAAAGCACGGCGTGCAAAAAAGTGGCTTGAGCCCGTCCATTTCAAACTTCACAGGGCCGGATCAATAAGGTACGGGTCTTGAGCCAGCCCCATCACCATGGCCAACTGCAAATCAAAAGCGCTTACAGGGGTTTTTCAAGCGCGATCTGCGGCGGGTTCGCCCAATCGCAAACTCAACATTTCCAGACGGTTCAAAGCGCCCAAAGCTTGCGCGACCTTGAGCTTGGCACTGGGCAAGTTGCCACCGCCCGAGCGCAGGTGGTGCAGCGCCATGGACAAGGCGTTTTCGGCCTCTTGGTGAATCGCCAGTGTGAAGTGGTCTGGCTGCGCGCATGCGCTGAACTTGCGCTTGTTCAACTGCGACAACTGGGGGATGGTGTTCATGGTGCTTGCGCCTTGAGATGCCTGTAGAAGGGCTCAAATTTACCAGCAATTATTCAAATTTAATACTTTAATGATATTAAATTGCAACAAATTGCAATTACTGGCAATAGCGCCAATGCGCATGTCCGTGCCCACCCCAAACAGCCATCACAAGCCCTGCTCTGCCCGCTGCCCTCAAGCGGGCCCGGCCAGGCATGCTGGGTTGGCCATCAAAGCCTTGGGCCAGGGTCAAACAGCTGGGCCAAGACCCAAGGCTTTGCGACGCGTGAAGCCGCGTGAAGTTGCGTCACGCGTTGAATTCGGGCATCAAATTGTCGTCCAGCATCGCGTCGGGGGCGGCGGGCACTGCCACCACGGCACGCAAGGTTTCGCGCAACATTTTTTTCTCAGGCAAGCTCAAGGCGCGGGCCAAACGCTGGCGCATGCGCAACAACAGCTGGCGGTCAACCTCTTGCGGAATACCCCGGCTCACTTGCAGCGCGTCGCGCAAGTCTTCGCGCAGATCTTCGGGCTCGTCGGTCCACCATTCGGTGATGACCTCTTGCATGGAGGCGCGCAGGGCTTGCACCTCCTCCAAGGCAACGCCCATTCCTATCGGTAACTTGCCTTGCAGCATGTCGGTCAAGGCCTGCGAATTGACCACCACGCGCCGGTCGCCTTGAGACAACAAGCGCGCCCAGCCCGGATCGGTGCGCGCCATTTGCGGCATGTTGCGTGCCGACTCATCGGCCAGCAAATGCACACTCACGCCTTTGAGTTGGGCCTCGTCAATGGTGGACAAAAAGCGCTCGTCGTCGCTGGCCACCAAGACATGGTCACAGGCGTGGTGGTCGGCCAACTGCTTGAGGTCGTGGCCCATGGCGCGCAACAAGGAAGCGCCGCCATCCGCATCGTGGGCCTGGACCAAACGCACGATTTGGTCGTCAATGGCCACACCGTCCGTGCGATCGCTGTACCAGTAAATCCTGCGCAGGTCCACATCCAGCGCGGCGTTTGTCAGGGCCTGTGACAGCAGCCCCAACAAGCCCTGGCGGTTGACCGATTCGCCCGAGGCACCCACAGCCCCTTGCTGGGCCAGCCAAATCAAAAACCGTCCGTCGATCAGCGCCATGCAAGAGCCGCCCCGGTATTCGCCAAAACGGCGATCAGAACGTGGATCATGAGAAAAGTAGTCGCGTTTCATAAATTGAGGGGTATCCATAGTTGTAACCGGTAACGTTGCTAAATATCGCAACTGGGCCATTTTACGACTTAGCGCAAGCCGATCTTCGCGCTGGCGGCTTGGGCTTGCTGAAATGGGCATTTTGGCAACAGTGCCTGCCTGTCTTTTTGGACACCGTGGGGTGCATGCCACACGGTACAAGCACCGTCAGCCTGGGTGCTGCGCAGGTGAACCACGCGTCAAGCGCGCCATTGCGCGCGGCTCAACGGGCATCAAAACACCGGCCAAACAGGTTTGCTCGGCCAAAAAAGATCCTCGGTGGGTTATAAATGCCGCCTGTGTCTTCCATTTCTCACTTTGACCCCCGGCAAGTTTCTGCTTGGCAGACCGATCACGATCTGCCAGCTGTGCCCCCTGCCTGCCTGCAACCTGAGGCCATCAAGGCCAGGTTTGCGCGCCCGCCGGTTTGGCATCCTGAGATTGAGAGAGATGGTTTTTCCTCTGACAGAGCACCCGCCAAAGCCGCTGTTTTGGTGCCTCTTGTTTTGCGCGGCCCAGCGGCATCCACGCCCACGGTGTTGTTGACCAGGCGATCGGCGCACATGACGACCCATTCGGGACAAATTGCTTTTCCGGGCGGCAGAGTTGACCCGCAAGACCTCAACATGCAAGCAACCGCTTTGCGCGAGGCCCATGAAGAGGTGGGGCTAGAGGCCAAGCATGTGCAGGTGATTGGGGAGTTGCCCACCTACATCACAGGCACCTCTTTTTGGGTGACGCCTGTGATTGGCTTGGTTTCACCGGATTTTGAGTTGCGCCCCAACGCCCAAGAAGTGGACGATGTCTTCGAAGTGCCTTTGTCGTTTTTGATGAATCCGGCCAACCATCGGCGTCACGCCAGTCAGTGGCAAGGGGCTCAGCGGCAGTGGTTTTCCATGCCTTACCAAGAAAATCGCACCGCAGCCAATGGCGACCCGATGCTGGTCGAGCGTTTCATCTGGGGCGCGACGGCCGGTATGCTGCGCAACTTCTACCGCTTTTTGGTGGCCCAACCTTGCACTTGAGATTGCCATGAACTTTTTTGCGATTTTGCTGGCTTTGGTGCTTGAACAAGTGCGACCCCTCAAAAACGGCAGCCAGTTTTTCCACTTTGTGCACCTGTGGTCGGCCTGGGTTGTGCGCATTTTTGATGCAGGCACACGCCCGCAAGCTTGGATCGCTTGGGGCATCACGGTGCTCAGTCCAGCTTTGTTGGTGGTTTTGGTGCACTGGTCACTGGCCTGGGGCGTGGGCTGGTGGTTGGCTGTTGCTTGGAATGTGGCGGTGTTGTATGTGACGCTGGGCTTTCGGCAGTTCAGCCACCACTTCACGGGCATCCGCGATGCGCTCGAAAACGGCGATGAAGAGCAAGCCCGTGAGCTGCTCGCGCAATGGCAGCAAGTGCAAGTGGGGCAAATTCCGCGCAGTGAAATTGTGCGGCACTTGATCGAATATTCCATCATCGCCGCGCACCGCCATGTGTTCGGCGTGTTTTTTTGGTACACCGCCTTGTCCTTGGTCGGTTTAGGGCCTGTGGGCGCGGTGATTTACCGACTCACCGAGTTTGCGCAGCGACGCTGGCAAGAACCCTCTGCAGACGGCTCCTTGCCCAGCGAAGTGCTGCGCTCGGTCTCTGCCAGGGCTTGGCAAGCACTTGACTGGTTGCCCTCGCGCATGACGGCTTTGGGTTTTGCCATGGTCGGCAGCTTCGAAGATGCCATGGATGGCTGGCGACACCACGCTCAAAACTTCCCGTCCGACAACGATGGCGTTGTTTTGGCCGCAACGGCTGGGGCCATCAACATCCGCTTGGGTGGCACGGCTTTGCAAGCCACAGATGACGCAGCAGCGCCGACAGAAAAGCCTGACAGCCGCAGCACACCGGGCCGTGAACCCAGCGCGGCGCACTTTGCGCAAGTGGTTGGCTTGGTCTGGCGCACCGTGACCATGTGGTTGCTGCTGCTGGCCTTGCTGACCATGGCCAACTTGGTGGGCTGACAAGCCCTTGCCTTCACCAGCGCTGCTGGCCCAATTCTTCGAACAACTGCGCGTAAATGCGGTGCCGTCGCAGGCTGATGGTGCCGGGGTGTTGTTCGCTTTCCACCTGTGCCAACACAGCGCAACCCGGTTCGTGCAGGTGTGTGCAGTTGTAAAACTTGCAGCCGCCCAGATGCTGGCGCAAATCGGGCATGCAGTCGGCCAGGCTCTTGGGCTCGATGTGGTTCAGTCCAAACTCTTGAAAGCCCGGCGAGTCGATCAAGGCGCCGCGCAAGCCACCTGGTAAGGCGTCGGCATCGTCCGAGCTGTCCAGCGCGGGCACCCAATACCAGCGGGTGCTGGTGGTGGTGTGTTTGCCCGAGTTCAGCGCCAGAGAAATCTCGCCGGTTTCCACCTGGGCACCGGGCACCAAGCGGTTGATCAAGGTGCTCTTGCCACTGCCCGACGGGCCCAGCACCAAGCTGGTCAAGCCCTGCAAATGCTTGCACAAGGCGGCCACACCATCGTCTGCCACCGGGCTGCGGGGGCTCAGGCTGATGGGCATCACGCTGTAACCCATGGCCCGGTAAGGGGCCAAACGCGCCCAAGCTTGGGCAAAGGGTTGGGCCAGATCGCTTTTGTTGAGCGCGATGATGGGCGTGATGCGCTCAGCCTCGGCGGCCACCAGCGCGCGTGACAGCTGGCTCTCGGAGTATTCGGGATCGGCCGCGATCAGGATCAGCACACGGTCCAAGTTGGCGGCAAAGGATTTGGTGCGGATTTCGTCCTGCCGGTAAAACAGGTTGCGGCGCGCTTGCAGCTGTTCGATGCTGCCCTCGTCGCCTGCGGTTTGCCACAGCACCTGATCGCCCACCACCACTTGGTTTTTCTTGCCACGGGGGTGGCAAATCAAACGGCGGCCTTCGGGGGTTTCGACCAAGCAATGGCGGCCGTAGGTGGCGACCACCAAGCCCGGTTCCAGGTGAGCAGCGGCCGCCAGGGTGGGGGGAGATTTGGCTTTGTGCATGCCGCTCAAACCGGCCACAAGGCGTCGGTTTGCGTGGCGGCTTCAAAATCCAAACGGCTCAGGCCGCGCACGTCGTGGGTGTTCCAGCGCACCACACAGCGCTGGTAAGTCAGCACCATCTCGGGGTGGTGGTGGAGTTTTTCAGACAACCAGCCCACGCTGTTGACGAACAGCAAAGCGTGCGTGTGCTGGGCAAATGTGAAGCTTTTTTCGATGGCGACGTTGTCGCCATCGCCCGACAAACGCCAACCCGACAGTTGGCTGAGCGCCACGATCACCTCGGTGGCTTGCAGGGCGCGCACGGGTGCGCTGCTCATGCGGCCTTCATCCGGTGCAGGCGCTCGCTGGCCGGGGGGTGTGAGTAGTAAAACTTCACATACCAAGGGTCGGGCGTGAGGGTCGAGGCATTGTCTTGGTAGAGCTTGAGCAAGGCCGACGACAGGTCTGCGCCCGGCGTTTGCGACACCGCATAGGCATCGGCCTCAAACTCCGCCTGGCGCGAGCGCCAAGACGACAAGGGCGCAAAAAACAAAGTGAACACCGGCGTCACCAGCATGAACAAGACCAGCGCCAAGGCGTTGTTGCTGCCTGTCAAATTGGGCAGCACACCCAAGCCGGTGTAAAACCAAATTTGCTGCATTAACCAGCCCAGCAAAGCCAAGCCGGCCAAGCTCATGGCAAAACCGGTCAGCAGCCTCTTCAAGATGTGCTTGTGCTTGAAGTGACCCAACTCATGGGCCAGCACCGCTTCCATTTCGGCCGGGCTCAATTGCTTGAGCAGCGTGTCAAAAAACACCACGCGCTTGCTGGCCCCAAAGCCGGTGAAAAACGCGTTCGAGTGGGCCGAGCGTCGGCTGCCGTCCATCACAAAAAAACCTTTGGCGGTGAAGCCCGCGCGCTGCATCAAACCCTGCACACGCGCTTTGAGCGACTCGTCTTCGAGCGGCGTGAACTTGTTGAACAGCGGCATGATCACATTCGGGGCAATCGCCATCAAAAACAGTTGCCAAACCACCAGCACGCCCCAAGCCCAAAGCCACCACCACGCGCCGCCCGCCTGCATCAGCCACAGCACCACCCACAGCAGCGGCAGGCCCAGCGCCAGACCCAGCACCAGCCCCTTGGCCATGTCGCCCAGCCACAAGGCGGGCGTGGTCTTGTTGAAGCCAAAACGCTGCTCCACACCAAAGGTTTGCATCAGCGACAAGGGCAAGCCGATCAGTCCGCCCACCAAAGTGAAAGCGAGCACCAGCGCGATTTGCTGCGCCATGCCCGGCCCCATCCACTCCAGCAACACTTGGTTCAGCGCATGCAGGCCGCCCAGCAGCGTCCAGCCCAGCAGCACGGCCGCATCCAGAGCGATGTCAATTTGTGACAAGCGGGCTTTGGCCAAGGTGTAATCGGCCGCTTTTTGGTGGTCTGCCAAGACCATGGTGTTGGCGTAGGCCGGCGGCACCGCACTGCGGTGGCGCGCCACATGCCGCACCTGGCGGGCATTGAGCCAAAATTTCAGCGCCACATGCGCCAGCAGGGCCAGCACCAGTGACAAGGTCAGGGTCATCGAAGGGTTCATGCCCAGATTGTAGGAGGGGCAGCTTCAAGTTCTTGGCTGCAAGGGTTTGGGGCTTCAAGAGGCGGCCTCTGCCCTGGCTTTGTCGGTCAAGCCCTTGCACGATCTGAACACGGCATCGGCGACAATCGGCGTATGCTTGATGCGAACACCACCCCCCTCTCCTGCGAGGCCACTGAATTGGCCAAGTCCGACCAAAACCTGGTCTGGATCGATTGCGAAATGTCGGGCCTTGACCCCGAAAAAGAACGCTTGCTAGAGATTGCGGTCATCTTGACCGGCCCGCACCTGACACCCCGCATCGAAGGCCCGGTGTTGGTGATCCACCAAAGCGAGGCCTTGCTGAACCAAATGGACAAGTGGAACAAAGGCACCCACGGCAAAAGCGGCCTGATCGACAAAGTCAAGGCCTCGACCATCAGCGAGGCCGACGCCGAGGCGCAGATTTTGGCTTTCTTGAAAAAATACCTGCCCAAGAACAGCTCGCCGCTGTGCGGCAACACCATCAGCCAGGACCGCCGCTTTTTGGTCAAATTCATGCCCCAGCTCGAAGCGTTTTTCCATTACCGCAATTTGGATGTGAGCACCCTCAAGGAGCTGTCACGCCGCTGGAAGCCCGAGGTTTACGCCAGTTTCAAAAAGCAACAAAAGCACACCGCCCTGGCCGATGTGCACGAATCCATCGATGAATTGGCGCACTACCGCGAGCATTTCATCCGCCTGTGATATTTTTGCGGGAAAACCCTAGCGTTTTCCAAAGACCGTGCCATAATCGCTGGCTTGCTGCATCTTGATTGCAGCATTTCTCACATCTCCCTTCATGCCTTGACCCAAAGATAGGGTCACTCTCAGCGGCCAGGCTCCACGCCCAGCGCCCCTCGCGAGCACCGTTTGATGGTTGATGTTTTTTCAACCTTGCGGTGCCCACGGCCTCTTTCAACACCTGTTGAATGCCGTTGTTCCGTGCGAGTTTTTACACACACATGACCGACACTTTCAACGCAGTGCAGGACGACTTGTCGCCTGCCGAAATCAGCATCCCGACCAACGAGTCGACCTCCCCTGCAACTCCGGCTGCAACGCCCGCTGCAACTCCCGCTGCACCGACCAACTTGGCCACCGAGATCATGGTCGCGGCTGCGGCCGAGATCGTGCCTGACACCACCGCCCAGCTCACCGCGCAATCGACTGAAGATGGCGACGAGGCCGAAGATGCCATGGACACAGAGGCCGTCGCCGATGTGCCCAACGGTTTCGTGGCGCTGGGCCTGGCCCCTGAACTGGTGCAAGCCGTGGCCGATCTGGGCTACACCCAGCCCACCGCGGTGCAGTTGCGCACCATTCCTTTGGCCCTGCCCACTGCGGGCAGCGCCAAAGACGGCAAGTCCAAAGGCTACACCGACTTGATGGTGTCGAGCCAAACCGGCAGTGGCAAAACCGCCGCTTTCTTGCTGCCCGTGCTGCACACCCTGATCCAGCAAATGGCCGAGCAAGAGGCTGCCGAGCGCACCGAGTTTGAGCAAGCCTGCGCCGACGCTGCGGCCAAGGGCGAGCCCGCCCCCAAGCGCTCCAAGCGCAAAGACCCCACCAACCCCCGCAACTTCAAAGCCCCCGCACCGGGCGCCTTGATCGTTTGCCCGACCCGTGAATTGGCCCAGCAGGTGGCCCAAGACGCCATCGAATTGGTCAAGCACACACGCGGTTTGCGCGTGGCCAACGTGGTCGGCGGCATCCCTTACCAATTGCAAATTGCCAAGCTGCAAAACGCCAACTTGGTGGTGGCCACGCCCGGCCGTTTGCTCGACCTGCAGCGCTCCATGCAAATCAAGCTGGACCAAGTGCAGTTCTTGGTGGTGGACGAAGCCGACCGCATGCTCGACCTGGGTTTTTCGGACGACCTGGCCGACATCAACGACATGACCAGCCAGCGCCGCCAGACCATGATGTTCAGCGCCACGTTTGCCCCACGCATTCAGCAGCTGGCCATGCGCGTGATGCACGACGGCGGCTCATCGGTGCAGAAAATCCAGATCGACAACCCGCAAGAAAAGCACAACAACATCAAGCAAGTGCTGTTCTGGGCCGACAACGCCCAGCACAAGCGCCAGATGCTCGACCACTGGTTGCGTGACGCCACGATCGACCAGGCCATCGTGTTCTCCAGCACCCAAATCGAGTGCGACGGTCTGGCCGCTGACTTGCAGCAAGACGGCTTCTCGGCCGTGGCCCTGCACGGTGCCTTGAGCCAAGGCATGCGCAACCGCCGCCTGATGGCGCTGCGCAACGGCCAAGTGCAAATTTTGGTGGCCACCGACGTCGCGGCGCGCGGCATCGACGTGCCCACCATCACCCACGTGTTCAACTTTGGTTTGCCGATGAAGGCCGAGGACTACACCCACCGCATTGGCCGCACAGGCCGCGCCGGGCGCGACGGCTTGGCGGTGACTTTTGCCGAGATCCGTGACCGCCGCAAGATCGGTGACATCGAGGCCTACACACGCCAGCCTTTCAAAGCCGAAGTGATTCCTGGCCTGGAGCCCAAAGTGCGCATGCCCGAAGCGCGCAAGCCCATGGGCCGTGGCGGTGACCGCTTTGGCGGCGAGCGCAACTACGCCAACGCCGGTGGTGGTTTCCGCGGCGGCCGTCCTGCTGCCGGTGGCCGCGACTTCGGTAGCAACCGTGACCGCGATGCAGGTGGCGGTGGTGGTTTTGACAACCGCGCCCCGCGTGGCAACTTCCGCGACGAAGCACCCCGCTTTGAGCAGCGCAGCGAACCCCGCTTTGATGCCCGCAAAGAGGGGGGCCGTTTTGAAGCACCCCGTGGCGACAGCCGTCCCGAGCCACGTGGTGGTGACCGCTTTGAGCAGCGCGCTGCGCCTGCGCACCCTTGGGACAAGGGCGACAGCCGCCCTGCCCCGCGCCAAGATGCCCGCCAAGACGGTCCACGTCAAGCTGGCCGTTGGGAAGAGCGCGGCGGTGACAACCGCAACGCCGCCCGCCCCGCCCCGCGCGGCGCTGCCGGTGCCGGTGCCGGTGCCGGTGCCGGTGCCGGTGCCGGTGCCGGTGACAAGTTTGCACGCGGCCCCAAGCCTTTTGGTGCCAGCAACTTCAAGCCCCACGCCGCTGCAGGCGAAGGCCCTGCCAAGCGCGGCGGCACGCGCGTGCTGAAAATCACACGCGGTTGACCCACGGCGCGCTCAGGGTCGCTCCAAGGCAGCCAGCGCTCAAGAGCCATCGGCGACTGAGTTCGCCCGCCCCCTAAGGCCTTGCATGCCCCTGCAAGGCCTTTTTTTCGCCCTGCACTCCTGGGCGTTTGGGGCGTGCAAGGCGGCTCCTGCCAAGGCTGAAACACCCGAGCTGCGGCGCAGCAGGGCACAAAAAAACCGCCCTGGGCGCAAACCCGGGCGGTTGTTTTGTGGGGCCGAAAAGGCTTTAGGCTTTGACAGCAGGGGCTGCTTTGCGCTGGGGCAACTTTTCTTTGATGCGAGCCGACTTGCCGCTGCGGTCACGCAGGTAGTACAGCTTGGCGCGGCGAACATCGCCACGGCGCTTGACTTCGATGCTGGCGATCACGGGGCTGTAGGTTTGGAACGTACGCTCCACACCTTCACCACTGGAGATCTTGCGCACCGTGAAGCCGCTGTTCAGACCACGGTTGCGCTTGGCGATCACCACACCTTCGTAAGCTTGGACACGCTTGCGCGCACCTTCCACCACGTTGACGCTGACGATCACGGTGTCGCCGGGGGAAAACTCAGGAATCACTTTGCCCAAACGGGCAATTTCTTCCTGCTCAAGGGTTTCAATCAAATTCATTTTTTGAACTCCGTCCGATCATGCCTCGCTACACAAGGGGCGGTCTGTGCTGTAGGGGCCATGCTCTGGGCATGACTGAGCCAAATCGCGGCGGGTAGAGGATCGAAAAGCCTCTGATTATAACGTCTTCCCAGCAACGCTCAGAAGTTGGTCTGTGCGCTGGGCGCAGCACACCGCTTCAAAGGCCTCGCACAAAAGCCTCGTCCTCGCGGCTGAGCTTGCCAAGCTCTCGGGCTTGCGCCAGCAGCTCAGGCCGGTGCAAAGCCGTCAAGCGCAGGCTTTGCTCGCGACGCCAGCGTTCGATGTGCGCATGGTGGCCCGACATCAATTCAGGCGGCACGGCATGGCCTTGCCAGACCTCGGGGCGGGTGTAATGCGGGCTGTCCAGCAATCCATCAATTGCCGGGTTGAAGCTGTCCAATTGGTGGCTGCCCGCGTCGTTCAGCACGCCCGGTTGCAAACGGGCCACCGCATCGAGCAAGGCCATGGCCGCGATTTCACCGCCCGACAGCACAAAGTCGCCCAAGCTGATTTGTTGGTCCACGTATTGGTCGATGAAGCGCTGGTCCACGCCTTCGTAGCGGCCACACAGCAACACCGCCCCCGCGCTGAGTGACCATTGCGCCACAGCGCTGTGGTTCAGCGCCTGGCCCATCGGCGAGAACAACACCAAGGGCGCGGGCACCTCTTCTTGGCGCTGGGCACGGATGGCGCTCAGGCACTGGAACAAGGGCTCGGCCAGCATGACCATGCCGGGGCCGCCGCCAAAAGACCGGTCGTCCACGCGGCGGTAGTTGCCCTGTGCATGGTCACGCGGGTTCCACAAACGCACATCGACCAAACCGCCATCGTAGGCGCGGCGCGTGATGCCACTGGTCAGCAACGGCGCGAACAGTTCAGGAAACAGGGTGATGATGTCAAAGCGCATGGGGATGGCCCTGCACGGCCGGGCGGCGGTCAGTAGTCGGGTTGCCAGTCGACCGTGATGCGTCGGCCCGGCAAATCGACCGCGTCAACGAAGGCCGCGACAAAAGGGATCATGCGCTCGACAGGTTTGCCGCCTTCGGCCTCTGGGGCAGACTCGATGACCAGCACGGTTTGCGGCCCGGTGGACATGAGGTCACGCACCAGGCCCAACAGCAGGCCTTCGCGGTTCACCACCTGCAGGCCCAGCAGGTCCACCCAGTAGTACTCGCCATCGGCCGCCGCCGGAAAACGGGCGCGCGAGACAAAAATGCGTGCGCCGCGCAGCGACTCGGCGCCATTGCGGTCGCCCAGACCTTGAGCGCAGGCCACCACCGTGTCAGAGTGGTTTTTCACCTCTTGGATGGGCAGCAGCAAGGGCTCTGTCCAGGTGGACATTGGGCTTGCAGCAGGGGTGTCGGTGCCACGCGGGGGTTTCATGGGCCGCTCAGGCGGCATCAAGAACCACTCTTTGGCAGCAAAAAGCGCCTCGGGCGAGGCGCTGTGGGGCAAGACCTTGAACCAGCCTTTGATGCCCCAGGCGTCCAAGATGCGCCCGACTTCGATGGCATCAACCGGTAACACGGCTGTATCCAAAGCGGGGCGCATGACTTGGCCGATCAGGCTGCGGCTTTGGCACCTTGGCGGATCAGGCGCTCCACGGTGGGAGAAGCCTGAGCGCCCACGCTCTTCCAGTAGGTCAAGCGGTCTTGAGCGATGCGCAAACCTTCTTCGCCGCCAGTGGCTGAAGGGTTGTAAAAACCAATGCGCTCCAAAAAGCGGCCATCGCGGCGCACGCGCTTGTCGGCGACGACGATGTTAAAGAAAGGACGTGCTTTAGAGCCGCCGCGGTTCAGACGAATAACAACCATGATTTATCCTTGGGTGGTTGGACTTTTCCGGTACAAATGCCGGGAAATCCTTTTTTCTTTCAGCGTTTGAGACACGCAACTGGCCACCCGGCCAGTGACACACTGAAAAGCCCATCATTATACAACGGGAGCCTTGCATTGCCTCTGATCCGACCCAGCCGCGACGAAGACATAGCCGCCATCACCGCCATTTACCGCCACCATGTGCTCACAGGCACAGGCACCTTCGAGATCGATCCGCCCACCGAGGCCGACATGGCCGCTCGGCGCACCGATGTGCTGGCCAAAGCTTTACCCTATCTGGTGATTGAGGAGCATGGCCAGGTGATGGGGTTTGCCTATTGCAATTGGTTCAAACCACGTCCAGCCTATCGGTTTTCTGCCGAGGACTCGATCTACATGGCCCCAAATGCGCACCGCCAAGGCATGGGGCGAGCCCTCTTGGCCGAGCTGTGCGTTCAGGCCGAACGCGCGGGCGTGCGCAAATTTTTGGCGGTCATCGGCGATTCGGCCAACACGGGCTCGATCGGTGTCCACCGTTCAGTGGGTTTCAGTCATGTCGGTGTATTGAAGTCGTGCGGTTGGAAATTTGACCGCTGGCTGGATGTGGTGATGATGGAAAAGCCTTTGGGCGCAGGTGACAGCACCGCTCCGCAATAATCGGCCTCATGAAAAACAAAACCCTCGCGACTTGGTTGACTTTTTGGGGCGGTCCTTTGGGGCTTCACCGGTTTTACCTCTATGGTTTGACCGACATGCTGGGCTGGTTGTTGCCCATTCCCACAGCCTTGGGGTTTTATGGACTGGAGCGTGTTCAATCATTTGGCCAAGACGACACGCTCAGCTGGATTTTGATTCCCTTGCTGGGATTCACCATAGCTGGCTGCGCTTTGAACGCGATTGTTTACGGACTGAGTTCGATGGAGAAATGGAATGCCAAATTCAACCCCCAAGCCGAGGAACTCAGCCCTGCAGGTCGAACCCACTGGGGCACAGTGATTGGCATTGTCACCGCGCTGCTGGTGGGCACGACCGTGTTGATGGCGAGCTTGGTGTTCAGCTTTCAGCGCTATTTTGAATACCAAATTGAAGCGGCCCGTTTGATCAGCCAATGAGTCAGCGCGCAGCGAGCGCAGCGCTTGGCAGCACAAGCGGTCAAGTCAAGGTGGTCAAGTCAAGGTGGTACGGCGGCCAAACAGGCCATGCCCGCTCAGGGTGCAAGCTTGGGCAAACGCTCGACACCTTGCCCAGCAACACGGCGCAAGTCTTCGGGTGTGACCCGCTCAGGCCACACATCGGCCAAGGGGTAGAGCACAAAGGCCCGCTCGCGCCAGCGCGGGTGCGGCAATGTCAGGCGGGGGCTGTGCATCTGGGCATCACCATAAAAAAGCAGGTCCAAGTCCAAGGTGCGCGGGGCGTTCAGGTACGGGCGCAAACGCCCGGCTTCGCTCTCCAGGGCCTGCAGCGCGTCCAGTAAATCCAGAGCCATCAAGCCGGTGGCCATGCGGGCTACGGCATTCACAAAGTCTGGCCCTTGCGCTTGGTGCGGCGCTGTGCGGTAAAGGTCAGAGCGGGCGGTGAGTTGGCTGCTGGGCAAGCGGGCGAGCGCATCCAAGGCGCGCAACACCGTTTGCCGGGCATCGCCCAAATTGGCCCCGATCGCCACGTAGGCCGTCACCACTTGGGGCGTGCCGTGAACGTCCACTGCAGGGCGCGGCAAGTGGGCCATGGCAGGGCGCTGCTTGGGAATCAGGCCGCGTGAGCCGAATCGCCCGTGGCGTTGCCGCCCTCGCCAGGTTTGCGGCGGCGACGGCGGCGCTTTTTCGGTGCACCCTCGAGACCGATGTCTGGTTCTGCAGGGCCGGGGCGGGCGGCCGGGGCGACCGGTGCTGGAGCGGCTGCACCGTCTGGCCGGGGTGCACGGCGCACTCGGGGCTTGGCCGCTTGCAAAGCCTGTTGTTCGGCCTTGGCGGTCTGCAGCAAATCTTCGCGCTCGGCGTCGCTGGCCATGCTGAACTCTTGCCACCAGTCGGCCAAACGGATGTCCACTTCGTCGATGTCGGCGCGCAGGCGCAAAAAGTCAAAACCTGCACGAAAGCGGGGCTGCTCGACCAGGCCAAACGGGGTGCTGCCCACGCGCTTTTCAAAGCGCGGCTGCATCATCCAGATTTCGCGCATGTCGGCGGCCAATTTGCCACGCCCTGACACGTCACCAATGCGGGCGTCAAACACCTCGTCGATCGCGTCTTGCAGGGCCGGATGGGGGTGCTCTTTGCGGGCCAATCGGGCGTCCCAAGCGGCATGCACATCGGCCCACAACACGCAGGCCAGCAAAAAGCTCGGCGCGACCGGCTTGCCCTCGCCCACTCGGCGGTCGGTGTCGACCAGCGCCACCTGCACAAAAGCACTGTCGGCCCGCTGCACCACCACGTCCAGCAAGGGGTAAATGCCTGTGGCCAAGCCCAGGTGTTTCAGCTGAGCAATCGAGGCCAGGGCGTGCCCGGTTTGCAAGAGCTTGAGCATCTCGTCAAACAAGCGGCTTTGCGGCACATCGGCCAGCAAAGCGGCTGACTGCGAGAGCGGTTTGGCGGTCTTGGCTTCGATCTTGAAGCCCAGCGCGTTGAGTTTGGCGGCAAAGCGCACGGCGCGGATGATGCGCACCGGGTCTTCGCGGTAACGCGCCACCGGCTCGCCAATCATGCGCAGCACGCGCTTTTTCGCATCTTGAATGCCGCCGTGGTAGTCCACCACGATCTGCGACTCGGGGTCGTAGTACATGGCATTGACGGTGAAATCGCGGCGCGTGGCGTCTTCGTCTTGAGGGCCCCAGACGTTGTCGCGCAGCACCCGGCCACTCGAATCGACAGCGTGCTGCATGCCTTCGAGTTGGCGCTTGCTGGTGCGCTCATTGCCTTTGACTTGCTCGGCCGCCACATTGTCCAAGTGGGCGCGAAAGGTCGAGACCTCGATCACCTCGTTGTCACGTCCCCGGCCGTACACCACATGCACGATGCGAAAACGCCGCCCGATGATGAAGGCTCGGCGAAACAGCCCCTTGACCTGCTCGGGCGTGGCATTGGTGGCCACATCAAAGTCTTTGGGGCGCAGGCCGAGCAACAGGTCGCGCACTGCACCACCCACGATGTAGGCCTCAAATCCGGCTTGCTGCAGGGTGTGGGTCACGTGGATGGCGCGTTCATCGACCAAATTCGGGTCGATGCCGTGCACAGATGCGGGAACCTCGGTGCGACGGCCAAAGTGGGGGGTGCTGCTTTTGGGCGTTTTGCCCATCAGCTTGTCGATGAATTGTTTGATCATTCTGGAAAGAGTTCGAGGATGCGCCAACCACGCTCGGTGGCCAGTTGACGCAAACGAGCGTCAGGGTTCGTTGCCACCGGATGGTGGGCTTTTTCTAACAGGGGCAGGTCGTTCATGGAGTCCGAGTAAAACGTGATGTCCACCTCGCCCCAGCCCAGCCCCTGCTGGGCCAGCCATTCGGCCACACGGGTGACTTTACCCTCTCGAAAGGAAGGGGTGCCCTGGATCTCGCCGGTGATCCAGCCGCTGGCATCGCGCGCCAGATCAACCGCGATCAATTCCTTGACACCAAAGGCCTGCGCAATCGGGCGGGTCACGAACTCGTTGGTGGCGGTCACGATGATGACCGTGTCGCCCGCGTGTTGGTGGGCTCGCACCAGCGCCAAAGCCTCTGGCGTGATGCGCGGGCGGATCACCTCTTTCATGTAGCGGGCGTGGGCCTGGGCCGCCGCAGTGGCCCCGCGCTCGCGCGCGGCGCGGGTGGCAAAGCGCACGTAGGCGTGGATGTCCAGCGTGCCCGCTTGGTAGTGGGCGTAAAAAGCGTCGTTGCGCTGAGTGAATTCGGCCGGATCGTTCCAGCCCAGCTCGGTGGTGAACACGCCCCAGGTGTGGTCCGAGTCCAGCGGCAGCAAGGTGTGGTCCAGGTCAAACAGCGCAAGTTTCATTCGTTCTCCAGCATGGCGCGCACCAGGGGAATGGTCAGGGCGCGTTGCGTTTGCAAAGCATAGTGGTCCAGGTGGTCCAGCAACTGCATCAAGCTGGCCAGATCCCGTGAAAAGCGCTTGAGCATGTAGGCCATGACCTCGTCGCTCAAAAACAGGCCCCGGGCGTCAGCCGCTTGGCGCAGCACAGCGCGGCGCTCGGGTTCGCTCAAAACCTGCAAAGCCTCGATATGGCCCCAGCCCAAGCGGCTGCGCAAATCGTCCCGCAGCTTCAAGTCGGTCGGCGGCAGGGCACCGGCCGCCAAAACCCAGCGCGGCAAGCCCATGCGAGGGCTCAGTGCGTTGACAAACCAGTTGAAGGCCGTGTGTTGTTGTTCGGGGTTGTATTGGTGCACATCGTCCATCAGCACGGCGGCCCAATCGGGATTGAAATCGGGTGGGTCCATGCTGTGGGCATCGAGCCAGCCGACCTGCGCGCCCTGCCCTTGCAAAGCATGGTGCACCGCTTGCAGCAAATGGGTTTTGCCTGAACCGGGCCCACCCCACAAATAGCTGGGCACAGGGGCGCGTTGGGCAGAGGATGTCCACAAACGCAAGTGGTTCACAGCCGAGGCATTGGGGCCAGCAAAAAAATTGGCCAAGGTGGGCCGAGAGGCCAAACCGATGTCCAGTGCCAATTGCTTCATGCCCGATCAGCGCCTTGCTCTGACACAGCCGATCCGCTTTTTTGATACAACTCGCTTTGCAAGTACTGTTGGCGCAGGCGGCGCAGAGCCACCAACAAAACCGCGCTGGCAGGCAAGGCGATCAACACGCCCACAAAACCCAGCAACTGCCCAAACGCCATCAAGGCCAAAATCACCGCCAAGGGGTGTAATCCGATGCGCTCACCGACCAGACGTGGTGTCAGCACAAAGCTCTCAACCAACTGCCCAAGGCCATACACCACCGCCACCATGAGCACGGCTTGCGAAGGCTCCAGCTGCAGCAAGCCAGCCAACAAAGCCAGCACCAAACCAATGCCGAAACCCAAATACGGCACAAACACGGCCAGGCCCGTGAACACGCCAATGGGCAAGGCCAGATCCAGCCCAAACAAGCTCAGGCCTGCGGCATAAAACACCGCCAGCGCCAGCATGACCAGCAACTGCCCGCGCAGGTACTCGCCCAAAACCAGGTCGCTGTCGTGCATGAAACTGTCAAAGTGGCCACGCCAAGCCGGTGGCACCAACTCAAGCACAGTGTTGACCAAGCGCGTCCAGTCGTAAAGCATGTAAAACAAAGCCACTGGCACCAGCACAGCGTAGCCGACCAAAGCCAGCGCCAAACTGCCACCCAGCTTGAGCGAAGACATCAGCGGGGCCCACCAGTCTTCACGGTGGGCACTCAAGTAGGCCATCAGCTGGTTGCGCAAGTCGTCCAAGTTCAAAGACACATCCAGACCGAGTTGGGCCAGCAAAGGGTTCACCAAGTCGCCCAAACGATCGAGCAAAAGCGGCAGCTGCTGCTGCAGCAAAGGCCATTCGCGCACCAAAATGGGCACCAACAACAAAAACAAGCCCAACAAAGCAAAAATGGCCAAGCCCTCGACCAGCACCACGGCCAAGGCCCGCGGCAAGCGGGGGCCTGCCAAGCCCTCCAGCTTGAGCACCAAAGGGTGCAAAACGTAGGCCATGACTGCCGCGATCACGAACGGCGCAAGCACAGGAGCCAGCAGCCAAAAGACCAAGGCCAACGCCAAAGCCACGCCCAACCAAGCGCTCAGGCGACTCATGAAAAAAGGCAAGGGTGGTTTCAAAGGCATCTCTGTGCGGCAAAGGCCTGCCCAAGGGATTCGGGCCTGGCTTTAAAATAGAGTTCGATTTTAAGCTGCCAGTCCCGTCATTGGCCCTGCGTTTTTTTTACTGGCCCCTTTTTGGGCACCCTCCATGAGCCAAACTCCCCTTTCCTACAAAGACGCCGGTGTTGACATCGTTGCGGGCGATGCCTTGGTCGAGCGCATCAAGCCCTTGGCCAAAAAAACCATGCGTGAAGGCGTGTTGGCCGGTATTGGCGGCTTTGGTGCCTTGTTTGAAGTGCCCAAACGCTACAAAGAACCGGTGCTGGTGAGCGGCACCGACGGCGTGGGCACCAAGCTCAAACTGGCGTTTGAATGGAACATGCACGACACCGTGGGCATTGACTTGGTGGCCATGAGCGTGAACGACGTGCTGGTGCAAGGTGCCGAACCTTTGTTCTTTTTGGATTACTTCGCCTGCGGCAAGTTGGATGTGGACACCGCAGCCGCCGTGGTGGGCGGCATCGCCAAAGGCTGCGAGATGTCGGGCTGCGCCCTGATCGGCGGAGAAACCGCTGAGATGCCCGGCATGTACCCCCCGGGCGAATACGACTTGGCCGGTTTTGCGGTCGGTGCGGTCGAAAAGTCCAAAATCCTCACGGGGCAAAACGTGCAGGTGGGTGACGTGGTGCTGGGCTTGGCTTCGAGCGGCGTGCACTCCAACGGCTTCAGCCTGGTGCGCAAGTGCATCGAACGCGCGGGCAGCAAGGCCCCGGCCACGCTCGACGGCATGCCCTTCAAGCAGGCCCTCATGGCCCCCACCCGCCTGTACGTGCTGAACGTGTTGGCCGCACTGGCCGCTTTTCCGACCAGCCCGGGCTCGTCCTCGGGCATCAAAGCGCTGGCCCACATCACCGGCGGCGGTCTGCTGGAAAACATCCCCCGCGTCTTACCCGATGGCCTGGCCGCGCACTTGACCCAAGGCAGCTGGCCGCAAAGCGAGTTGTTTGCCTGGCTGCAGGCCACGGCAGGCATTGACGACACCGAGATGAACCGCACTTTTAACAACGGCATCGGCATGGTGGTTGTGGTGGGCGCGGCCCAAGCCGAGGCCTGCGCCCAAACCCTGCGCGCCATGGGCGAGCAGGTGTTCAGCATGGGCCGCATCGCTGCTCAGGGCGCAGGCGCACAGGTGCTTGTTGAGTGAATGAAGGCCTGAATCAACAAACAGCTGGGTGCGCACCGAGCTTCACCCAAGGCGGGTGGGCCTAGGCGCTGGCAAAACAGCATCAACGCTCTGACAGCTCGCTGACCCGATTGCGCAGGGCCACGGTGTCGGGTCCGCTTGGCACGGCTTCCAAATACAAACGCAAGTCTTGCAAGGCCTCATGCACATGGCCCAACTCGGCGTGCACCAGGCCTCGGTCGCGCCGTTCGGTCCAAAACTCGGGCAACAAAACCACCAAACGGTCGAGCACCTGCAGCATGCGGGGCCAATCTTCTTGCGAGCGGAAAATCTCTTTCAAGTTGCGCAACATGCGCGCGAGCATGTCTCGGGGCGGGCAGGCTTGCAAATACAAGCCCAAAGGGGTTTCACCTTCATCCAGATCGGGCGCTGCGGCCTGGTCTGCAGGCTCGCGGTAAGGGCTCAAGCGCTCAGACAAACTGTCCAGCCCCAAGGACTCCCCCGTCAGGGGGTCCAACACCACCAAGCCCCCCTCCAAAGCCACCTTGACCAAAAAATGGCCTGGAAATGAGATGCCTTGCGCCTGCAAATTCAGCGCCCGGGCCAGCTCCAACCAAATCACCGCCATCGAAATCGGAATCCCTCTGCGCGTGCGCAGCACTTCGCTGATGTAGCTGTTTTCTGGCGCGTAATAGTTGTTGGCATTCATGCCAAAGCCCAAGTCCTTGAAGAAAACTTGCGACAAAATGGCCAAGCGGGTCAAGTCATCCGCGCCCTCGGGCACGCGCGCAGTGACCCGCTTGAGCAAGCGCGCCACATCGTCCAACACCTGTTGCACATCGAGTGTGGGTTCTTCGTCTTGGGCCAGACTGGCCGCAGCCTCCAGCAAAGGAAAATCTGCATCGCTTTGCACCAGACTGGCAAAGTAACTCAAAGGGGTGGGGACTGGAAAGGTCAAGCTCATGTGAAATCCTTCAACGCCGGAGAAAGGCTTTGAGCCGCAAACCCGTGGTCCACAACACGCCAAAATAAAGCACGGCCGCGCTGGTCAAAATCAACACCATCCAGCCGATGCGCTGCCAAGCGTCCTGCCGCATGGCCACCCAAGACAGCTGGTTGGCGGCAAACCACAGCAAGGCCGTGACCAAGCCCGTGGCCAGCAACACCTGAAATGCAAAACGCCACCAACCCGGCTGGGGCTTGTAACTGCCCCGACGCAGCAAGCCGACCAACAACCAGGCAGCGTTGACCAAAGCGCCCAAACCAATTGACAGGGCCAAACCGGCATGGGCCAAATAGGGCACCAACAACACATTCAGAACTTGCGTGAGCACCAAAACAACAACCGCAATGCGCACCGGCGTGCGGATGTCTTGGCTGGCGTAGTAACCGGGTGCCAGCACTTTGATCGCCACCAGACCCAGCAAACCCACACCATAACCCGTCAAAGCCAAAGTGGTCTGCTGCACGTCACGGTCGGTAAAAGCACCGTAGTGGTAAAGCACCGACACCAATGGCTGCGAAAACGCCAACAAAGCCGCCGCACAAGGCAAGGCCAGCAGCAGCACCAAGCGCAAACCCCAGTCGAGCATGGCGGCATAACGCTCACGGTCGCCCGTGGCGTTGGCTGCTGCCAGCTGCGGCATCAACACCACGCCCAGTGCCACACCCAAAATCGCGGTCGGAAACTCCATCAAGCGGTCGGCATAGGTGAGCCAGCTGACGCTGCCCGGGGCCAGGTGCGAGGCGATTTGTGTGTTGATGAGCAAAGAAATCTGCGCCACACCCACCCCCAGCAAGGCCGGCCCCATGAGCCGCAGTATGTTCAAGGTGGCGGGGTTGGTCCAAGCCTTTTTCACAGCGCTGGGGCGCATGCCCACTCGGGGCAGCAAACCCAAACGATGCAATGCCGGAATTTGCACCAGCAACTGCAGCACCCCGCCAAGCATCACGCCCACGGGCAAGGCATAGATCGCCTCAATGCCTTGTTTGGCCAACCAAGGTGACAAATACCAAGTTGCTGCGATCACGCTCACATTGAGCAACACAGGTGTGGCTGCGGGCACGGCAAAACGCTTCCAGGTGTTCAAAATACCGGCCGACAAGGCCACCATCGACATGAAAGCGATGTAAGGGAACATCCAGCGCGTCATGTTCACCGCGGCGTCATAACCACGCGCATCTTGCTGCAAACCGCTGGCCAGCGCCCAAACCAGCCATGGCGATACCAACACCCCCAACACCGACAAAGCCAACACCGACCAAGCCAGGGCCGTGGCCACGCTGTCGATCACTTGCTGGGTGGCCTCTTGCCCGTGCTGGGCTCGGCTGGCCGCCAGCACCGGCACAAAAGCTTGGCTAAAGGCACCTTCAGCAAACAAGCGGCGAAACAGATTGGGAATGCGAAAAGCCACATTGAAGGCGTCGGTCATGGCGCTGGCCCCGAACATGGAGGCCATCAGCAACTCGCGCACCAACCCCGTCACCCGGGAAGCCAGGGTAAAAATCGACACGACAGAGGCAGATCGGAGGAGGCTCACAGTGGGCGAGTGTAGCGGCCACCCGGCAAGACTTTGGGGGGGCGTCCAAGCAATGAGCGGGCTGTTTGCATGCCCAGCGACGGGCGTGGTGAACAAAGTCCCTTTCAAACCGCGTGCATGTTGCACGACCGCCGGACAAATCGCTACCTGAGCGGCCAAAGGGCTCTGCTAGAATGCCCGGTTCGCCGGACATCATCCTCAGACACTGAAAGAACCTTATCCATGGCATCCGCTAAACCCAAAAAGAAAAACCCCCGTCTTGCTTCAGGCCGCAAACGCGTCCGTCAAGACGTCAAAATCAACGCTGCGAATTCTTCGCTGCGCTCCAAATACCGCACCGCTGTGAAAAACGTCGAAAAAGCCGTTTTGGCGGGCGACAAGACCAAAGCCACCGAGCTGTTTGCCAAGATGCAGACCGTGGTGGACATCATTGCCGACAAGGGCATCTTCCACAAAAACAAGGCCGCTCGCGACAAGAGCCGCCTGAGCGCCAAAGTGAAAACTTTGGCCCTTGCAGCAGCGCCTGCTGCAGCCTGATCCGCTCCACCAGATCAACAGCCCGGCGAGGCTTTGTCCTCGCTGCCGTTTGAAACGGGTGCGCTGTCCGCGAACACTGAACCGCCCAGGTGCAAACCAAGGGCGGTTTTTTCATGGGCGCTCGTCATCCGCTGGGTCAAGGCTGAGTTGGGGCCATCGCCGGGCTCCGCATGACTCGCTTTGCTCGCAAAAATCGTCACCCGGCGATGGCCCCAACTCAGCGAGGCGCATTGCCATTTGCCGAGTCCAAGCTCGTTGGCAACAAAAAACCGCCCTGGGGCGGTCGGTTCTTGGGTTTTACTTTTGGGGGGGCGGGTCGGGCAACAAACAAGCTTCGGCCACTTGCAAGCCGTTGTCGCGCGCAAAGTTCATCACAAAGTCCCAGGCCATCACATCGTGATCGCGCAGGTCAGGGTGCACCACCACGCATTTGACGTTGCCCATGGTGGTGGGAATGCACCAAGGGGAATAGCTCAAGTGACTGCCGGGCACCGCGCCACCCGGGCGAAATGGGCTCATCACGCCTGCCAAGCGTTCCGCCCAATCGCTGGGTCTGAATGTCTTTCCGTCATGGGTGATGCCCTGAATGAAGACTTCTTTGGCGGGGTTGGAGACCATCGGATAGAGGGGTTAGTCAAGGGAACACAGAGTTCGGGATCGCCGACCTCTGACCTGGCCAAGTATTGTATCTTATATAAGACTTGAAGCCCCCTTCAAGCCCTGGGTGCGAGACCGAAATGAACGCCCCGATTCCAGCCCTTTCTGCCCCTAAAATCTGCTTTCAGCGGCCCCCTTCGTTGGGCCGATTTTTATTGTTGGAGTTCACGCATGACCGCTCACATTGAAGCCGCCTCACCGCACACCATGAACACCTATGGCCGACTGCCGATTGCACTCAGCCATGGTCAGGGTTGCCGAGTCTGGGACGTCAATGGCAAGCAGTACCTCGACGCATTGGCCGGTATTGCGGTGAACACCCTGGGCCACAACCACCCCGACTTGGTGCCCGCGCTGCAAGACCAGTTGGCCAAAATGATCCACAGCTGCAACTACTTCCATGTGCCCAACGCCGAAGTGCTGGCGGCCAAGCTGGTGGAAATGTCAGGCATGACGAATGTGTTTTTCTGCTGCACGGGCCTAGAGGCCAACGAGGCAGCCATCAAGCTGGCGCGCAAATACGGCCACGACAAGGGCATCGACAAGCCCGAAATCGTGGTCTACGAAAAAGCCTTCCATGGCCGCAGCATCGCCACCCTGAGCGCCACCGCCAACGAAAAACTCAAAAAAGGCTTTGGCCCCATGCTCGACGGCTTTTTGCGCGTGCCGGTGAACGACATCGCGGCCCTGAAAAAAGCCACCGAAGGCAACTCCAATGTGGTGGCGGTGTTCATGGAAACCATCCAGGGCGAAGGCGGCGTCAACCCCATGCGCATCGAGTACCTGCAGCAAGTGCGCGCCCTGTGCGACGAAAAAGACTGGCTGATGATGGTGGACGAAGTGCAGTGCGGCATGGGCCGCACCGGAAAATGGTTTGCCCACCAATGGTCAGGCATCGTGCCCGACGTCATGCCGCTGGCCAAGGGCCTGGGTTCGGGCGTACCCATTGGCGCGGTGGTGGCCGGCCCCAAAGCCGCCCACATCTTCCAGCCCGGCAACCACGGCACCACCTTTGGTGGCAACCCATTGGCCATGCGCGCGGGGGTGGAGACCATACGCATCATGGAAAAAGACGGTGTGATGGCCAACGCGGCGCGGGTCGGTGAGCATTTGCGCACTGCCCTTGAAAAAGCGCTGGCTGGCGTTCAAGGCGTCAAGGAAATCCGCGGTCAAGGCCTGATGCTGGGCATTGAACTCAACCGCCCCTGCGGCCCCATCTGGAGCCGCGCGGCCGAAGCCGGTTTGCTGCTCAGCGTGACGGCCGACAGCGTGATCCGCTTGGTGCCGCCGCTCATCATGAGCGAGGCCGAAGCCGACGAAGTGGTTGCCATTTTGGTGCCCTTGATCCAGCAATTTTTGGCAGAAGCGCCATGAGCAACACCCCAGCAATCGTGCGGCACTACCTGCAGTTCACCGACCTGAGCGCCGACGAGTACGCGCATGTGTTTGCACGCGCGGCCGAGATCAAGCGCAAGTTCAAGGCCTACGAAAAATACCACCCCTTGGCCGACCGCACGCTGGCCATGATCTTTGAAAAAGCCAGCACCCGCACCCGTGTGAGCTTTGAGGCCGGCATGTACCAGCTCGGCGGCTCGGTGGTGCACCTGACCACCGGCGACAGCCAGCTGGGCCGCGCAGAACCCATCGAGGACAGCGCCCGCGTGATCAGCCGCATGACCGACCTCGTCATGATCCGCACCTATGGCCAGGACAAGATCGAGCGCTTTGCCTCGCACTCGCGTGTGCCGGTCATCAACGGCCTGACCAACGAGTTTCACCCCTGCCAAATCCTGGCCGACATCTTCACCTACATCGAGCACCGGGGTGACATCCAAGGCAAGACAGTGGCTTGGGTCGGCGACGGCAACAACATGGCCAACACCTGGCTGCAAGCGGCCGATTTGCTGGGTTTCACCGTGCACCTGAGCACACCCAGCGGCTACGAAGTCGATCAGGCCGTGGCCGGTTTGCGCAGCAGCGCCAGCTACAAAATTTTCAAAGACCCCGAAGACGCCTGCCGAGGCGCAGACCTGGTCACCACCGACGTGTGGACCAGCATGGGCTTTGAGGCCGAAAACGAAGCGCGCAAAAAAGCCTTTGCCGACTGGTGCGTGGACGAAGCCATGATGCAAGTAGCCCAGCCCGACGCCCTGTTCATGCACTGCCTGCCCGCGCACCGCGGCGAAGAAGTCAGCGCCGAAGTCATCGACGGGCCGCAATCGGTGGTCTGGGACGAAGCCGAAAACCGCCTGCATGTGCAAAAAGCACTCATGGAGTTTTTGCTCTTGGGCCGCGTGAACTCTTAACAATTCCGCCTGACATGTCCGCCTGCACCAGCTGCGGCGCTTGCTGCGTGAGTTTTCGGGTGGACTTTTCCGTGACTGAGTACGAAGAAGGCGGCGGCGATGTGCCTGCTGGGCTGGCCTCGTCCATCACCGAGCACAGCTGCCGCATGCGCGGCACCGACCACAGCCCGCCGCGCTGCGCTGCGCTCTATGGCAAAACGGGCGAAAAAGCCATTTGCGGCATCTACGAATGGCGGCCTTCGCCTTGCCGTGAGTTTGAAGAAGGCAGCCCGGCCTGCGAACAAGCGCGCCGCCGTCACGGCTTGCCTGCACTGAACGCCTGAAGTCTTTTTACCCAGTGTTGGGAATAACCGACACCACGGTTTTTGGGGCGGTGCTAACTTCGCACACCATGAAACAGCTCAGTGACCCACTTTGGGATATATCCCCGCCTGTGGATGCGCACAGCCCGGTCTTTCCGGGCGACACGCCCTACACCCAGCAATGGGCGGCCACGCTGTCAGACAGCTGCCCCGTGAACGTGAGCGCCATCACGCTGTCGCCGCATGTGGGCGCGCATGCCGATGCACCCCTGCATTACGACCCGCAAGGCGCGGCCGTGGGTGCTTTGGCGCTGCTGCCCTTTTTAGGCCATTGCCGCGTGATCCATGCGCTCAACGCAGGCCCGCTCATCACCCTGGCCCACTTGCAGCACGCCCTGGCCGATCTGCCCCCACGCGTGCTGGTGCGCACTTACCGCGCATTTCCTCTCGCGCAGTTCGACACCCAGCTCACCGGCTTTGACCCGGGCTGTGTGCAGCACCTGGCCGATCTGGGCGTGCTGCTGATCGGCACCGACAGCGCCAGCATCGACCCGGCAGGCAGCAAGCTGCTGCCCAGCCACCAAGTGATTCGCCAGCGCGGCTTACGCGTGCTGGAAAACCTGCTGCTCGATGACGTGCCCGAAGGCGATTACGAACTCATCGCCCTGCCCCTCAAACTCATGAGCGCCGACGCCAGCCCGGTGCGTGCGGTCTTGCGCGAACTTTAAAAACCATTCAGGGACCCACCACCATGATGAACCTCACCCCCACCCTGCCAGACTGCGAACTGCTGGACGCGCAAGACCCCTTGCGCCCTCTGCGTGAGCAATTTGCACTGCCCGCTGGCGTGATTTATCTGGACGGCAATTCGCTGGGCGTGCTGCCCAAAAACGCCCCAGCCCGCGTGGCCCATGCCGTCAGCCACGAATGGGGGCACGAGCTGATCCAAAGCTGGAACAGCGCAGGCTGGTTCAGCCTGCCCCAGCGCGTGGGCGACAAAATCGCCCGCGTCATCGGTGCGCAGCCCGGCGAAGTGATCGCTGCCGACAGCACCTCGATCAACCTGTTCAAAGTGCTGGCCGCAGCCCTGCACATCGCCGCCGCAGACCACCCGCACAAAACCAAAATCGTCAGCGAACGCAGCAATTTCCCCACCGACCTGTACATCGCCGAGGCCCTGTGCCAAGAACGCGGCTACACGCTTCAGCTGGTCGAGGCCGACGAGATCACCGCCGCATTGCAAGCCGATGTGGCGGTGCTCATGCTCACCCATGTGAACTACCGCACCGGCGCCATGCACGACATGCAGGCCCTGACCGCGCAGGCCCACGCGCAAGGCATCCTCACGGTATGGGACTTGGCGCACAGCGCAGGCGCGGTGCCCGTCGACCTGAACGGCTCAGGGGCCGACTTCGCGGTGGGCTGCGGCTACAAATATTTGAACGGCGGCCCGGGCGCACCGGCTTTTGTCTGGGTGCGCCCAAAGCACACCGACCGTTTTTGGCAACCCCTGGCCGGCTGGTGGGGCCATGCTGCACCTTTTGCCTTCACGCCCGACTACCAGCCCGCCAAGGGCATCACCCGCTACCAGTGCGGCACCCAGCCCATCTTGAGCCTCACGGCACTCGACTGCGGCCTGGACGCTTTTTTGAGCGCGCAAGCTTTCGGCGGCATGGCCGCGCTGCGCCAAAAATCTTTGGCCCTCACGGGCCTGTTCATGCAGTTGGTGCGCACGCGCTTGCACGGCCACGGCTTTGGCATCGCCACCCCGGCTGAAGAAGCCCGGCGCGGCTCACAGGTGAGCCTGACCCGCGCCGAAGGCGCATACGCCATCGTGCAGGCCCTGATCGCGCGCGGCGTGATTGGCGACTTTAGGGCGGGCGATGGCGGCCAGCACCCCGACATCTTGCGCTTTGGCTTCACGCCGCTGTACATCGGCTATGCCGATGTCTGGCGCGCCGCTGACCACTTGGTCCAAGTCATGCAAAGCGGCGAGTGGCAAGAAGCCCGCTTTGCGCAAAAGAACGCCGTGACCTGAAACGCCCGCCATGAGTGCCTGCCCTTTCTCATCCAACGCCCACGTGGCCAGCGCCAGCGCAGCGCCAGGCGAGCGCACCGTGCGCGACGAAAAAGCCCAGCTCGACTTTGACGGCCGCATGAGCTACGGCGACTACCTGCAGCTCGACGCCATCTTGAACGCGCAAAACCCGCTTTCGCCCGATCACAACGAAATGCTGTTCATCGTGCAGCACCAAACCAGCGAACTCTGGATGAAGCTGATGCTGCACGAACTGCAGGCCGCCATGGCGGGCATCGCGCAAGACCAATTGCCCGACGCCTTCAAAAAGCTCGCCCGTGTCAGCCACATCATGGCGCAGCTGGTGCACGCTTGGGACGTGCTGGCCACCATGACGCCGCCCGAGTACAGCGCCATCCGGCCTTATCTGGCCCAGTCCAGCGGCTTTCAAAGCTGGCAATACCGCTGCATTGAGTTTGCGATGGGCAACAAAAACGCCGCCATGCTGCAGCCCCACGCGCACCGCCCCGACCTGTCGGCCACCGTGCAAGCGGCCTACGAAGCGCCCTCGCTGTACGACGAATGCTTGCGGCTGCTGCAACGCCGTGGCCTGGATGTGCCGAGCAGCCACACCCAACGCGACTGGCGCGAGCCCTACCCGGCAAGCGTTGCTGTGGAAAACGCCTGGCTGGTGGTCTACCGCAAGCCCAAGGAACATTGGGACCTGTACCAACTGGGCGAAGAACTCACCGACTTGGAAGACGCTTTTCGCCTGTGGCGCTTTCGGCATGTGACCACGGTGGAGCGCGTGATCGGCTTCAAGCGCGGCACGGGCGGCACCGGCGGCGTGAGCTATTTGCGCAAGATGCTGGACACCGTGCTGTTCCCAGAAATTTGGAGCTTGCGCACGCAGCTGTGAATGTCTTACGCACCAGTGCGGCAAGGACATCGTCAAGCGCACAAAGCCATTCCGCCACCATGGCAGGTCACCCCCACCGTCGAAGATCGCTTACCCAATCGGTGCTCCTCGGTCACCGATTTTCGTGGGCCGACCCATAAGACAGAAGGCTTCAAAAAACTGGCAGCCAGATAATGGAAAAATTAGTAAATCATTGTTTTTAAACGACTTTTTCTGGTTTATAACTTCATTATCGAATCAAAAAAAATAATGAACAAGACCTGAGCCGACTTCAACCCAACCACCGGATGCGTTGCCCTTTGTAACCCCACCCATCACACAAAGCCGCCAACCGCCCGCCTGGGCTGGCGTGCGCCACCACGATCTGGCTGGCTAGTGCCGCCACCCACTCATTGCGCTGAGCGGCCAGCTCTTCGGTCAGTCGGCCGCTGCTGGCAGCTGCACTCACCACCGCCATACGGTCTTGGGCCAGCGGCTCGGCCCATTCGGTCGGCAAGCGCGCACCAGCCACCGGCCGAGCTAGCACCACGACCACCGGGCAACGCGCCTGCAGCAAGACCTTGAGGACCGACTGTTCCAACAGCGAATGAAACCCGCTGACGACAGGCTGCCGCTGCTGAGCCTGCTCCAGTGCCCAGCTCATGGCCGCGCGAATGGCAACGCCTGGGCACTGACGAGAGGAGAAAAATGCTGTCAAAGGCGCATCCAGCAAGGCCTGATTGCCGAGGCCCATCCATATTTTCTCTTGCCGGGTAAATTGCCAGGATTTCATGGATGAAAACACAGTGGAAAAAAATGACGAGCAGGCTAAATCATTGATTTAAAACGATTTTTTGGATTTTTAATTTTCATTATCCAAGCCTAAAGATAATGAACCAGACAGTTGGGCCTGTTCGAAAAGCTCGGGTTTGGTGTAGCTGGACGCTCATAAAACAAGGTGCTGATCTGCCGATCCAGTGCCCGCACACTCCAACCTTGGGCAACCGCTCCGCTCGCGTACCCGCTCGGGCGAGAGACCGCCGCGCAGGGACTCCAGCACAAGGCGCCACATTGCGTTACCGTTGATCATCTTGAGCCAAAGACAATGAAACGCGGTCACAGCTTGGCCTCAAAGCGAGCAAAGCTTTCAGAGCGCCGCAACCGCCGCCAATCCACGGCAGCGGCCTTGAGCACCTTGACGGCGTGAACATAGTCTTCGTACCTTGCACCTCTGGCGGCTTTGAAGTGGTTGTTCATCACGGCCTTGGGATTGCGTACCCGATCTGGCTTTCTGACCCGATCCGCCTGATAGGGATGCGCATCGGTCGAAAGGAACGCGCTGATGGCGTGGTCGCTGGCCAGCAGCCAACTTTCCAGCTCTTGCTCCACACAAACCAAAAAGACAGGGGCACCCTGCAAACCCTCGTTGGCCAACCCATCGAGCAAGGTCTGGCGTTCTTTTGCACGGCAAGGCTTGTCTTTTTTGTCGGGCCAGGCAGGCCGCAAATCCCACACGATCAATACTCGATCACAGCCCTCTGTCAGCAGCTTCTTCACCACGCTGGGTGCCTCCTCCAGCAACCTGAGCTTGTTGTCCAAGGTGCGCGAGATGAAGTTCTCGCCCGGCTTCAGTTGACTGGCCAAGTATTCACAGACCAGCTTGTCCGCGCCCTGCGGCCCGCACTCAAAAACAAAACCGATGGTCATGCGGACAGCCCCGTCAGGCTGCCCATGGTGTAAAGCTTGCCAGGTGCAAACTCCTGCGCCCACCGTTGCAGGTTGTCATGGTCTGCTGGCCGGTTGAAGCGCGGGTGGCCCTTCGCATCGCGCTCCACCACCACCAGGTGCTCCAGCGTGAACAGATCGAGCAGGTACGGCGAATGGGTGGTGATGATGACCTGCGTGGCGCCGGCCAAGACCGCACTGCGAATCTCTTCCACGATTAGGTGAATGCTGCGCGGATCGAGCCCGTTTTCAATCTCTTCCACCACGATTAACGGCGGCGGGGTTGGGTGTCGCAGCAGCGCCAACAAAGCCAGCATGCGCAGCGTGCCGGTGGACAACAGCCAGCCCGGCACCTTGTAGGTGTCTTCGCTCAACTGCAGCCAGGCCTTGCGCTCGATTTCCGACGAGGACAACGTGGGCTGAATGTCTTTGGCATAGGGCAACACATAAGCCATGGTTTCGACGATGCCGTCGAACGCAGTCGGGCTCTGGCGCCGCAGGTCCAGCAGAAAGTCCGCCACGTTCGACCCATCGCTGGCCAAACGGACCGAGCCCTTGGTGCGTTGCTGCGGAACCGGCAAGCCCATGCGCTCGGGGCTCAGGGTCAAAAACTGCCAGTCCAACACCTCCATGGCCAGCACGGTGTGGACCATGGTCGCCGATGTGCCCAGGATCGAGCGCCCCGCGCCATAGGACATCAACGCACCGACCGCGTCGCGCTCTGTGAAGTCCCCGGCTAGGTCGGTGATGCGCTCCGACGCAATGAACATGCGGTTGGCCGCCGGATCGTTGTTCACCGTCATGGCCAGGCGCTGCACTTTGCGCGGGCTGGTCCCCAGCGCCATCTCCCACGAAATGGGGTTGACCACCTCGCCCATGCGCCCTTTGGCTTCCTGACCTTTGTGCCGAACATGCTCAATGCCCAGCCAACGCTGCATGGCCACGTCCAGCCCGTCGCGCACGATGGCCTGGTAGGTTTCGAGTGCTTCGATCAAGCTGGACTTGCCGGCACCGTTGTTGCCAATGAAGGCGGTCAGCGGCCCCAGCTTCAAGGTCTTGCTGTCCACCACCGCTTTGAAGTTGCGCACGCGCAGGCTTTGTAGGCTCATGAAATCAACCCTTTCTTCACATCGCGCCAGGCGTTGAGCGCCGCCACTTTCACGGGCTCAACCACCAGCGGGAAGGTCTTGAGAATGTGGGCGAATTCGTCTTCGTCCAGCCCGTACAGGTGCGCCACCAGCCCGTCCAGCTCGGCGCGCAGTTGGGCTCGTTCGTGGGGGTCGGTCGCTCCGTCGTGGTAGCCCTTGAGGCCCACGGACTGGGCGAGGTCGTCGAATTCGGGGGTGGTGCAGATGAGGCGGGCGGCGCGCCTGACGATCGGACTAAACTGAGGGTGGAATTCGGAAAGTCGGGGAACAGACAATTGCTCCAGAAAAAAGAAATTCAAATTAGTGGTGACGCGGGAGCGAATGCAAAAATCAATGCAGTAGCTATTAAGGAGTGCACACAAGTAAACGCGTTCTTTCTCGCTCGATAAACTTAGACCGCTATCATCTCTAGGCATAAAAGTTGCCAAATTGTCGTCATGTAAACGTTTTGGTATGACAGTCGCAATAAGTGTTCTCTCATTAGTACTGGCCGACTGCCTACGAAACGCCACTCGATATGTGTCGGCGTATGGGCGCCCGTTTTTATCCGATTTTTTCTTCTTCAGCCAAGCAAGCGCCTTGGTTTCAGGCAACCAATACTGAGGTCCAGCGTAATTTGCATCGAACTGCCAAATCATCTTGCCTTCCAAAAGCGGTACAGTTTTATCAGCTGTTTTGCTGAGTAAAAAATCCCGCACGTCTTCCGCAGTGTGATCAAACTCACGCATCATTTTCGCGTTCCACGAGTTCGGTATCCGCTCCCCCAGTAGCGGGAACTTCAGCATCTTCTCAGCGATCTGCACATCCAGCGCACTTTTGAACTCCATCACCGAATGGCTATCAGGTGTGAGGCGTTTGATAAGTTCCACCTCCAGCCATAACGCACCCTCTTCAGGAAAGCGCGAAAGCTCTGCCACGTCGTGCCGCATAAACGCTGCCGGGAAGCGCGTGGTGCCCGTGGATCCGCCTTGCGCCTCGACTGCCTGAGCGGCCAGCAAGTCATCTGGTGGCGCACTGGCGTTGCACTCACCCACTGCTTGCAGTCGGGCAGCTGCCGCCTTCTCGAAAGTTAGCACGACGAACTTGAAGCTGCGGTGTACGCCTTCAAAAATCTCTTTACGGTTCTCGAAGCAAAACAGGCCTTCAATCTGCGTATGCCCAAACAGCAAGTCACGCAGGCCCTTGGCCCCCAGATCAGTGTAGATGCCGCTGGGAATGACGATGCCGCAGTGGCCGCCCGCGCGCAACAGGTGAAAGCAACGCTCGACAAACAACTTGTAGAGGTTGAGGTCGCTGCCCGTCTTCTTGCCAGCCACGATGGCGCTCTGGTTCTTGTATTCCGGTGCCGCGCGAAACCAACCGCTCAGGTGCGGAAAACGGCTTTCGTAAGCCAACCAGGCCGTCCGTATCTCTGGGTCTTTCAGCAGCTTGCTTTGTTCTTTTTCAAACTCCTTGATGGTCATCTTGTTCTTGCTGACCAACGCAGAGTGTTCGGCAAAGAACTCTTTGGCTTGCGGCTTGAGCACCTCCCAAGGCGGGTTGGCCAAAATGATGTCAAAACCGCCGCGCCGCTGCACGATGTCGTCAAACACGTAGCCCCAGTGGAAAGGCGTTTGAGCGTCGAGGTCTTTTCGCTCGATGCGCCGTTTCTTGGGTTTGCCCAGGTCTTTCTTGGCAACGTCCCATGTGGCTTCTTCAAACTTCACCCCCAGGGCTTCGAACTGATCGCGCATCAGCTCGTTCATCACACCGTTGGCGTGCGTCATTTCGGTGTCAATCTTGTCGCGCAGCTCGCGCAGGCTCATTTCGCGGCCCAGGTCCATCGCGGTGTCTCGGTAGAGCGTGAGCAAGCGGTTCTTTTCTTCCACCAGCTTGCGATATGGCGGCTTGAAAAGATCGTCCTCCTTGTGATTGAACTCCACCTCGTTCACGCGCATCAGCCCGACAAGCGAGTTGCCCGGCAGGATGTTGAAGTCGATGTTGGGCAGGGGCTCCAGGTCTTGCACCCGCCGCACGCTTGAAACCATTGAAAGGAACAAGCGCAGCTTGGCGATTTCGCACGCTTCTTCCATGATGTCCACGCCGTGCAGGTTGTCGGTGACGATGCGGCGCTTGATGTAGTAGCCGACGCTGGGATGGTTTTTCTGGATGCCCGTCAGCCAAGCCTTTAGCTCGCTGCTGGCACCCATTTCGGCGCGGCCCACCACGGCGTAATACACGTTGATGAGGCACTTGAGCGCGGCCACCAGAAAGGCGCCCGAGCCTACGGCGGGGTCGAGAATGGTGATGCTGGGCAGCACCTCGCCCACCAACTTCAAGGCGGTGCGCGCGTCCATCTTGGCGAGCAGGTCGGGCACGCTGTCGAAATTCACCTCCTTCAGGCCCAGCTCGGGCATGGCAGGCTCGTGGATGCGCTCCAGGATCAGCTTGTGGATGCTGCGCTCGGCCAGGTAGCCGGTGATTTCGGGCCGGGTGTAGTAGGCGCCGAAGGCCTTCTGGTTGATGTACTTTTCGAAGATGTAGCCCAGCACGTCGGGATTGATCTCGTCGGCAGTGCCGCCGGGCGTGTCGTCCAGATGCCAGGAGAAACTGGCAAAGAGCTTGAAGACGCCTTCAAACGCGGCGTCGGCCACGCGCAGGGTGGTGCCCACACGTGGGGTGTGGTTGGCGTCCAACTCCAGCTTGTGGTGCAGGAACAGGCCACCATTCAGGTAAGGCACCTGGCCGGTCAGAGCCTTGGCTACAGGGCTGCGGTCGGCCTCGGGTTTGGCGAAGGCAGAAAAAAACAGAGCATTGAGGAACTCGCCAAAGAACCGGTCATTTCCGCGTTGCTGGCTCTCAATCAGTTTGGTGCGCAGGTAGTCGGCATTGCCACCGTCCAGAAAAAATTTCTTCTGCATGAACCAGACAAACATGAGCCGGTTGAGCAGCACGCTGGCGTACCAGCGTTTGTCGCGTTCGTTTTCAATGCCCTGGATGTGGCCCAGCAGCTCCAAGTGTTGCTGCTGGTAGGCGGTGAAGAATTTCTTGGTGGTTTTTTCCACGTCCAGCGCGGCCTGGATGCGCCGCGCCGCTTCCAGCACGGGCAGGCGACCCGCGGTGTCCAGCTCGGACAGTTCGACCACCATGGCCTGCAGCTTGGAGGCGAACAGGTCAACCGGCTGGCCTTTGAAGTAGTCGTGGCGGCGCGAGGTGAGGCGGGGCTTGCCTGTCCCGGGGTGCTTGTCGCGCTTGACCCAGTACCACTGGCTTTGGCTGGCGTTGGTCTGCTGGTTGGTGAAGATGAGCAGGTTTTCAGCGTGGCTGTGGGCCACGTGTTTCCACACCCGCAGGCGCTGGGCTTCGTCTGGCCAGCCGCCGTCCACCACCACCTGGATAGCGACCACACCGCCCAGCTCGGCCACGGTGCGGTGGCTGTAGGCGGTGTAGCCGGCTTGGGTCGCCTGCCAGTCGCGGCCCGCTACAGGCCCGTTCCAGCCCAGCACGTCCAGGAAAAGGCGCTGGAAGTCGAAGGCCTTGAGGTGAGTTTCAAAGGCGGAGAAATCGAGTGGGGTCATAGCTTCATTATTCTGCAATCAATCCCATGGAGCACACCACGCGCGGCTCCCGCAACGCGCTGTCGTCTTCGGCGTAGGTCAACCGACCCTCTTCGCGCAGCGACTTTACTGCGTCAGCCAGCTCGGTGTCGTTCACTCCACTGCGCATCAGACGGTTGAGCAGATCGCCCGCTGTATCCAGAAGAGGGCGCTGGTACATGTCGTCCAGACCGCGCTCCAATTCTTCGTCGCGGAACAAGGTTTGCATCTGTTCGGTCGCATAAGCCTTGAGGCGCTCGTAGGTGCGCCGGCGCGGGCTGCTGGGGCGGCCCAGGCCGCCACCCACGGCTTTGTCTTGGCTCACAGCGAGTTGCAAACCGGTAGCAACCAGTTCGTGGTGTTGTGGTAAGCGCTGCACGGCTTGGGTTTCGGGCTCGCATTCAGCGGCGCGCAGCACGGTGAATTGCGATTCAGTTACGGTCTTACCATTGGCACCCACCCAGGCCAAGTGGTCGTTGCCTTCGGGGGACTTCACGTACACCAGAGCGCCACCCTTGGCAGCATCTGCGCCCAGCAGCGGTAAGCGGCTCTCGTCCAACTGGAACGCTTTGGCCGAATAGACCACGGGCGGAAGCGCTTCCACCGCTCGGGCAAGGTCTGGGTTGTCTTGCGTGGCCTGCTTCCAGATTTGCCAAGCGTATGAGGCCAAATCTACTTCTTCGTCGCTGTCATCAAGCACACCTTGTTTTTCGGTGTAAAGGTCGCGGATGGTGGCCGCTTCGTCGTCTTCGAAGAAGGCTTCGTCGGTGCCCACGACTTCTGCGTTTTCTTGCAGCCGCTGGCGGATGCGCGAGCGCAGCTGGATGAGTTGCTCCACACCGTCGGCAGGCAAGAATGAGTAGCAGTGGATCTCTTCAGCGCGCTGCCCTATGCGGTCCACTCGGCCCGCGCGTTGGATGAGGCGGATGATGGCCCAAGGCAGGTCGAAGTTGACGACTACGTTGCTGTCTTGCAGGTTCTGGCCTTCAGAGAGCACATCGGTACAAATCAGCACACGTACCTCGTCGGCCTTGGAAACAACTTTGCCGTTGGACTTGGGGCTGAAGCGGCAGGCAAGGCTGTAAGGGTCGGCGCTGGCACCCGAGGCCATTTCAACTTGGGTGATGCCGGCTTTGCGCGCCTCTCGAGTAAGGTAGCGGGCCGTGTCGGCGAACTGGGTAAAAACGAGCACTTTGTCTTTGCCGTGGGCCTGCGAAATCAGCTTGTGCAGCGCCTGCCACTTGTGGTCTTTCTCTGCCTCCCAGGCACCCTGGCTGTTCAGCAGCTCGGAAAGCGTTTGCGTGTCTTGTGCCAAGTCTTCGGCCAGTTTGGCCTTGAAAAGCGTGGGACGAACCCACTTGAAACGCTTGCGATACTCCTTGTCGTACTGGTCGTACACCGTCTTGGCGCGGGCCATGCCGACGGGCAGGCCATCTTCTTCTGCGATGGCTTCAAACATGCCGTCCAGCAGGTCTTCTGTTTCGCCTTCAATGCCCTCTGCGTCTTCGTCCACCCGCTCTATGTCGAGCAAGCCAGCGTCAAGCACGCCAATGGGCAGGTCCAGCCCGTTTTCGATGGCATAGAGGTAAATCTGGTTGCGCAAGATGTGCCGGTCAATCGACTGAAGAAACGAGAAGCCATTGGATTCGAGACGTTTAAACAGGTTAGTGCGGCAAAAACCCATCAGGCGTTTACCGGCTTTGCCCAAGTTATCGATCAGCTTGCGCTCGGCAGGCGTTGCTTGCTTCTCTTCTTGAGGGTTGACGTACAGACCCAGTCCATAGCGGGGCACGTGAAGGCCGTTGATCTGGTTGACCACATCGCTTGAGTAAAGACGGGCATAGCGGTCGGAAGGGTCATTTTCGTCCACCGCGAAGGTAACTGACAACGGTTTGCGCAAGGGGAAATAGCGCTTCTCGCCGTCGCTGCCCGCTATGAAGCGGCGGCCGTGGTTGTCTGCCTCGGTGTAGTGCTGGAGGATGAAGCTGCGCGTTCGGCGCACCATGTACAGGCGGATCAGCTCGCGCCAGTCGTCGAATTCTTCGCTCTTTTCAATGGCCAGGATGGAGTTGACGCGGCACTGGTGCTTGCGCTCGAACTCGGCCTCGCTGATGCCAAACTTGCGCATGTGTCGCTCGGGACGAATGCCGATGTTGGTCTTTTCGTCTATGAACAGGCGAAGCTGAGCCGAAAGGTCGTGTTTCGTCTTGTTGTAGGGGGTGGCAGTGAGCAGGATGACCTTGGCGTCGCAGCTCTTGATGTATTCCGAGATGGCTTTGTAACGCCTGCCTTCACGATTGCGCAGGTTATGGCTTTCGTCGATCAACACCAAGCGGTAACGCTTGAGGCTGGGCAACTTTTTTGTCACCTGTGACACGGGCAACACCATACCGCGCAGCCCGTATTCGGTTCGGTAGCGCTCCCACATGGGCTCCAGATTCTTGGGGCAAATGATCAGCGTCTCGTAGCCCAGATCGTCTTCAAACATACGGGCCAAGGCCGTGGCCATCATGGTCTTGCCCAGGCCGACGACGTCACCGATCATCACGCCGCCCCGGCGGTGAAGGTGACGCGCAGCGATCTTGACGGCGCTCTTTTGGAACTCAAACAGCTCCTGTTCAAAGCGGCCTGGCAAACGGAACTGACTCAACCCTGCCCGCGCTTCCGTGCTGAGGTGGTAAGCCATATTCAGGTAGATGTGGTACGGAGGTATGGCCTCTTCACGCGCCCAGCTGCCCTCAATGATGGCTGCCAGATCGGCAGATACATTCAAGGCCCAGCGCTCGTCCCAGCGGTCTGCAAACCAACCCGCGAGTTTTTCAGTGCCCAAGTGGTCCAGCACATCAACGTTCAACTCGCCGTGTTTGGACAAACCTGCAAGGGTGAGGTTACTACTGCCGACAAACCCGGTGATGGGGTTATTGGCATCGTCCCGAAACAACAAATACAACTTGGCATGCAACGGGTACGGCAGAAACAACTTGACGACGACCTGACCCGCTCGAAGCTGTTTGGCCAGGCGGCGCAACCCGGCTTCGTCTTGACCGGTGGGAATTCCCAGCGTGATTTGCTCACGCAAGTGGGCGGCAAACTGGGACTTGAGACGACTGGCGGTGGCGTTGTCGATCAACCCTTCTTCGTTAGACTGTCGGTACAGTGCTCGAATTTCATCGTGGGGTGGGCGCTGCATTCCAACCAGAACTCGGCACACTTGCTCTCTGGCTGGGTCCCATTTAGAAATAGTTTCATCGATAGCCTGCCAACCCCGTAGGTTAAGGTAACCGATGCAGAAGTCAGCACGTTTGGAGACTTCAAGCGTTGCCCGAAGGGCCTGAAGCAGTTCTTGTTGGATGTTGTCGAAAATGCGGGACATTGAGCGCTTTCTGCGGGTTCTTCCTCTGTTATGCATTGTGCCTTGACAAAATGCCAGGGCTTGAGGAATTGCCCCGTGGAACGGCACTGCCTGATCTTGTGCGCCAACGAAGTCGGCGAAGGCACCGATACCTGAGAGACCGCCGACAATCCATGCAACTGCATGAGATGTGCTGACATTGACAACATTTATATTTTTTGAGGAGTGCCAGAGGCATGTAGGCACCCCGCAATAGCCATCTCGCTGTACCCCCCTCGCCAACTGATGCGTTGATAGTCGCCATGCCACAGCGGCGGCCCAGGAGCTGAAGTAATGCCTAAGGCGCTTTAGACACCGTGCTGTTCCCAGAAATTTGGAGCTTGCGCACGCAGCTTTGAAGCGCCTGAGGGCGCCCCAATGCACCCCAATGCGTTTCAGTGCGCCTGCTCCCAGTTCGGCCCAAAGCCCACTTCGGCCAGCAGCGGCACCTTCAGGTCGGCCACACCGGCCATGATGCGCGGCACCTCGGTGCGCAGCCATTCCACTTCTGATGCGGGCACCTCGAACACCAGTTCGTCGTGCACCTGCATGATGACTTTGGTGGCCTTGCCCTGTTCGTCCAGCGTTTTTTGAACCGCCACCATGCTCAGCTTGATCAGGTCGGCCGCTGTGCCCTGCATGGGCGCGTTGATGGCGGCGCGCTCGGCCCCGGCGCGGCGCGGGCCGTTGGGGCTGTTGATCTCGGGCAGCACCAAGCGGCGGCCAAACACGGTCTCGACATAACCCATGGCCTTGGCCTGTTCGCGGGTCGCGTCCATGTAGTGCTTGACCCCGGCAAAACGCTCAAAGTAGCGGGTGATGTAGTTTTTGGCGGCGGTGTTGTCGATGGAGAGCGCCTTGGCCAGGCCAAAGGCGCTCATGCCGTAGATCAGACCAAAGTTGATGGTCTTGGCGTAACGGCGCTGCTCACTGCTCACCGTGTCGGGCGACCCCCCAAACACCTCGGCGGCCGTGGCCTTGTGCACGTCCAGGCCTTCGTGGAAAGCCTTGAGCAAGGCCGGGTCGTCGCTCAGGTGGGCCATGATGCGCAGCTCGATCTGACTGTAATCGGCGCTGGCAATCACGCAGCCTGCGGGGGCCACAAAGGCCTCGCGCACCTTGCGCCCCTCCAAGGTGCGCACCGGGATGTTTTGCAGGTTGGGCTCGTTGCTTGACAAGCGACCGGTCACCGCCACCGCCTGCGCGTAATGCGTGTGCACCCGGCCCGTGCGCGGCAAGGCCAGCTGGGCCAGTTTGTCGGTGTAAGTGCCTTTGAGTTTGGAGAGGCTGCGGTGCTCCAGGATGCGGGCGGGCAGCGGGTAGTCTTCGGCCAGTTTTTCCAGCACCTCTTCGTCGGTGCTGCGCGCACCCGTAGCGGTTTTCTTGATGACGGGCAGGCCCAGCTTGTCAAAAAAGATCTCGCCCAGCTGCTTGGGGCTGGCCAGGTTGAAGGGCTGGCCGGCGATCTCGTAGGCTTCGGTTTCGAGCTGCACGATGCGCTCGCCCAAAGCTTGGCTTTGCGCGGCCAGCGTGGGCGCGTCGATCAGCACGCCGTTGCGCTCGATGCGGTAGAGCGCTTCGCTGGTCTGGATTTCCAGTTCATAAACGTACTTGAGACCCGCATGCGCCTCGATCTGCGGCCACAAGGCCAGATGCACGTCCAGGCATTGGTCCGAGTCTTCGCACGCATAGTGCGCGGCCTTGTCCACGTCCACTTGCGCAAACGGGATCTGGTGCGCGCCCTTGCCGCACAGGTCTTCATAGGTCACGCCCCGGCGGCCCACATGGCGTTCGGCGAGGCTAGAGAGGCCGTGCGGCTTGTGCACTTCGAGCACATAGCTTTGCAGCATGGTGTCGTGCGCGTAGCCCTGCACCTCGATGCCATGGTTGGCCAACACATGGCGGTCGTATTTAATGTTCTGGCCCAGCTTGTGGCGGGCCGGGTTTTCGAGCCAGGGCTTGAGCCGGGCCAACACCTCGGCCAAGGGCAGTTGCGCGGGCGCACCCGGGCCGTTGTGGGCCAGCGGAATGTATGCAGCCTCGCCGGGCTTGACGCTGAGCGAAATGCCCACGATCTCGGCACGCATGGCGTCCAAAGACGTGGTTTCGGTGTCGATGGCGGTGAGTGGGGCTTGCTCGATGCGCGCGAGCCACTGCTCGAAAGTGGGCCAGTCATTGATCGTGACGTAGTTCAACACCAGCACGTCATGGCGATGCTGTAAGTCTGGATGTTCTGTAGATTGCCGCGCTTCGCTCGCAATGACCGCCTCAGTCAGCGTGGCGCTGGGCTCGCCAAACAAGTCGCCCATGCCGGTGTCCACCCGACTTTGCGGCTTGGTGACCTTTTTTGTCACAGGCGCTGGCACAGCCCCGCCGAGTGCCTGCACCAGCCCTTTGAAACCATAGGTTTGGTAGAAAGCCAGCAGCTTGTCTTTGTTCGGCTCGTGCAAATGCAAAGCGGCCAAGGACGGCAAATCGGGCACCCAGGCGGTCAGGTCGCAATCGGTTTTCATGGTCACCAACGCGCGGCCTTGGGGCAGCCAGTCCACCGCCTGGCGCAGGTTCTCGCCCGCCACGCCTTTGATGTCGTGGGCGTTTTGCATGAGCTTGTCGAGCGAGCCGTATTCCATCAACCACTTGGCAGCGGTCTTGGGGCCCACTTTGGCCACACCGGGCACGTTGTCCACCGTGTCGCCCACCAGGGTTTGGTAGTCGATCATGAGCGCGGGCGGCACACCAAACTCGGCCTCGACACCTGCCACATCGCGCACCTTGCCGTTCATGGTGTCGATGATGGTGATGTGCGCATTGACCAACTGGCTCAGGTCTTTGTCGCCGCTGGAGACCGTCACGGTGATGCCTTGCTGCGCGGCCACATGGGCCAGCGTGGCGATGACGTCGTCGGCCTCCACGCCGGGCACGTCCAGCACGGTCCAACCCATCAGGCGCACCAACTCATGGATCGGCTCAATTTGGCTGCGCAAATCGTCCGGCATGGGGCTGCGGTTGGCTTTGTACGCGGGGTACAGTTCGTCGCGAAATGTCGGACCTTTGGCGTCGAACACGCAGGCGGCATAGACAGCGGGCACATCCTTGCGCAGCCGCTCCATCATGTTGATCATGCCGCGAATGGCGCCCGTGGCGGGGCTCGTCGGGTCCCCCGGCACGGCCCGCAGGTCGGGCATGGCGTGAAAAGCGCGGTACAGGTAGCTGGAGCCGTCGACCAGCAAGAGGCTGGGCTGAACAGGGGCGGGGGTGGTGTCGGTGTCAGGGGTGTTTTCGATCATCCCCCAATTGTGTACCGGCTTCACACCCAAGTGACCAAGAAGGACCGGGGGCTGGGCCTGTGTCAGGGTGATGTGGCAAAGCGAAGCGCCTCTGAACCCTGGCACAGGCCCCGCCCCCGGTCCCCCCAACCTCAGCGCAGGCCCCACACACCATCGCTCTCTGGCGAAGGCAGACCCGCAAAGGGCTGACTGCGCGGGGCCTCAGAGGCGCTTCGCTTTGCCACATCGGCCCCGCGCAGTCAGCCCTTTGTGGGTCATTGTTGGCTTTTCGGCCTCTACAATCGTTCTTTTTCATCCAGCCAGCCCCCCTCTGGCGCTTTGACGGTTTTCTCCCCCATGGCGGTATTCACCGAAGTCACCGAAACCCAGGCCAACGACCTGATGCAAGCCCTGAACCTGGGCCAGCTCACGGCCTTGCGCGGCATCGAAGGTGGCATTGAAAACACCAACTACTTCGCCACCACCACCCAAGGTGAGTATGTGCTCACCTTGTTTGAGCGCCTGACCCACGAACAACTGCCCTTTTACCTGCTCTTGATGAAATTCTTGGCAAACCGTGGCATCCCGGTGCCCGATCCGGCCGCCAACCGCGATGGCGATGTGCTGCACACCTTGAACGGCAAACCGGCCGCCGTGGTCAACAAACTGGCGGGCAAAAGCCAATTGCAGCCACAGGCCGCGCACTGCGCCGCTGTAGGCCAAATGCTGGCGCGCATGCACCTGGCAGGGGCCGACTACCCGCGCAGCCAGCCCAATTTGCGCGGCCTGCCCTGGTGGAACGACACCGTCCCGGTGGTCCTGCCCCATATTGACGCAGCGCAAGCGGCCTTGCTGCGCAGCGAGCTGGCTTACCAAAACCACATCACCCAAAGCGCTGCCTATGCCGCCTTGCCCCGTGGCCCGGTGCACGCCGACCTGTTTCGCGACAACGTGATGTTTGAGGGTGCGCAAGTCACGGGTTTTTTTGATTTTTACTTTGCGGGTGTCGACACTTGGTTGTTTGACCTCGCGGTGTGCCTGAACGACTGGTGCATCGACTTGCCCACGGGCAGCCACGTCGCCGAACGCGCCGGGGCCATGCTGCACGCCTATGCTCAAGAGCGCCCCTTGACGGCCCCAGAGCGCGCTTTATTGCCCGCCCTTTTGCGGGCCGGGGCTTTGCGGTTCTGGATTTCCCGGCTGTGGGACTACCATCTGCCCAGACAAGCATCCATGCTCAAACCGCACGACCCGACCCATTTCGAACGCGTTTTGCGCGAACGCTCCCACCACCCCATGACCCTGTACGACCTCGACTGACCACCATGAATTTGAAAATTGTTCCCGCCAGCACTGGCCTCAAATGGGTGCGTCAAGGCATGGCGACTTTTTGGCGTCAACCGCTGGCCCTGTCTGGTTTGTTCTTTTTGTTCATGGCCGGGGTGTCGATTGTCTCGATCGTGCCCGTGCTGGGCAGTGTCTTGGCCCTAATGGTCTTACCGGCCTTGACTTTGGGCATGATGGCGGCCACGCAGATGGCCTCTGAGGGCAAATTACCGATGCCCAGCGTGCTGTTTGTGGCTTTCAAAGCTGGGCCGCAGCGCAAAGCCATGCTGCACTTGGGCGGTCTTTATGCCGTGACGTTTTTGACTGTGATGCTGGTCTCCACATTGGCCGATGGTGGCACCTTCGCCAAAGTTTACTTTGGCGGCGCGCCCATGACACCCGAGGTGGTCAAGGCCGAGTCTTTTCAAACAGCCTTGTGGGTGTCCATGTTGTTTTATGTGCCGATGTCCATGATGTTTTGGCACGCCCCCGCCTTGGTGCATTGGTACAGCATGCCCGCCATCAAAAGCTTGTTTTTCAGCTTCATCGCCTGCTGGCGAAACCTCAAGGCTTTCACCGTGTTTGTTTTTGCATGGGGCGTTATTTTCATGTTGACCGGAGTCTTGGCCTTGTTGATTTCCAGCCTGCTGGGCAACCCCGGTTTGACCACGGCAACCTTTATACCTTTGGCCCTCATGGTGGCGGCCATGTTCTTCACGTCCATGCTGTTTTCAGTGCGCGATTGCTTCGCCACCGACCTGACCGACGAGTCGAGCCCCCAGGGCGCGCAGCCCGACTGAAGGCCTCAGCGGCTCAATGGTGGTGGCCGTGCGCGCCATGCGCATGGCGATGCGTGACCTCTTCGGCGGAAGCGGCCCGCACCTCTTGCACCGTCAAACTCAAGGTCAGGTGCTGGCCAGCCCAAGGGTGGTTGGCGTCCAAGATGACTTGATCACCCTTGATTTTCAACACCTTAAAAACCTTTTCCTGGCCATCGGGGGTGCGCCCCTGCAACTGCCCGCCCACTTTCACGCCCGGGGGGAATTCGCTTTTGGGGATGGTCTGCACCAGGCTTTCATCGCGCTCGCCAAAGGCATCGGCCGGGGCCAGTTTCAAGGTGGTGCTGAAACCCACTTCTTGGCCCTCCAGCGCGGTCTCGATTTTGGGGAAGGTGTTGTTGTAGCCGCCGTGCAGGTAAGACGTGGGCTCTTGCGTTTTGTCCAGCAACTGGCCTTGCGCGTTCATGACTTTGTGGTGCATGGTGACCACGGTGTTTTGCGTTATTTTCATGGGCTTCTTTCAGAAAAGGAAATGGGAATCGCGGGCTGCTGGCGTTTTACACCAAGGTGAGCTTGGCCACGCTCAGGGCCAGCCATTTCACGCCGTGGCGCGGGAAGCTGACTTGGGCCCGAGCGTCAAGCCCCACGCCCTCGACCGCCAACACTTTACCCTCACCAAACTTGGTGTGGAACACGTTTTTGCCCACCGTGATGCCGTGCTCGGGCGCGGCTTTTTGCACCGGCACAGGCGGGCTTTTGTAGGTCTCGGTGCTCAAGCTGCTTTGGCCCCAGGCCGGGCGGATATGGCGATTGAAGGCCGGGGTTTGTGGCCAAGCGCCACCCGTTCCAGCGCCTGCCCCACCAGCGCCACCTGCACCTGCATTGCCCAAATTCGAGAAGCCGCCGTTTTTGGGCGTGACCCACTTCAGGCATTCATCGGGTAACTCTTCCAAAAAGCGGCTCTTCAAGTTGTAGCGCGTCTGCCCGTGCAGCATGCGGGTTTGCGAATGGCTCAGGTACAAGCGCTTGCGGGCGCGGGTGATGGCCACATACATCAGGCGGCGCTCTTCCTCCAGGCCATCCAAGTCGTTCATGGCGTTTTCATGCGGGAACAGGCCCTCTTCCAGGCCGGTGATGAACACCGCGTCAAACTCCAGGCCCTTGCTGGCGTGCACCGTCATCAGCTGCACCGCGTCTTCGCCCGCTTGCGCTTGGTTGTCGCCCGCCTCCAAAGAGGCGTGGGTGAGGAAGGCCGCCAGCGGGCTCATGGTCACGCCGTCTTCGCTGAACGCGACGCCGTCATCGCCGTCTTCTCCCTCTTCTCCGTCATCGCCGTCTTCTCCCTCTTCTCCGTCATCGCCGTCTTCTCCCTCTTCTCCGTCATCGCCGTCTTCTCCGTCATCGCGAGGACCGAAGGGACGTGGCGATCCAAAAATGGACTGCCGCGCTTCGCTCGCAGTGACAGCCTCTTTGGCATCGCGAGCGCCGCTTGATGCGCCAGGAATGGACTGCCGCGCTTGGCTCGCAGTGACATCCTCTTGGGCATCGCGAGCGCCGCTTGATGCGCCAGGAATGGACTGCCGCGCTTGGCTCGCAGTGACAGCCTCTTGGGCATCGCGAGCGCCGCTTGATGCGCCAGGAATGGACTGCCGCGCTTGGCTCGCAGTGACAGCCTCTTGGGCATCGCGAGCGCCGCTTGATGATCCAAAAATGGACTGCCGCGCTTGGCTCGCAGTGACGGCATCATCCTCACCACCAACGACGCCTCGTGTCCGCGCGTCGTCATCGCCAGCGAAGCCCACAAACCGCTCGTCGTCATCGCCGGCAAATAAGCCGTCGTCATCACCAGCAAATAAGCCGTCGTCATCGCGAGCGAAGCGTGGCGATCCATCTCCTGCTGCCGTCAAGCCCTGGCTGGCCGGGCTTTGCGACAAAGCTTGCGGCAGGGCCACCGCGCTGCGGCCAAAGCCTTCTTGCGTGACAAAGCTCTCGGCGGCGTTGACCAATTCTTCCAAGTTCTCCACCCGGTCCGCGCCCTCTTTTTCGGCGCGGTAATGGTTCACCAAGCCAGTTTTGTCCAGCACCAAGTCGATGATTTCGCGCAGAGTGAGCCCTTCAGTCTGCTCGCGCAACACATCGACCATGGCCACAAAAGCGGCAAGGTTAGCCCCCGCCTTGCCGGTGGTAGCGCTCACGGCGTCGTGCAGCGAACAGCCTGCGGCACGCGCCGCGTCTTGCAGTTGCTCGATGCTGCGCGCACCAATGCCACGCGGCGGAAAGTTGACCACCCGCAAAAAACTGGTGTCGTCGTTGGGGTTCTCCATCAGGCGCAAATAGGCCAGCGCGTGCTTGACCTCGGCCCGCTCAAAAAAGCGCAAGCCCCCATACACGCGGTACGGAAAGCCGGCATTGAACAGCGCGGTCTCCAGCACCCGGCTTTGCGCATTGCTGCGGTACAGCAGGGCCACCTCTTTGCGCTCAAAACCGTCTTGCTTGACCAACTGGCGCAGCTCCTCGATCAGCCATTGCGCCTCGGCAAAGTCAGACGGCGACTCCACCACCCGCACCGGCTCGCCCGCGCCTTGGTCTGTGCGCAGGGTTTTGCCCAAACGGGTTTTGTTGTGGCCGATCAGGTGGTTGGCCGAGTCGAGGATGTTGCTGAAGCTGCGGTAGTTTTGCTCCAGCTTGATTTGGTGCTGCACCTGGAACTCGCGCACAAAATCGGCCATATTGCCCACGCGGGCACCGCGAAAGGCGTAGATGCTCTGGTCATCGTCGCCCACGGCCAAAACCGCGCCGCCGCTTGGTGCTTGACCCGCCTCCCCCGGCAGCCCCGCCAGCTGCTTGAGCCAGGCGTATTGCAGCTTGTTGGTGTCCTGAAACTCGTCCACCAAAATGTGCCGAAAACGGCGGCGGTAGTGCTCGCGCACATGCACGTTGTCGCGCAGCAGCTCGTAGGAACGCAGCATCAGCTCGCCAAAATCCACCACACCTTCGCGCTGGCATTGCGCTTCGTAGAGCTGGTACAGCTCCACCTTGCGGCGGGTCTCTTCGTCGCGCACCGGCACATCACCCGGGCGCTGGCCGTCTTCTTTGCAGCCCGCGATGAAATACTGCACCTGCTTCGGCGGAAAACGGTCCTCGTCCACGTTGAACTGCTTGCACAGGCGCTTGACGGCCGAGAGCTGGTCTTGTGTGTCCAAAATCTGAAAGGTCTGCGGCAAGCCCGCCAATTGGTGATGCGCCCGCAAAAACCGGTTGCACAAACCGTGGAAGGTGCCAATCCACATCGCGTTCACGTTCACCGGCAGCATGGACTGCAAGCGCAGCTTCATCTCTTTGGCCGCCTTGTTGGTGAAGGTCACCGCCAAAATGCCACCGGGCGAGACCTGCCCAGTTTGCAGCAGCCATGCAATGCGCGTGGTCAGCACCCGTGTCTTGCCTGAACCTGCTCCCGCCAAAATCAAAGCGTGCTCGGCGGGCAGGGCCACCGCCCGGTGCTGCTCGTCGTTGAGCTGGGCGAGCAGCGGGTTGGATGGGGCCAAGGGGGAATCGGGGGACAGTGATGGTTCAAAAGGCATGGGTAGATTGTAGGAAGTCCCAAACCGCGCCTTGAACAACACCCCATTTGGGACTGCTGCGCTGCTTGTATGAAATTGCCAGGCCGGGAAAGCGGCGTGGGTTTCGAGCTAAGCGGTGCCTGTGACGGCAGTGTGCTTGCGTATCCTCGGAGGATAGCGCCAGCAGGCCCACAGGACCAGTGCGCCAAATGCGGTGTAAACACATGCAAAGACCCAAAGCGGCACATCAAAGTAAAGCAGCGCCTGCACCCAGTGTTGGATGAAGCTTGATTCGTAACCCACTTGCCCAGCTTTTGTGCGCAGGCTCGATTCCCAATGAGTGAGCATGCAGTACTTACCCAGCCATGCTTGCGCAACAACAGTTGCGATTGCCGCCAGATGAGGTAGGCGCCACCAAGGGCTGTTAACCCATGGCCAAGCGCGCGCATTTCCGATAAAGATGACTGGTAAGCCGAGCAGGACGAACAGCACGATGGCGAAGTGCGTCAGCAGTACAAGATCAGCGGCAAGTTGATGCAACATCGCTGTAGCGGTTTATGCGACGAAAAAAGTCCAAGTCAAGCCGCGACTGATAGCCAGCCCCCTTCGACTTGAAGAACGCCAAAATGTCCGCATCCAAACGGACAGAGGTGAGAGCCTTTGTGGGTGTCGTCTGCGGCCCACGGCCCCGCTTCAGCACTGGCGCACCCAGCATGCCCTCCGTCCATGCGCTATTGTCTGGGTCGTTGACCTCAGCCGAGGTTTTCTTTGGCAACTTGGCGGTCGTAGCGTGCTCCATGTTTTTCTGCCTTTCGCAACAAAATCACCTGAGGCCCTTTCGAGCGCTCAGTGTCAAACATCACAAGCGCTTCTAACTTAAGAAGAGCAAAACAGACCAAGCGCTCTTGGCCGTAGTCTTGCCGCTTATCCTCGCGGCTCGCTGTAAAGTGGTCACCGATTGCATCGCATCCAACAAAGTCAAGCCCGTGATTCTTGAGGTTCAGCTTGCGCTTGGGTTCGTGGCATGTGAGCACACTGAATAGTATCTACAAAATAATAGAACACAAAGTTGAATTTAGCGAAAATCCAGGGGCGCGTTGACATGTAGCAAGTCCCAAAGCACGCATTGAACGACACCCCATTTCGGCCAAGAACAGCGACACAGAGCTCAAAAAGTGCCGCCATGGCACCCGATGCATCGCCCTCGTACCCCTTAGGCCAAATGAATGCCCAATCTCTCAGGGAAGACAAAAAAGAAGTTTTCAAAAGGGCTCAAACCACCGCCCGGAACCGGGCTTGTCCAACAAACGGATCAGGCTGCGGTCCGCGACCCACCTTGCTCCTTAGGCATCAACTGAGATGCGCACGTAAGTTCCTCGCTTGAGAGAACTCAGCTCACGCTCCAGCGTTGGGACCAGTGGCAAGAGGAAAGGCAACTCATTCGACACTGCGTCCAGCACAAGAACCGCCACCGGCAATGCGGCTGTGTTCTGCTGATACGGCAGGTTCTTGTCGACGGTGATGAAAGCGTCGAACCTCTCAGCGGCGAGTGCAAGCAGCTTGCCGTTCTTGATGCCCGACCAAACTTCGCAGACGACAGTCGAGACCTGGTGCGCGGGCAACGACCTGCGCAGCCGCGTCGGCACGCATTCGTCAAGCAGCAGGCGCATCTGCAGCAAGGCGTTCGCGGGCAGCCTCAAGGACGGCCACCGCTCGTTCGCGAGAGATTGAAGGGAAGTCCTCAAGGAACTCTTCGAGCGAGGAGGATCCTTCGAGGTAGTCGAAGAGGTTCTTCACAGGCACACGGGTGCCCGTGAAGCACAAAGCCCCGCTCATGATCTCGGGGTCGCGGCTGACAAGGTTTGCGTTCATGAACACCTCCAACAACGAGTTTACCCGGGGTGGCCGTCAGTGGTGGTGTTTGAAGGAACCCCCAGTGAAAGTGCCCCAAGTGCGCGTGCTGCGCCGGTGCCATGAGGGCGCTGCGCCGCCGAATCTTGCCATCGACCAATGCGCCGCCACCGCAACACAGTCAGGCCACCACGAAGCAGTAACAATCCCGATCTCAGCTTGAGGCTCGCGCAACAGTGCCCCAAAAGCACTGAGCATGTGCGCGACCAAAAACAGCCACACACTGCCCAAAAGTGCCGCAATGGCACAAGGCGCACTGCCGTCAGATCGCTTGAGCCATGTGAATGCTCAATCGCACAGGCAAGACAAAAAAGATGTTTTCTGTAGGGCTCAAACCACCACCCGGAACCGGGCTCGATCAAAACAGACAGAAAAGTGGCTTCGCGCGACCTGTCCTTACTCGTTAGGCGTCACTGCACTTGTAGCCAAACAGTAGGCAAAGAACCGGCTCACTCTTGTGTGACGTGTGCCTCGCGCTGACCAGGTCAGCGGTTTGAACCATCTCAATGACTCGGTTTGGCTTGATCAGGATGGCCGCGCTCTCGAATCTTCGGATGCCGTTGACTTGCACAGTTCGCATATCAGCTCCGACCTTTAGTTGAACGCTTACAAGAGCGCTCTTGGCTCCCATTGTCTGTTCTGCATTTCTCCACCCGAACCCACCAACTAGTACCGCAAAGGCCGGGATGAGCAATAACAACTTTGCGCTTCCCGCTCCAAACCGAGCGTCTATGTTCTCGGCGCCTTCCTGAAATCGAAAGATGCCGAGTGAAACGAAGGTGGCTAGAGCCCAGGCGGTGTACTGCCATTGCAAATGCGTTGATGCGATCGCTACGCCGATGAGCGAGGCAAATGCCATGAGGTCTACGGTCAAAGACTCCAACGAGAGCTTCGGACGATCGGAGGGTAGCGGACCGGTCGCCCCAAAGAGAAAGCCGACAGCCATGGCAATCCCGAGTCCGGGTAGCCAAACTATCGCGGAGCGAAGATGATCGGAGATAGTCGTTGGTAACTCACTAAATTCGAGGCCCAACGCCTGGAGGTAGAAGTAGTCGTGCACCACTGACATCACGAGTAGTGCAGCTGATGCAATGGGAAGGTTCTTGGTCAGGGGTTCCAATGTGAGGCCCAACACTTAGCGTTTATCCACCGCGCCAATGCGCCAAGCCAAGGCCAGCAGTGTCATTCGCGGCGGATGAACCATGTTGAGCTAAGCCGCCTCAGGGGCGGTGGTGTGTGGGTTTCGCTATAGGGGATTGATATTTCAAACCCCCGCCATGGGTTTCATTATGCCCATGTCTTGGCTCGATAGACCAATTTTTGAATTCTTTGGACCCTATTTTTTGATGAACGCCCAAGGTCTTGGCGCTGCCATGGGCGCGTGCTTCGCTGGCACGCCTGCTTTTGCCATAGCTTGCCCACAAGTGCGCGTATCCACCCCTGACCCGTGATCGGGCCATGTTCGCTGGGGCCTGAATCTGCTGGTGCGCTTTGCATG
>NZ_JBIKIL010000090.1:0-15453 GCF_044361645.1 Limnohabitans sp. | reverse complement strand
GCTGCGATTTCGTTAACACGGGTTGCAGCCAGACGCTGGACATCTTCCAGAGCCACTTGGGTGAGATCGAGGCGGCCTGATAGCGCTGTGATTTCGTCAGCACGGGTTGCAGCCAGACGCTGGGCGACTTCGAGTCCGGCCTGCAAGGTACCAATACGGGCACCGCGCTCCCTCGCCAGATCCTGGGCTGTAGCCAGCGCTTTTGCGTGGCGTTCGAGATCATCAACCAGCTTAACGACGCGGGCCTGCATCTCACTGAGGGCGCTACGCAGGGAGCGCTGGGTCACGCCGCCTAGCTGTCGGGCGACGGCCGTCCTCTCGCCCGGCTGGCGGCTGGTCACGGCGAGGATCGCGTTGCTGAGGCGAGTGGCACCGTCGGCGATCTCCACCAGATCGTTCATAGCGAAAATAAATGGCTTCTGGCGGTTGCCGACAAACTCGAGCGAATCGGCCTGCAGACAGCGGAAAGCTGCATCGAGACCGGCCTGCCAGCGGGCCACAGCCTCTTCGGCGCGCCCTTCGCGGAAGGCCAGCAAGCCGACCCGCAATGCAGCATCGGCCTGCTTGGTACCAAGAGTGGGAGTGATGTGCAGGACGTCGGCGTCCACCACAGCCCGGTAGTTAGTATCGGCGCCGGCCACATCACCGCGGGCTTCAAAGAATCGCGCGCGCAGGTAATTCAGTGACACGCACCAACGGCGAACGTGGGGGTTGGCATCGTCGTGCCCGGTATTGACGTATGCCTTGACCTGGTCGAGCCAACCGACCGCCGCGGCCCCGGTGGCGCCCGAATCCTCGAGGATCCGCCAGCCCGTAACCGTGAGCCCGGCACCCAGATCGGCCGAGCCCTGGCGACCGCTGGCAACCACATCCTGGGCGAGGGCCAGCAGCGCGCCCTTGTCGCGGATGCGCCAGGGCAGCTCGACCAGAGTATGGACTAGCCACGGGCGGTCGTAGTGCTCGGCGAAATCGACGAGATGGGTGGCGCCTTCGAATCCTGCGTGGATACTTTCCTCGTAGGGCCGCTGCGCATCAGCCAGCGGCGACTTGCTGGCGCACACCAGCCACCATTCGCCTTCAGTGGTGGCCGCGGCATCTAGCGCGACGACATCCAGCTTGCGGGGCTGGGGCCTCCACACGAGGTCGCCGCCAGTCTTGCAGCCGCTGGCGGTGAGACTCCATGCGGATTCAACTATGAAATGGGCGGCGAGCTCGTCACGCACCCGGGCCCAGTCGTAGACGTGCAGGTGGTGGGGGTTCGGGTCTTCGCCGGTCTCATCGGCCCAGTCGTTGGGCACGCTAACGAAGATCCGCCCGCCCGGCTTGAGTACGCGGAAGAAAGCTGCTAGCAGGGCTTGCGGGTCGGAGACGTGCTCGAGTGTTTCAAGGGACACGACAAAATCAACGGAGGCATTCGCCATCTCATTAAGCGCTTCGGGCAGCGAGCCGCAGCGGTAATCGACGCAATAGCTGGAGTAGTTGCGCCGGGCGAAATCTACTGCCCAGTCGGAAAGATCGATGCCGGTTATTCGCGAGGCCGGGCACAGAGTGGCCAGCACGTGGCTACCGTAACCGAGGCCGCAGGCGGCGTCGAGAACGGTGTCGCCCGGGCGCACCAGGCTAGCGGCCAGCTGGTAGCGCACCAAGTGGGCGTCGGAGCGCACGCCGGCCTCGCGCAGCATATCGCTGTGAAGGTCGCGCTCGCGCTTGAGGCGGTCTGGCGTGTCACCGTCGGCGAACACCAGCGACCGGTACTCGAACAGCGCCCAGGACTCGGCGTTGCTGTCGTCGAGCCGGGCATAGCCGAAGAGTTCGGTGGTGGCGGGATGCTTAATGTAGCCGTGGCCTATCATCGCCGCCTCAACCCGCGCGCGGAGCGGCACCGCCGCATCAGCAGCGTCATCCCGGCATACCACGAAGGTCAGACGCGCGCCCTCGCAAGCCGGTATCACCTCGCCGCGGACGAGTTCTTCCAGCGTAGCGACAATCACCCAGGCGTCCCGCGGGCCATCTGCCGGGCAGGTCATGCCACTGGCGGCTAGCCGTCCAGCCAGAGCAGCGGCTTCACCAACCAGCCCAACCTGACACACGCCCAGCGCGCTGAAGACCGCTTCGCCCAAGGAGTCGAGGTAATCGGCAGTCATTATCTAATTGGAAAACTCATAGTTGAGCTGGATATCGCAAACACCACCATACCAGCGTTTAAGTCGGTCAATCGCCACGTTGAAGAAGGCCGCCTCGTCCTTCCAGTGCAGCATGCGCTGATAGCCTGGCATGAACATCTCTTCCTCGCAGACATAGGCCTGTACCTCGTAAAAACCTTCGCCCAGCAGACAACGGAAAGTCATGTCCACGACGAACTCCTCGCCCGCCTCGAAGCGCTTGTGCCATACGCCTTCGTAGCCGATATTTCCTTGGGCGGCGTTCAAATCGGCCGCGAAGGTACCGCCAGAATAAATCTTAACGCCCTCGCGGTTGCGCAGGCGGATGCCAAAGGAGAGCCGCGTCAAGGGCTTCACAAAGTGATAAGTGATGCTCAACCGGATCTCGTCGTCCGGATGTACCGTGCCCAGCAAAGGGTTGCCATTCACAAACAAATCGACGCGCTTGATGTAGGCATCGAAGTCACCGAACGACGACTTGTCATCCATTACCTCGGGCGCGAGGGCAGACGCATCAGCGGATTCGGCGGGGGCGTAGGACGGAGGCTTGTGGGTTCTGGTATAGCGTACTTCCTCCTCATGGAGGCGCCGACGGTACTCGAGGACGATCTCGGATGACGGCCCGAGCGAGCGGCAATGGCCGCCGTCGAGCAGCACCGAGCGGGACGTAAGGGTGCGTACCACTTCCTGGTCATGTGACACGAAGAGTAGAGTGCCACCATTGGACAGAAAACGCTCCAGGCGCTGGAAGCAACGCTTCTGAAACAGCGCGTCTCCCACAGCGAGCGCCTCATCGACGATCAGGATGTCAGGCTCGAGCTGCACCTGCACTGCAAAGGCGAGGCGCACGAACATCCCGCTGGAGTAGGTCTTGACCGGCTGGTCGATAAACTCGCCGATGTCGGCAAAGCCGGCGATGTCGTCGAAGCGCGCCTCAATCTCGGCCTGACTGTAACCCAGCAGGGCACCGCTCAGGAAGACGTTCTCGCGGCCAGTGAACTCGTGATTGAAGCCGGAGCCGAGTTCCAGCAGCGCCGCAATGCGCCCGCGGGTCTCGACGCGGCCTTCGGTGGGCGACAGCACGCCGGTGACAATCTGGAGCAGTGTGCTCTTGCCACTGCCGTTCTTGCCGATGATGCCCACTGACTCACCCTTTTCGAGCTCTAGCGAGATGTGCCGAAGGGCCCAGAAATCATGGGCGTAGCGTTTGGGATGCAGCCCAAGCATGCGATAAGCCTTGGGCAGGATGAGCTGCTTGAGGCGATCGCGCGGGTTGGCGTAGGTCTGATAGCATTTGCCCACATCATCAAGGGTCAGCACGATGGAGCTAGAGGACATCGGCAAAGCCTTTTCGCGTCTTCTGGAACCACGCAAAGCCCAGCCAAGCGATGGCACCTGTGGCTAGCCAGTAAAAACTCAGGTCAAGCCATTCGGGCAGCTTGCCCCAGAACAACAAGCCTCGGGTCATTTCAATTACAGGTGTCAGTGGGTTCAGATACAGCAGGTAGCGATACGCCTCAGGTAATGCCGACGCAGGGTAAAAAATAGGACTTAAAAACATCATGGATACTGTGACCACCCCAATAAACTGCGACACATCGCGTAAAAATACCCCCAGCGAAGCCAGCGCCCAACTCAGCCCCATGACGAACAGCGCAAAAGGCACCAGCACCAAGGGCAAATAGAGCATTGTGGCGTGGGGCACGCCAAAGAAAACCACGTAGGCTATCAACCAGACCAGCAGACTGATGAGTGCGTGATACAAAGCCGATAACAAGCCCACGAAAGGCAGTATTTCCAAAGGAAACACCACCTTCTTAACGTAGTTGACGTTGCCCAAAATAAGCCCTGGTGCGCGGTTGATGCATTCGGCAAACAGGTTGAACATGATCAACCCGGCAAACAGCAGCAAGGCAAATTCGGTTTTGGAGCCGCTGCCATCAGTACCCCAGCGGGCCTGAAAGATGACGCTGAATACAAAGGTATAAACTGCCAGCATGAACAGCGGGTTAAAAAACGACCACAGCAGGCCCAGTGCTGAGCCACGGTAGCGGCCCAGCACCTCGCGCTTTGCCGACGCACTGATAAGGCTGCGATGTCGCCAGAGGCTGGCCACCATTTCGCGGGGGGTGGCAGAGAAGTTTTGCATCAGGCAAACACTTCGGCTTCGGCCAGCGCTTTACCGGCTTGATCTTTGGCTGATAGCTGCGGTGTCAGCCCTCGGGGCCAGGTGATGCCGATGGCCGGGTCGTTCCAGGCGATGCAGCGCTCGTGCGCGGGGGCGTAGTAGTCGGTGGTTTTGTACAAAAAGTCAGCGCTTTCGCTCAGCACCACAAAGCCGTGGGCAAAACCAGCGGGCACCCAAAACTGCTTGTGGTTGTCTTCGCTCAGCTCCACTCCTGCCCACTGGCCAAAGGTGGGTGAGCTTTGGCGGATGTCTACCGCCACGTCAAACACAGCGCCGCGCACCACGCGCACCAGCTTGCCTTGGGGCTGTTGCAACTGGTAGTGCAGGCCACGCAACACGCCTTGGGCGCTGCGGCTGTGGTTGTCTTGCACAAAGTGCACTTGCAGGCCCGTGGCTTGCTTGAAGTCTTGCTGGTTGAAGCTTTCAAAAAAGAAGCCTCGGCTGTCGCCGAAAACTTTGGGCTCGAGGATGAGCACATCGGGGATGCGGGTGGGGGTGACGGTGTAGGGCATGATTATTTCAAAAGACCCAGTAGGTATTGTCCATAGCCATTTTTTGCCAAAGGGTGGGCTAGTTTTTGCAAGGTTTCAGAGGTGATCCATTGTTGGTGGAAGGCAATTTCTTCAGGGCAGGCAACCATGAGGCCCTGGCGTTTTTGTAGCGTGGCGATGAAGCCCGCCGCTTCGAGCAAGCTGTCATGGGTGCCCGTGTCAAGCCAGGCGTAGCCACGACCCATGATTTCAACACTGAGCTGGTTCAGCTCAAGGTAGCGTTTGTTGACGTCGGTGATTTCAAGTTCACCTCGGTGCGATGGCTGGATGTCGGCGGCGATGTCGCACACCTGTTGGTCGTAGAAGTACAAGCCGGTGACGGCGAAATTGCTTTTGGGGGCTTTGGGCTTTTCTTCAATGCTGAGGGCGCGTTGCTGGTCATCAAAGTCGACCACACCATACCGCTCGGGGTCGTGCACATGGTAGGCAAAGATGCTGGCGCCGCTGCTGCGCTGGTCGGCGCTGTGGAGCAGCTTGACCAGGTCGTGGCCATAAAAGATGTTGTCACCCAAGACCAAGGCGCTGGGGCTGTTGCCCACAAAGTCTTTGCCGATGATGAAGGCCTGCGCCAAGCCATCGGGGCTGGGCTGCACCGCATATTGAATGTTCATGCCCCACTGGCTGCCGTCGCCCAGCAACTCAGCAAAACGGGGGGTGTCTTGTGGGGTGCTGATGAGCAACACATCACGGACGCCCGCCAGCATGAGGGTGGTGAGCGGGTAATAGACCATGGGCTTGTCGTACACCGGCATGAGCTGTTTGCTCACCGCTTGGGTGACGGGGTACAGGCGGGTGCCGGAGCCGCCTGCCAAGATGATGCCTTTGCGCGCGCTCATGCTGGGACTGCCTCGTATTGCTTGGCCACCCAGTCACGGTAAGCGCCGCTTTGCACGTGGGCCACCCAGTCGGGGTTGGCCAGGTACCAGGCCACGGTTTCGCGGATGCCCGTTTCAAAGGTTTGCGCTGGCTTCCAGCCCAGCTCGTGGTGGATTTTGCTGGCGTCGATCGCGTAGCGGCGGTCATGGCCCGGGCGGTCGGTGACGTAAGTGATTTGGCTGGCATAGGGCCGACCGTCGGCGCGTGGGCGCAGTTCGTCGAGCAGCTTGCAAATGGTTTGAACGATCTCGATGTTGGGCTTTTCGTTCCAGCCACCCACGTTGTAGACCTCGCCCAAACGACCGGCTTCGAGCACGCGGCGAATCGCGCTGCAATGGTCTTTGACGTACAGCCAATCGCGAATTTGCATGCCGTCGCCATACACCGGCAGGGGCTTGCCCGCCAGGGCGTTGACGATCATGAGCGGGATGAGCTTTTCGGGGAAGTGGTAGGGGCCGTAGTTGTTGGAGCAGTTGGTGGTGAGCACCGGCAGGCCGTAGGTGTGGTGCCAGGCGCGCACCAGGTGGTCACTGGCCGCTTTGCTGGCGCTGTAGGGGCTGTTGGGTTCGTAGCGGTGGGCCTCTGTAAAGGCCGGCTCGCCTGGGGCTAAAGAGCCGTACACCTCGTCGGTGGAGACGTGCAAAAACCGGAAACTTTGCTGACTCACCCGAGACTGCCGCGCTGCGCTCGCAGTGACGTTGGGTGCGCCGGCGTGTGGTCCGCTGCCGTGTGAACCGTCATCGCGAGGTACGAAGCGATCCATGGACTGCCGCGCTTCGCTCGCAGTGACGATTAACGCGTCATCGCGAGGCACGAAGCGATCCATAGACTGCCGCGCTTCGCTCGCAGTGACGTTGAGTGAGCCGTCGTGTGACCCGTCATCGCGAGGCACGAAGCGATCCATGGACTGCCGCGCTGCGCTCGCAGTGACGTTGGGTGCGCCGTCGTGTGAACCGTCATCGCGAGGCACGAAGCGATCCATGGACTGCTGCGCTTCGCTCGCAGTGACGATTGGGCCGTCGTCGTGTGGCTGGTCGTCGTTGGGCAGTTGCAGCCAGTACGCCCGCACCGATTGCAGCAAGCGAAACGTGCCCACGATGTTGGTCTCTATGAAATCTTCCGGGCCGTGGATGGAGCGGTCCACGTGGCTTTCGGCGGCGAAGTTGATCACCGCGCGCGGTTGATACTGGGCCAACAGGCGGCTGACCAAGGCGCTGTCGCCGATGTCGCCTGGCACCAAGATATGGCGTGCATCGCCTTGCAAGCTGGCCAGGTTCTCGGGGTTGCCTGCATAGCTGAGTTTGTCGAGGTTGATGACGGGTTCGTCGCAGGCGGCGAGCCAGTCGAGCACAAAGTTGGCGCCAATAAAGCCTGCGCCGCCGGTCACCAAAATGGTCATAAAAGGTTTCCTGCGTTGATGCGGGAGATTTGTTTTGAATTGCTCAATGGCTGAGTCAAAAAAGTAACTCACAGGCTACCGCAGCCTCAGCGCACAAAAGTGTGCGGTGGCATGCAACGATGTTCGGATGCCAGATGGCCAAAAGTGAATTTAAAAAAACACTTTGTGATGGAACATGCCCTGGATGGGCCTTTGATTTTAAGCGGTGTTACTCGTTATAAAACTGACAACACTTGTTTTTTAAATATTAAATATAGCAATTTAGTTAATTTGACCGATATTTAGATATAAAAAGGACGTTATACTTTTAAATTTAAAAATACATGAAATTCTAATTTTTGTTATTTTGAGCGGTGAACCGGGATGCCGTGTGCGGCACTGCACTTTGCAAATGCCTGCCACCCGCACTGAATCTCGGCTCAAGTTGACAAAAAAGTGGCCGGGATTGCCCAGGCACCGTCGAACTTAAAAAAATGAGGCTCAACGCCGACCAGGAGCTGCTGGACAGGGTCGGCTCATTCAATGGCCCTCATGCGGACAAGGGGTTGTCGCGCAGGTCCGGGCTTTGTGTTGGGGCGCTGAGCAACGTTCTGAAAAAACAGCTTATAAAATGTTGCCCATGCACATTCTTTTCATCGCCGACCCCCTTGAGTCCTTCAAGATCTACAAGGACTCTACTTTTGCCATGATGCGCGAAGCGCAAAAACGCGGGCATCGGGTTGCAGCCTGTCAAATGACTGACGTGCGCTGGCAACAGGGTGAAGTCGTATCGGCCCAAGTGCGCTATATCACCCTGACGGGCCATCCTGAAGCTTGGTTCAACCAGACTGCGACACGCCGTGCGAACCTGAAAGACTTTGGCGCGATCATCATGCGCACCGACCCGCCTTTTGACAGCGAGTATTTTTACGCCACACATCTGCTCAGCCAAGCAGAGCGTGAGGGGGCCAAGGTCTTCAACAGCCCGGCCGCGCTGCGCAACCACCCCGAAAAATTGGCTATTTTGGAGTTCCCCTCTTTCATTGCACCCACCCTGGTCACGCGCAGCGAATCGGACATACGCGCTTTCCACGCGCAGCACGGCGCCATCATCTTGAAACCCCTGGACGGCATGGGCGGTACAGGCATTTTCAAGGTCGGTAGCGAAGGTCTGAATTTGGGTGTGATCATCGAAACCCTGAACCAGGGCGGCGCTCAAACCGTGATGGTGCAAAAGTTTTTGCCAGACATCGCGCAAGGCGACAAACGGGTGTTGTTGATCGCGGGGCAGCCTGTGCCCTTTTGCTTGGCTCGTATCCCACAAGGTGGTGAAGTGCGTGGCAATTTGGCAGCAGGCGGCAAGGGTGTGGCCCAGCCCCTCTCGGCACGCGACCGAGAGATTGCCGAAGCACTGGGCCCTATTTTGTTCGCACGCGGTCTGATGTTGGTCGGTCTGGACATCATTGGCGACAGCCTGACCGAAATCAACGTGACCAGCCCCACCTGTTTTCAGGAAATCACCGATCAAATGGGCTGCGACGTGGCCGCGCTGTTCATGGATGCGGTAGAAGCTGCGCCCTGATGCCCCGGCACCCATAAGTTTGCGCAACGCTTATTGCGCATCTGGGCCGAAATGACAGTGGACTGGCCGGGTCGATAAAGTAACAGGCCGTCCAAAAAAACACCGTTTCACCATCGAAACGTCACAGGCCAATGTCCATCAAGCATCACCTTTTTAAGCGGCTGATTTATTCGCCTGTGCGACAGGCTTTGCGGAGCGCCGTGGCATCATCTTCAGATTCATCGTAAAGGAGACTTCTGTGAACCAAATGATAAGTCGCTTGACCCGCCGCCCTGTTTTGAGCCTGGCCGCTGTGGCTTTGTTGTGCACCAGTTCGCTGGCTTGGTCGCAGAGCACGTGGCCCAACAAGCCGGTCAAAATCGTTGTGCCTTTTGCACCTGGGGGCACCACCGACATTTTGGCCCGAGCCATCGCGCCCGACTTGAGCAAAGCATTTGGCCAGCAGTTCGTCATTGAGAACAAAGGTGGCGCGGGCGGCAATCTGGGGGCAGAACAAGTGGCCAAGTCGGCCGGTGATGGCTACACCTTGCTCATGGGCACCGTGGGCACCCACGGCATCAACCGCGCCCTGTATGCCAAGCTGCCCTACGACCCTTTCAAAGACTTTGCGCCCATCACCTTGGTCGCTGGCGTGCCCAATGTCATGGTGGTCAATGCCAATCTGGCCTCTGCCAACAAGATCAACAATGTCAAAGATTTCATCCAGTACGCCAAGGCCAATCCTGGCAAGCTGAACATGGCTTCCAGCGGCAACGGCACGTCTATCCATTTGGCGGGCGAGCTGTTCAAGTCGCAAACGGGCACCTTCATGGCGCACATTCCTTACCGGGGTTCTGGCCCGGCCTTGCTCGACTTGGCGGGCGGGACCATGGACGTGATGTTTGACAACCTGCCCTCAGCCATGGCGCTCATCAAATCGGGCAAGCTCAAGGCCCTGGCTGTGACCAGTGGCCAACGCTCAGCGGCTTTGCCCGAGTTGCCAACCATTGAAGAAGCCGCCGGGCTCAAGGGCTTTGAGGCCAGCAGCTGGTTTGGCTTGTTGGCCCCAGCGGGCACACCCCCTGATGTGGTCAGCCGCATTCAGCAAGAAGTTGCCAAGTCGCTGGCCACCCCCGCCTTGAAAGAACGCTTGGCCACCTTGGGTGCGATTCCCAGCGGCAACACGCCTGCGCAGTTTGCAGCGCTGATTGAGGCCGAACACAAGAAATGGGCCGAGGTGGTCAAGGTCTCGGGCGCCAAGGTCGATTGATGGCCTGGTTTGAAGGTTTCGAGCGTGACACGCGCACGGTCGCTGGTCTGCCGGTGTGCTTTCGGCGCTCCGCAGATTGGGCCGCACAAGCGCACTTGCCCGTGTTGGTGTTGCTGCACGGCTTTCCGCAAACCCACGTGATGTGGCAGCGCGTGGCGCAAAATTTGCGCGGTCGTTACCGCATGGTTTTGCCCGACTTGCGTGGTTATGGGGATTCGTCGCACGCGGTGGGCGATGCCCAGCACCTGCACTACAGCAAACGCGCCATGGCGCAAGAAGTGCTCGGGTTGCTCGACGCGCTGGGTGTGCTGGAGTTCTTTTTGTGTGGCCACGACCGGGGGGGTCGCGTTGCGCACCGCTTGGCTTTGGACCATGCCGCACGCGTCACCAAACTGTGTGTGATCGACATCGCGCCAACACTCGACATGTACAGCGGTCACTGGGGCAAAACGCCCGAGGTGTCTGGCCCGGTAGCCGATCCTTACTTTGCCTTCGCACAGGCTTATTACCATTGGTTCCATCTGACGCAGCCCGCGCCTTTGCCCGAGTTCATGATCGGCGGTAACCCGAAAGCCTATTTGCACGCCAAACTGGGGGGGTGGGGCAGTCAAGGCTTGGGCTACATTGAGCCTGAAGCGCTTGCAGAGTACGAGCGTGCTTTTTGCAACCCAGCACCCAACGACAAGGGCTGGCCTGCCGCCATCCACAGCGCGGCCGAGGACTACCGCGCCAGCGCTGGCATTGACCTGCAGCATGACCGCGAGGGGCGTGAGCGCGGCGAGAAAATCGCCTGCGACACCTTGGTGTTGTGGGGCGACAGGGGGGTGGTCAACCGCATGTTCAAGCCGGTGGCTTTGTGGCAAGCGCAGTGCGCGGGCCATGTGACTGGCCAAGTCATGCCTTCGGGCCACTTTATTCCCGAAGAGTTGCCCAAGGCCACCAGCGATGCGCTGGCCCAGTGGATGGTTTGAGGCAATGCGCCAACCAGCCTGAGCCCAATCAGCGCGGGCGGCATGTCGGGTGCTGAATGTCAGACTGGGTAAGTGCATGGGCATTCGTGTTTAAAAGTCATGGGTCTTTGAAGTTGGCGCGGGTTTGTGGGAGGCTAAATTTAGAATAGAGTGTTTTGCCCAAATGGCCAACCAAGAGCCGCAAGGTTTTGCCTACAGGCTACGCCCGATTTTTTGACTTGAACCAGAGGTTTTCATGACTGCACGCACCGCGATTCACGACCTGCAAGTGGCCCAGCCACTGCTGAGTTTCATCAACCACCAGATGCTGCCCGCCACCGGCGTGGACCAAGCCAAGTTTTGGCAAGGCTTCAACGACATCGTGGCCGACTTGGCCCCGAAAAACATCGCCCTGCTGGCCGAGCGTGACCGCATCCAAACCGCCATGGACGCATGGCACACGGCCAACCCCGGCCCGGTCAGTGATGCCAAGGCCATGAAGGCCTACCGCAAATATTTGTCGCAAATCGGCTACCTGGTGCCTGAGCCACGCAAGGCCCAAGCCACCACCGCCAATGTAGACGCCGAGCTGGCCAAGCTGGCCGGCCCGCAGCTGGTGGTGCCCATCTTGAACGCCCGCTACGCCTTGAACGCGGCCAACGCCCGTTGGGGCAGCTTGTACGACGCGCTGTATGGCACCGATGCTATTCAAGAGGCCGACGGCTGCGAAAAAGGCACTGGCTACAACCCCAAACGCGGCGCAAAAGTCATCGACTACTGCCGCCACGTGCTCGACCGCTGCGCGCCGCTCAAGAGCGGCTCGCACGTGGGCAGCAAGGGCTACAGCGTCAAGTCCGGCAAGCTGGTCGTGAGCTTGGCCAATGGCAAAAATTCCACGTTGGCCGATGCCAAGCAGTTCGTGGGCTACACCGGCTCCGCATCAGCCCCGGCATCTGTCTTGTTCGTGCACAACGGCCTGCACCTTGACCTGCAAATCAACAAGTCCACCCCCATAGGCAAGACCGACCCGGCAGGCGTGTCGGACCTGATCGCTGAAAGCGCGCTGTCCACCATCCTCGACCTGGAAGACTCGGTGGCGGCTGTAGACGCCGACGACAAAGTGCTGGCCTATGCCAACTGGCTGGGCATCTTGCAAGGCAGCCTGAGCGAAGAAGTGCAAAAGGGCGGCAAGACTTTCACCCGCACCATGAACGGTGACCGCGAGTACACCAAACCGAACGCAAAAACCGGCAGTCAAGCTGCCAGGGGCAAGGGCACCGTCAAGTTGCACGGCCGCTCGCTCATGTTTGTGCGCAACGTCGGTCACCTGATGACCAACCCCGCCATCCTTTACAAAGCTGCCGACGGCAGCATGAAAGAGATCCCCGAAGGCATCTTGGACGCGATGATCACCGTGACCTGCGCCTTGGTCGACTTGCAAAAGAAAGCCTCGCACCCCTTGCGCAACAGCCGCACCGGCAGCGTCTACATCGTCAAGCCCAAGATGCACGGCCCCGCCGAAGTGGCCTTTGCCGACGAGCTGTTTGGCCGCGTCGAAAAAGTCATCGGCATGAAGCCCTCCACCGTGAAGCTGGGCATCATGGACGAAGAGCGCCGCACCAGCGCCAACCTCAAGGCCTGCATTGCCGCTGCCAAGAGCCGCGTGGCCTTCATCAACACCGGCTTTTTGGACCGCACCGGTGACGAAATGCACACCTGCATGTTGGCCGGCCCCGTCATGCGCAAGGGCGACATCAAGAACAGCACCTGGTTGGGTGCGTACGAGAAGAACAACGTCAACGTGGGCCTGGCCTGCGGACTGCGCGGCCGTGCCCAGATCGGCAAAGGCATGTGGGGCATGCCCGACCTGATGGCCGACATGCTCAAAGCCAAGATCGGCCACCCCATGGCCGGGGCCAACACCGCCTGGGTGCCCAGCCCCACCGCCGCCACCCTGCACGCCATGCACTACCACCAGGTGGATGTGCCCGCCCTGCAAAAGCAGATGGAAAAAGCCGTGGCCAAGCAAGACGCCAAAACCCTGCGCGACGAAACCCTGAACCAGCTGCTGCAGTTCCCCGTGGTGGCCCAAGACGCCGCCAACTGGTCGGCCGAAGACAAGCAAAAAGAACTCGACAACAACGCCCAGGGCATCTTGGGTTATGTGGTGCGCTGGGTGGACCAAGGCGTGGGCTGCTCCAAAGTGCCCGACATCAACGGCGTGGGCCTGATGGAAGACCGCGCCACCTTGCGCATCAGCAGCCAGCACATGGCCAACTGGATGCAACACGGTGTGGTGAGCGAAAAGCAAGTCAAACAAACCATGGAGCGCATGGCCGCTGTGGTGGACGCGCAAAACGCGGGCGACGCGGCCTACCAACCCATGGCGGGCAACTTCGCCAAATCGGCCGCCTACAAAGCGGCTTGCGATCTGGTCTTCAAGGGCAAGGCGCAACCCAGTGGCTACACCGAGCCCCTGCTGCACGCTTGGCGTTTGAAGGTCAAGGCGGCCTGAGTGCGCTGAGGGCTGACGAACTTTGACGCCTTGAAGCAGCGCTTCAAAACGGCACCCAAGGGTGCCGTTTTTGTTGGTGCTTGGCTGGGAAGATGACTGAGAAGATGACTGAGTAGATGACTTAGAAGACGACTGAGAAGATCGCCATGACCAAACGGTCATGCCTGAGAATGGGGTTTTAAGGAGGGCGCGATGCGCTGGATCGACCGGATTCCGATGTTGTGGCTGGCGGGCATTGCCATTTATTTGGCGGGCGCCCCTTTTGTGCCCGAGCCGCATTTGGTGGAGAAGTGGCGCATGTTGATGGATGGCACATTGCGCAAGCCCATCGATGTTTTTGACTTCTTTTTGCACACCGCGCCCTTGGTGCTGCTGGCCATTCGCCTGTGGCGCGACACACAAGCCCGCCGCCAGAACAAAGACTGATGGCCATATGACGACGCAGCCTTGCCTTGACCCTTGCCGCTGCCCCTTGTGTGGGCAGGCCAATGCCTGCGCGATGACCTTGCCTGATGCACAGCAACATGGGGCATGTTGGTGCACGCGCATGCATTTCAGCGCTGCATTGTTGCAGCGTGTACCGCCTGCTGCGCGCAACAAGGCGTGCATTTGTCAGCGCTGCGCCGGTGCACCAACTGCGCAGATCGGGGACTGATACATGTGCCAACTGCTGGGCATGAACTGCAACACCCCCACCGACGTGACCTTCAGTTTCAGTGGCTTTGCGCAGCGCGGCGGGGTGACCGACCACCATGCTGACGGCTGGGGCATCGCCTTTTTTGAAGGCCAAGGCGTGCGCCACTTTGTCGACCACCAAAGCGCCAGCACCTCGCCAATTGCCGACCTGATACGGCGTTACCCGATTCAAAGTCAAAACGTTGTTGCCCATATCCGCAAGGCCACACAGGGCGAGGTGAGCCTGGAAAACTGCCACCCCTTCGTGCGCGAGCTGTGGGGGCGTTACTGGGTGTTTGCGCACAACGGCAACTTGGCAGGCTACGCGCCGCGCCTGCACGGCAGCTTCAAGCCGGTGGGCCAGACCGACAGCGAGCGTGCGTTTTGTTGGCTCATGCAAGAGCTGGCCAAGTCGCATGCCAGCTTGCCCAGCGTGCAAGAGTTGTCCTTGACTTTGCGCGAATTGGTGCCGCAAATCGCCCGCTTTGGCAGCTTCAACTTTTTGCTGTCCAACGGTCAAGCGCTGTGGGCGCAGGCCAGCACCCATCTGCACTTCGTGCTGCGCAAACACCCCTTCACGCAAGCGACCTTGAGCGATGAGGACCTGAGCGTGAACTTTGCCGACCACACCCGCAAGACCGACCGCGTCGCCGTCGTGGTCACTGCGCCTTTGACCACGGACGAGGCTTGGGTGGCCTTCGAGACGGGCCGCCTGTACACCTTTGAGGCGGGTGATTTGAACCCAGGTTGAAGGTATTTGCCCATGATGGCAAGGCATGTTGCTGGTTGTCAACCAGACTTGTTACGCAGTCATGCCGCACCGCTGGCATTGCCGGCCCCACATCTGTCATTGCGAGGCCGCACCTCTGGCATTGCGGTCCCCCACTTCTGTCATTGCGAGGCCGAAGGCCGTGGCAATCCATGGATCGCCGCGCTTCGCTCGCGATGACAGGAGCGTCATTGCGAGGCCGAAGGCCGTGACAATCCATGGATCGCCGCGCTGCGCTCGCGATGACGGGGGGCGTCATTGCGAGGCCGTAGGCCGTGGCAATCCATGGATCGCCGCGCTGCGCTCGCGATGACGGGGGGCGTCATTGCGAGGCCGAAGGCCGTGGCAATCCATGGATCGCCGCGCTTCGCTCGCGATGACGGGGGGCGTCATTGCGAGGCCGTAGGCCGTGGCAATCCATGGATCGCCGCGCTTCGCTCGCGATGACGGGGGGCGTCATTGCGAGGCCGAAGGCCGTGACAATCCATGGATCGCCGCGCTTCGCTCGCGATGACGGGGGGCGTCATTGCGAGGCCGTAGGCCGTGGCAATCCATGGA
>NZ_JBIKIL010000089.1:0-15561 GCF_044361645.1 Limnohabitans sp. | reverse complement strand
TACTTTGATAAGCTTGGAGCACCACGTCTGGTATGAACCTCAACCTCACGAACCGCCTAGTGCGGACCCGCATGCTAGGTGGTGTGGCAGGGGCGCAGTCATGTTGACTGCCCCCTATGCCGATAGGGAGGATTTAAGTACGAAGTGCAACAAAGATGAACTCGGTAAAGGGTGGCTGAGGAGGTCAAGGTCTCATGGCCGATGTCATAACTCGTCAGAAACTAGGGCACGCCGCTAGGCAAAATGCGAGAGCAAACTGCGTCTTTAAAGCAGTCTGCCTGCTTGCGCAGTTGGCTTGGGTTGATCGGCTGATCCATCAGAGTCAATTGACTTAACTGCATCAGATGAACAGGTTGGTCATTGCTGACAATGCAACGATGGGCTCACGGTTCGTTCTCAACAAGGTTGACCCGAAAACATGGAGCTACGAAATCAAAATGGTGCCGTGTCTCCCTGGGTGGGCAGTTGGCATAATTTTTCGGTCGAGGCCGTTACATGATGAATCAATGTTGCAGGAGTTGTGCCAACGTGATGGAGTCAGTGACCTCGGGCACTGGGCTGCGGTGCGGATGGGCTTATTTCAAACTGTCGCCCAAGGCCCGCAAGATGCCGAGGCTCGATGTGTTTGAACCGGTGGCCGCGACGGCTTGTTGCGACAACTACAGGGAGCCCGGCCCACAGGGTTTGCTGTTTGCAACGAGCGCCGATGGCCTGATGGCTCGGGTGGCTTGAATCAGAGATAACACAAAGCCAAAACGCATGGTAAACGGCTACGAAATCAAGCAAACACCTTAGGGTGAGGGCGTGTCTTTCCACAACCATGATGGGTTAACCCAGTCCATCTGCATGGCCTTGATAAACAAAGCTTCCTTGCTGACTGGTGCTGAGTTTCGATACATCCGCAGTGCTGGCATGCTGCTGTCGCAACCGGCATTGGGCAAACTCATGGGCATTGATGGCCAATCGGTGGCGCGTTGGGAAAAAACCAGCAAGGTGCCGCGCTGGGCAGACAAGTTGGTGCGTCTGCTCTACACAGCCCAAGCCGAGGGTAACGAGCCGATTGCCAAAGCGTTCGAGCGCATCAAAACAGTCGAGCGATTGGTCAAGCAAAAGATCGTGGTCAAAGAATTTCTCGGCCACTGGAAACCCAGCCTGCAAGACGAAGGCGCAAGCGCAAGCTAAGCCCGCAAAGCTGCGTGAAACGCCCCGGGTTTCGTAGAGCCCAGTTGGTTCAATGCCAAAACTAAGGGCTGCGCCATCGGTACCACCAGTGTGGTCATGACACAGCGCTACAGCCATCTCAGCCAAGGCAGTCTGCTACGGGCTGCTAGCCATACGGGCAACGTGGTTTCGCCCTCATGCGCTTAATTGAAAGATGCCATTGTGGGCAGGTCAGTGCATCAAGGACACACTGGCGCTGAGCTCATCCCATGGTGCTGACAACTTGCGACCATCGCGCAGCAGCAAGCCAGCCGACTCCAACACAGAGACGTCATGGTGCACGTTTTTATAATCACGCCCCAGTGACGCGGCCAATCCTTTGACGCTGTCTGCGCCATGTTGCCGCACGAATTTCAGCAACTCCAAACGGCGCGGACTCAGAGTTTCCAGCATGGTCTGCACGTCCAAAAATGTGGTGTGGGTTTCGCTGACTTTCTTGCCTGTGGCAGCTCGGTTCCATGCACTCACAAACCTTTTGCCCATGTCGGCAAGGCTGCCCACGTGAACCTGTACTTTATTTGCTTTGTGCATTTTTAATCCTTTCAATGTGAGCGAGAAAGTCGGCAACCAGTTTGTCCACCGTGGTGAGCTTGTATCGTTTTTCCACATCCATGATGTGTTTGTGATCACCTTTGCCACGCTCATTGACCATCGGCATGATCCGAAAGTTGCACGCGGGTTTGGGCATTCCTGCACAGAGCTTGATTCAAGAGGCAGCTCACACTTGACGGCATAGGCTTAAACGCAGGCTGTTTGCAGAGCTGTCTGAGGGCTTTGAGGCCTTGGCAGGGCATTGGGGGCAGTTCAGAGAACTGCCTCCAAGCCTTTGCGCTCCAACAAGCTCAGCAGCTTCAGTGATGGGCCGCTGGGTTTTTTGTCGCCCAATTCCCATTTCTGAATGGTTGAAATGCTGGTGTTGAGAATGGCAGCAAATACAGCCTGACTCACGTGCTCTTTTTCCCGCAGCTGACGAATCTGAATGGGTGAAATGGGCTTCACTTCCAGATTGCACAGCGCATCAAATTCAGCCATGCGTCTTTTACTGATCAGCCCAGCATGATTGAGGCCCACAGCGGTCTCATGAACCTCAGCGAGAATTCTACTTTTGCGTTTGGTTGACATGACTCGTCTCCTTGTAATTGAAACAATTGACCAGCGTTAATGGCCACTGCAATGGCCTGTTGATCCAAGTCCAATAGCGAAGCGGCCAATTCCTGCAGCATTTTGAGCTCGTTAACGTCAATGTTGGATCGCTCATTCTTCTCGAACCCGAATAAAAACACCCATCGCTGCTCAAATTTTGTTGCAACAATCGTTCTCGCACTCGCTTGCCCACGGCTTGGGCATATTTTTGCAGGGTGCGCAGCGAGGGCGAAGGCTTGCCAGTGAGCAGCGCCCGCTCTAGGCGCGAGACCACGGGTGGGCTCACATTCATGCGGCGGGCCACCTCTTCTTGCGTGAGATTGGCCTGTTTGCGCACGCTCAAAATCGCGCCGAGCATGGGCATTTCTTCGCGTTCGATGCGCTCGTACTCCGCCCGCACTTGCGGGTTTTGAAGCATCTTGGCGATCAGTTCATCATGGCGGGTTTCGTGGAGGCTGCTTGTTTTAAGGTGTTAAGTTTTGCCACGCCGGGCATCGCGCATGGCCTTGATGGTTGTGGCGTTGGGCACCATAGGATCAAAAGGAAGTGACTTTTCCCGCTCCACACGGGTGAGCATCATGCGCAGCGCATCCGACACGGTCAGTCCCATGGCTGCCAAAACGACACTGGCCTCTTCTTTGATGTGCTCATCAATTCGAGCGCGAACTACAGAATTTGCTGGCATAAACCCTCCCATATTTGTAGCTACATTGTGGCTTGAAGGGTTGGGTTTGTCATGCTGCCAAGGCTAACGGCCGCATTTTCGGCATCACCGCCCCGCCAAAGCCCGTGTGGCCGAATTGGCGGCGGCAAGTCATGATTCTTGGCTCAGCTGTGCATAGCCTTGCGTCGACTTGACTTGGGCATGGCCGAGGAAGTGTTGCACCCCGTACAAAGAGCGGCAAAAATGTTTCCTTACAGAAGTTTCATGCCCGCCTGTGGATGCGCCAGCATGATGTGAACGCTCCCATGGTCCTAGAAGTTTTGCGTTTGGGCAGCTTTGCCCCCTGATGGCCACTTCTAAACAGTCAAGCGACTTGGGCAATGGGCCGTGATAATGACGACCCTTTACGCCGCCACTTGGCGGGTCACGGACAAGTGCAGCCCTGAGGCGCGCAAGATGGCCAGCAGTGTCTTGACGGTGGGGTTGCCTTTGGGGCCCAGTGCCCTGTAAAGGCTCTCGCGTGGCATGCCTGCCCGCTCGGCCACTGCGGACATGCCCTGCGCCTCGGCCACATGGCGAAGGGCAGCGAGCAAGGCCTGTTGCCCGCCGGCTTGGTCGGCTTCATCCAATGCCACGGCCAGATAGTCATTCGCAAACTCTGGGTCTGCCTTGAGCATTTCGGTCATGGCTTCATCATGCGAACGGCTTGCTTTGCTCATTTGATTTTCCTTCTGTGTTGCCAGTCAGCCCAGTACTGCTGAGCCATCTCGATATCGGTCTGTTGCTTGCGTTTGTCACCGCCACAAAGCAGCAAAATCAGCCGCTTGCCAGCTTGCGCGAAATAGACTCTGTAACCAGGTCCCCAGTCAATTCGGGCCTCCCAGACACCCTCGCCAACCGATTTGACGTCACCCAAGTTGCCATTGGCCATCCGACCAATCCGCACTGCGACTCGGGCTCGGGCATGTCGATCGGTCAAGGCCATCAGCCATGCTGAGTAGGGTTCCTCGCCGTGCTCAGTGAGGTAAGTCTGTAGCTCATACATATGTGAATTATAAGTTACAAAGATGGCCTTGATGGCCGAGGATGTGATACACCTCTTGCAAAGAGCGGTAAAAATGTCTCCTTACAGAAGTTTCATGCCCGCCAGTGGATGCGCCAGCATGATTTGAACGCTCCCATGGTCGTAGAAGTTTTGCGTTTGGGCAGCTTTGCCTTGCTTCCAGAGCCGGATTTGAGAAAGGATTGAGATGTACCACTACACAGACGGCGGTCTACGCAACGTGTGGCTGGCCAACGGCTACGAAATCAAGCAAACACCTTACGGTGAGGGCGTGTCTTTCCACAACCTTGATGGGTTAACCCAGTCCATCTGCATGGCCTTGACACACAAAGCCTCTTTCCTGAGGGGTGCTGAGCTCCGTTACATCCGCAGTGCGGGCATGCTGCTGTCGCAACCGGCATTGGGCAAACTCATGGGCATGGATGGAGTCGAAACAGCTAAAGTAGCTGTAACACCTGTCCAAAGGAGCGATGAACATGCTCACCATGACCTCTCTTGCTGCTCAGAATCAATTTGGGATGCTCATTGATGCATCCCAGAGGCAACCCGTCGCAGTCACCCGTCGTGGCCGCCCGGTGGCCGTTGTAATGTCTTACGAAGACTACCAAGCGAGCATGCGCACCATTCCGTTTCAGGTGGCTATGCTCGTCAGTGAAAGCTACCCGCTGCGCGGCAAAGAAGCCGGTGACTCGATGCGTCAGCACCTCGCAAAAATGAGCAACAAAGCCGCCGAAGAAGGCCTGACCGAAGCAGACGTCACGCGCATGCTCCATGAAGACTGAGCCTGCGTAAATTGTCATAGACACCAACGTCTTGATCAGTGCAGGCCTGCTACCCCAGTCCAAGACTGCGCAAGTTCTGGCCCTCGCCGTTGAGCACTTTGTGATTGCTCAAAATCAGCAGACTTGGCATGAGTTGGAGACGCGTATTGCGCGGCCAAAGTTTGACCGGTATTTTGGAGACGCCGGCCGCATGGCGCATCTGGTCAAGATTGCTCAGTCCATGCAGCACTTCGAGGTGACGGCAGAGGTTGCCATCAGTCGTGACGCCACAGACGATCAATTCATCGCACTGGCCCTTGATGCCGGAGCCAAGATACTCATCTCCGGCGATCCAGACCTGACAGAAGTGCGCATGCATCAGGGTGTTGAAGTCCTGTCGCCAGCCCATTTATTTGAGCGGTTCAAGCCACTCTACGTGGTTTCTTTATGGTTGCCGATGCTCAACCAAGACCCCCACAGGCTCCTCGAACATCCAAATTAATCGGTATCTGACCCCAATTACCCAATTACCCCAAATAAATCGGTATCTGACCCCAATTACCTGCGTAGGTAAATGCTTGAACGCATTCCCTTGACGGAATATTTTATGAAGGGTATATTCATTGCATGAAATGGGAAGTTGAATACACAGATGAGTTCGGCCAGTGGTGGGCCGCATTGTCTGAGCAAGAGCAAATCAGCGTGGCAGCCTCTGTCCAGTTGTTGGAGGAGCTAGGCCCGAGTCTCGGGTTCCCGCACAGCAGTGGCATTAATGGCTCAAAACACGGCCACATGCGTGAGTTGCGCACTCAACACCTTGGCCGACCGTTTCGGACGCTGTATGCGTTTGACCCCTTGCGAAACGCGATCTTGTTGATGGGTGGGGACAAGACGGGGGACGGGCGCTGGTATGAGGTAAATGTCCCGCTGGCAGACCGTCTTTATGACGAACACTTGGAACAACTTCGAAAGGAAGGAAAGAACCATGGCTAAGAAGTTTTCTGATCTTCGTGCACAGATGAAGCCCGAAGCCCGCCAAAGCGCCGAGGATGCCGCGCAGACCATGTTGGCCGAAATGCCCCTGAACGAGTTGCGTCAGGCACGTGGCTTGTCACAAAAGATGTTGGCCGAACTGCTGCACGTCCAGCAGCCGTCAATTGCCAAGATGGAGAGGCGTACTGACATGTACCTCTCAACCCTGCGCAGCCACATCGAAGCCATGGGGGGTGAGTTGGAGATCGTCGCCCGCTTTCCAGACGGTTCCGTCAAGATCAGTAATTTCGCTGACTTAGGGAATTCTGCGGCAGTGTGATGGCAACCTGACCCTTTAAGTTTGCAAAGCCGCAGGCAGTGCGCATACTGACGCTACAACCCCAAACGGGTGCCGTTTATTTGCAGGGTTTGAGGGGGGGGGTGCGCGTTGAGCTTGTGCGTGATGATGTTGCCGGGGTCTTTGTTGCAACCAGCCCAGACCTGCCCGGCTTGGTTGCTGAAGCCAACACAGCCAGCGAGCTGATACAAAGCGTTCACGACTGTGCAGACATGCTGATGGACGAGTTGGTTAAAGTTAAGGCTGCGCCCTGCGTGGCGTGGGATGGTCAAGCCGTCATGGCAGCCGCTGGGGCTGCCCTTACACCGCTGCCAATCGCTTGACCGTGTCCGGGTAGCGATCGACCAAGTGAATCAGCAAAGCTGCCTGCGCGTTGGGCTTGGCACGTCCTTGCTCCCAGTTTTCCAGCGTACGGGGGTTGGTGCGCAGGTAATGTGCGAAAACGGTGCGGGAGAGCTTGAGCTTGTCTCGGATGGCCTTGAGCTGGTCAGCGCACAACTCAGGCGCTGGCTTGATTTCCACCTCCACGGTGCGAAGTGTGGTCTTGCCAAGGCGCTGCTTGGCCAGGGCATCAAAGCCCTCGGAAATCTCAGCAAACAAATTGCGTTTCATCCTCGATACTCCAGCTCTTTCTTGAGCATTTTTTGATACGTAGACTGCGTATGTATTAGATTGTATCTCCAGCAAGTCGGTTTGCGCACTGCGGGCAAAAAGTACAGAAGCCATCAGGCTGGTTTTTTCAGCGCACGCCCTTGAGTCTTGACTGACGCCATGTCCATTTTCTCAACACGACCGGCATTGACATCAGCCATGCCCTGAGCGATGTCAGCACGCAGAGCAGCAAGACTTGATTGCTGAATGGAATGGTAAGCCTCAAACAACCGAAGGGCTTCGCGTATAACTTCGCTGTGCTGGCAAGGCGCATGGTGGGTCATAGAAGCCTTAGACAGCCAATGTTTCAAATCTGCCCATTTCGTGTCACAATCCAACCTATCAAATTGATAGGTCTCTGGCGTGGCTCAACCATCAGATCGGCAACTCGAAAAGCACATCAAGCAAAGCGCACAAGACTCGGCGAGTGTGATTTTTACCAAGCACGCCCGCCTGAGGATGCGCCAGCGTCATGTGAACGATCCCATGGTCCTAGAAGTTTTGCGTTTGGGTAGCTTTGCATTGCGACCAGAGCCGGATATGAAAACCCCCGGACTGCTATGTCGAATGCACAGGTTTGTCGCTGGCATGCAGGTCGCTGTGGTTGTGTACGTGGAATACCCAGTTACCGATTTGGTCATAGTGACCGTGATGGATGTCAAAAAGGATTGAGATGTACCACTACACAGACGGCGGTCTACGCAACGTGTGGCTGGCCAACGGCTACGAAATCAAGCAAACACCTCACGGTGAGGGCGTGTCTTTCCACAATCTTGATGGGTTAACCCAATCCATTTGCATGGCCTTGACACACAAAGCTTGCTTGCTGACGGGTGCTGAGCTCCGTTACATCCGCAGTGCGGGCATGCTGCTGTCGCAACCGGCATTGGGCAAACTCATGGGCATTGATGGCCAATCGGTGGCGCGTTGGGAAAAAACCAGCAAGGTGCCGCGCTGGGCAGACAAGCTGGTGCGCCTGCTCTACACAGCCCAAGCCGAGGGTAACGAGCCGATTGCCAAAGCGGTCGAGCGCATCAAAACAGTCGAGCGATTGGTCAAGCAAAAGATCGTGGTCAAAGAATTTCGCGGCCACTGGAAACCCAGCCTGCAAGACGAAGGCGTAAGCGCAAACTAAGCCCGCAAAGCTGCGTGAATCGCCCCGCGTTTTGTGGAGGCCAGTTGTTTGAATGTCAAGGCTAAGGGCTGCGCCATCGGCACCACCCTCTCCAAATGTGTTCAGTCCCTTTCACCACCAAGCGATGGCGATCTGACCCCCTAATACTGGGCAGAAGTTACAAGAAGGCGTCAGATCATCAACTCTCTGCTCTGAACATCCCGCGCACGATGGAGCACGCGAATGATGAGAACCCCAGATGGCTCGGGTAGGTAGTACAGGTTAAAAGTACAAAAGCCATCAGGATGGTTTTTTCAGTGCACGCCCTTGCGTCTTGATCGATGCCATGTCCATTTCCTCAACACGACCGGCATTGACATCAGCCATGCCCTGAGCGATGTCAGCACGCAGAGCAGCAAGACTTGATTGCTGAACGGACTGGTACGCCTCAAACAACCGAAGGGCCTCGCGTGTTGCAGGCCGCTGTGACCCAACATCAGGCCCATCCTGGCATGGGCCGGGCTGGCCGGGTTCCCGGTACGCGTGAGCTGGTCCTGCACAAAAACCACATCGCCATTTACCGTGTACGCGGCGACGTTGTTGAAATTTTGAGACTCCATCACGCAGCCCGACATTTGTGACGAACCGGGTCAGCCCCTGAAGCTGAGCTTTGGCAGCAGACCAACCCGCCCTTGGCTCAAACCTCGGCGGGCTTTTTGATAAAGCAACTTCGTTTCTGGCGTGCCTATGACGCCACTTTTCAAAAACACCATGCTTTGCGCCACAGACTTTCAAACCGGTGAAGCGCATCTCGGTTGCAACCGCTCAATCCATTTGTAGATTGTTTTGCACAATGGTGAGGGCATCTGGATGACAACTGACCAAAAATGCCATCATTTCTGTGGCGTCCTTGGTCGTATAAAACCGGACCATTTTTTCGTTGAAGTCCTGCGCCTTGGCCGCTGGAATGCTGATGGCGTCCATACCGGAGGACATCAAAATGCCATTCATCATGAAGCGTGATGTGCGTTTGTTGCCGTCAAAAAAGAACTGCTGCAAGGCTCCGAACAGGAAAAAAGCCGCAGCTTTCTCAAATGGACTTTCGACTGTATTGTTTAAAGCTTGCAGGCCTTCGGAGAAAACACGGTTGAGCTCAGGGGCTCCGGGCTCAGTGGGCAGCGGTGTGTGGCGGCCTTCAGCACCCAAGCCAACATCGGGTGTGAAGTGCGTTTCTAGACCTTCTCCACGAAAATGCCCCCATTCCAGCGTTTCATTTTTTGCAACCCGTGCATGCAGCTCGGTCAATGTGGTTTTGTCCAGCTTGAACTTTCCGGCTTTGACCAGTGACAGCAGGTATTTGGCGCTTTCGGCCAAGTTCAGTACTTGCTCTTGATCGGAAATTTTTCGGCCACCGACCGTCACACCTTCAAGCAAAGTTTTGACCTCTGGAAAAGTAAAGGGATTGCCTTCAAGCATTGATGCGTCCCAAACATACGTGGTGAGCATTCGATGGAAATGAAAAGTCACCCGATCAATGGCGTGGGTAGGCATCTGATGAGGCATCTTTTCGCGGTTCCATCTAAAGCCTAAAGCGGCGAACAGGTCAATCATGTTTATCTTGCTCCATGGGCATGTGTCATTTCTGTCAAAAACCTTGAATACGCTCAGGCCTGAGATGTTTTTCGTGACCTTTGATCGGGTGATGGTGCCTTGCCGGTACGCCCTTTTTTGAGCCCAGGTTGAACCTTTTCTTTTTCAGGCCAAGGCTCGTGATCGGGGGTGATGGTGGCAGTCCGAATGATCCAGACACCTTTGGCTGGCGACTCAATGAGGACTTGTCTTCCTGCGAACTCTTTGCCTAAAGAAATTTGTCCACTTGCGCCAATGGATTTGACCATCTTGCTGTCAGTTGCTGGGTGGGTCATTGCGCTTTCCTTGTGGTTCATGCATTCATGCCGCATGATATGTTCTGAAAAACTCGTCGTCAACCTCGATGTAGGGCTGCTTGTGGAGCCTGATTGGTGGATGAGGCGTGTTGATTGTCTAAATGTAGCTTCTGGGCTGCAATTCTTGCCATGTTTGAATTGCGGCATTACACCAAGCTCGAGGGGCAAGACCTGTTCATCCAATGGCTTGATGGGGTAAAAAATGACGACGACGGTAAAGCACGATGACTGGCTTTTGGAGCAACTCAAAGACGGCGATTTTGCGGCCGAGTATCTGAATGCAGCCAGTGAAGACGATGACCCTCAAACATACCTCACGGCCCTCAGAAAGATTGTGGAGGCACGAGGGGGCATGGCCACCATTGCAGAGAAAGCGCACCTCTCGCGCGAGACCCTTTACCGAACACTTTCAACGCGTGGTAATCCAAGGATTCGAACGCTGAGCGCCGTCCTCAAGGCCACTGGACTGAAGTTCGGGGTCAGCGCACACTGAACCCACAAAGCTGCAGGCAATAGGGATTTGGCACCACCATGACGGGAGGCTTGACCGCCTCGCCTGAACCAACGTCGCCGTCTTTTGTGCCGGCTGAATCACCCCGGTTCCGGACAGGTCAGTGGGTGTGTGAAGACCGCCCACCGGATCATTGAAACGCCACCTCGGCAAAGCTGCGCAGCTTGCGGCTGTGCAATTGGTCGGGGCCGGCGTCGCGCAGCAAAGTCACGGCGCGGATGCCGATTTGCAGGTGTTGGGTGACACGTCGTGCCTGAAGCACTAAAATGCATGAAATTTCAATGAAATTTCTTCATGACAGAAGCCTCCACACCATCAACGTCAGCCCTAAGGCGTGCCACTGCTCACCTTGCGGACGAGCTGCAGGCCGGTCGTGTTTATCGGCGCGAAGATCTCGCTCGTCTGAGTAATGCAGTGGATCGGCATCTGAATGAGTTGGTCGCCACAGGGTTGCTCAAAAAACTGGCGCAGGGGCTTTACTACGCACCCATGTCATCGAAATTTGGTCCCTTGCCGCCCACTGATGAACAGGTGGTGCGAGGATTTCTGCGTGACAAGGATTTTTTGGTGTTTTCTCCGTCGTCATACAACACGGTGGGCCTGGGCACCACCCAGCTTTACAACAGCACACTGGTCTACAACCACAAACGCCATGGCGTTTTCAAACTGGGCAACCGAGATTTTGATTTCCGAGTGAAGCCACGCTTTCCCAAAAAACTGACATCCGAATTCCTTTACGTCGACTTGCTGAACAACTTGGGTGAATTGGCCGAAGACAGCGACGCTGTGCTCAGCCAGGCACGCACCAGGTTGTTGTCTTTTAATCCATCACGACTCCAGCAGGCATTGGACAGCTATGGCAACATGGCCACTCGCAAACGCGTTCGAGAGTGGCTCGATGGCTGACTTTCTTCACGAACGACGCGACTTCGGTCGATTGCTTGCGGTTGTCGCAAACGACCGGTCACTCGACCCGATGTTGGTCGAAAAAGACTACTGGATCATGCACAGCCTCTGGGGGCTTCAGGCGCAAGGCTTTGTGTTCGAGCTGAAGGGTGGTATATCCCTGTCCAAAGGCTTCGGGGTCATTCATCGTTTTTCAGAAGACATTGACATCCGCATCGACCCACCGGCTGACATGGATGTCAAAACAGGGCGCAACCAAAACAAACCGGCTCACATCGATTCCCGGCGTGCTTATTACGACGAGTTGTCAAAACGCATCCGCATTCCCGGTATCGACAAAGTTGAGCGGGACACCTTCTTTGACGACGAAAAAATGCGCAGCGCAGGCATTCGGCTCGTCTACTCACCCCGCGCGGCCACCATCACAGGAGTGAAAGATGGCATCCTGCTAGAACTGGGGTTCGACGACACCGCTCCCAACCGACCCGTGACCATCTCTTCTTGGGCATTAGATTTTGTGATGAGCCGGGGCATTGAAGTTTTTGACAACCGTGCAGCCGATGTGCCCTGCTACGCGCCGACACACACGTTCGTTGAGAAGCTCCAAACCATCTCGACCAAGTACCGCCGTTTGGCTGAGGCTGCAAAATTCCCTGGCAACTTTCTGCGGCATTACTACGACGTGTATTGCTTGCTTGATCTACCCGAAGTTCAGGATTTCATGAAGGAGCAGACGTATCAGGATCGAAAAATGCTACGGTTTCGGTCTGGTGATGAATGGGTGATCGCTAAAAATCCAGCCTTCACCCTGAACGACTCTCAGCAGCGAGATCTTTTTGCTCGGGAATACAAAAAATCATCTTCGCTCTACTACCAAGGACAGCCGGATTTCGACCAGCTACTTGACCGCATCGGAAAGCATCTGAATTCAATGTGATGCAGATGCCCACCAGGTCATTGAAACGCCACCTCGGCAAAGCTGCGCAGCTTGCGGCTGTGCAATTGGTCGGGGCCGGCGTCGCGCAGCAAAGTCACGGCGCGGATGCCGATTTGCAGGTGCTGGTTCACCCGCTCGCGGTAGAACTGGTTGGCCATGCCGGGCAGTTTGATTTCGCCGTGCAGTGGTTTGTCGCTCACGCACAGCAGCGTGCCGTAGGGCACCCGAAAGCGAAACCCGTTGGCGGCAATGGTGGCGCTTTCCATGTCCAGCGCCACAGCACGGCTTTGGCTGAAGCGCCGCTGCGGTTTGTTGTCTGGCAACAGCTCCCAGTTGCGGTTGTCCGTGCTGGCCACGGTGCCGGTGCGCATGATGCGTTTGAGTTCTGGGCCCGCGCAGCCGGTAACCTCGGCCACGGCGTTTTCGAGGGCCACCTGCACCTCGGCCAGCGCCGGAATCGGCACCCACAGCGGTAGTTCTTCGTCGAGCACATGGTCTTCGCGCACATAGGCGTGGGCCAGCACATAGTCGCCCAACTGTTGTGTGGTGCGCAGGCCGGCGCAGTGGCCCAGCATCAGCCAGGCGTGCGGGCGCAGCACGGCGATGTGGTCGGTGATGGTTTTGGCATTCGCCGGGCCCACGCCGATGTTCACCATGGTGATGCCGCTGTGGCCCTTGCGCACCAGGTGGTAGCCTGGCATTTGGGGCAGGCGCGGCGGCTGCTGGCCCTGCGTGTCGACCTCTTCGGGCATCAGGCCCACACGCCGCGTGACCATGTTGCCCGGCTCGACAAAGGCGATGTATTCGCTGTCTGGTTTGCTCATTTCGGCGCGGCCCAGGGCGATGAACTCGTCGATGTAGAACTGGTAGTTGGTGAACAGCACATAGTTTTGAAACCAGCGCGGCGAAGTGCCGGTGTAGTGGCGCAGGCGTTGCAGCGAGTAGTCGATGCGGGGCGCGGTGAACAGCGACAAGGGCCGGGCTTCAGAGGCCGCAGGTTCGTGTGTGCCGTTGGCAATGCCGTCGTCCATGGCGGTCAGGTCGGGCAGGTCAAACACCTCGCGCATCAGGGCTTGGCGTGCGGGGCTCAGGCTGCCCTCCATGTGCTCGTCTTCGGCAAAAGAAAAATGGATGGGGATGGGCTGGTTGCTGGTGCCCACCTGCAGGCAAGCACCGTGGTTTTGCAGCAGCAGCGCCAGTTGTTGGCGGATGTAAAAAGCAAACAAATCGGGCCGGGTCAAGGTGGTCTCAAAGCGCCCCGTTTCGGCCACAAAACCATAACTCAGGCGGCTGTGCAAACCCTCGGGTTTTCGGCTGCCGCTTTGGACTTGCACGCGCACATAGGGGTAATGGGCCCGCACCCGGGTGCTGGTCATGTCCGCACCCGCCACGAATTCGCGCATGGCCTGGCGCAGGTGGGCCACGCTGGACTGGTAGATGTGCTGTATTTGCGCCAAGGCGCTGTCGGCGTCGTGGTGCTCAGAAGGGGCGATGAAAGGCGGCAGGTGCTGCATGGTTGTTCCAGGGCGGGTGGGGGCGGGTGTTGGTTGATCGTTGATCGTGCCCAGCGGGGCAAAGGGTGTGATGCCAATGGGTGCCATTTTGCTGCAAAGCTGTGACGCACAGGGGCCACGGTCTGGGGCATGTTGCCTTGGTGACCTCGCTCTGAACGCTTGTCGGGCATGCTGTTTAGTACTTCAAAAAAAACCGCATTGGCGCGTCACCCACCTTCAGGAGCCCATCCATGAGTTCAACACGCAAAGTCATCATCACCTGTGCCCCCACGGGGGCTATCCATACCCCCAGCATGTCGCCGCATTTGCCGGTGACGGCCGACGAGATCGCCGATGCGGCGATTGCAGCCGCTGAGGCGGGCGCGGCCATCTTGCACCTGCATGCGCGCGACCCGGTGGACGGCAAGCCCACACAAGACCCGGCGGTTTTCGTGCCGTTTTTGCAAAAGATCAAGGCCCACACCAACGCCGTCATCAACCTGACCACGGGGGGCAGCCCGCACATGACGGTGCACGAGCGCATGCAACCGGCGCTGACCTTCAAGCCCGAGGTGGCGTCGCTGAACATGGGGTCGATGAACTTTGGCCTGTTCCCCATGCTGGAGCGATTCAAGACCTTTGAGCACGAGTGGGAGCGGGCGCATTTGGAAAAAAGCCGCGACCTGGTGTTCAAAAACACCTACAACGACATTGAGACGATTTTGCGCTTGGGCACCGAAAACGGCACCCGGTTCGAGTTTGAGTGCTACGACATCAGCCACCTGTACAACCTGGCGCACTTTCGCGATCGGGGCCTGGTCACGGGGCCTTTGTTTGTGCAGTCGGTGTTTGGCATTTTGGGCGGCATTGGCCCGCACCCCGAAGACCTGATGCACATGCGCCGCACCGCCGACCGCTTGTTTGGCAAGGATTACCAGTGGTCGATTTTGGGCGCAGGCAAGGGCCAGATCGCGCTGGCCAGCATTGGCGCGGCCATGGGCTCGAACGTGCGTGTGGGGCTGGAGGATTCGCTGTGGATCGGCCCTGGAAAATTGGCCGAGTCCAGTGCGCAGCAGGTGCAGCGCATCCGCACCGTGCTCGAAGCCCTGAACCTGGAGATTGCCACCCCCGATGAGGCGCGCAGCATGCTGGCGCTCAAGGGCGGGGACCGGGTGAACTTTTGAGGTTCACATGTTGCGTCGGTACTGACCACCCACCTCAAACAGCGCGTTGGTGATCTGGCCCAGCGAGCACACCCGCACCGCGTCCATCAGCACCTCAAACACGTTGCCGTTGTCGATCACGGCTTGCTGCAAGCGCTTGAGCATGGCGGGCGATGCGGCCGCGTGCAGGGCGTGGAAGTCGTGCAGGCGCTGGAGTTGGCTTTGCTTTTCTTCTTCGGTGGAGCGGGCCAGTTCCAGGGTTTCCATGACTTGCTCGCCTTTGGGGTTGCGGAAGGTGTTGACGCCAATGATGGGCAGCTCGCCCGTGTGCTTGAGCATCTCGTAGTGCATGGACTCGTCTTGGATCTTGCCGCGCTGGTAGCCGGTTTCCATCGCACCCAAGACGCCGCCGCGCTCGGCGATTTTTTCAAACTCGGCCAGCACGGCTTCTTCCAGCAACTCGGTGAGTTCTTCGATGATGAAAGCGCCTTGGCTGGGGTTCTCGTTTTTGGCCAAGCCCCACTCACGGTTGATGATCATCTGGATCGCCATGGCGCGGCGCACCGAGTCTTCGGTGGGCGTGGTGATGGCTTCGTCAAACGCGTTGGTGTGCAGGCTGTTGCAGTTGTCGTAAATCGCGATCAGCGCTTGCAGCGTG
>NZ_JBIKIL010000184.1:0-4646 GCF_044361645.1 Limnohabitans sp. | reverse complement strand
CGCAAAATGGCGATGGTGGCCTCCACCGTGGGCTCATTGACCAGTATTTTCTGAAAACGCCGCTCCAAGGCCGCGTCTTTTTCAATGTATTTGCGGTACTCGGCCAGCGTGGTGGCACCCACGCAATGCAACTCGCCCCTGGCCAAGGCGGGCTTGAGCATATTGCCCGCGTCCATCGCGCCCTCGGCTTTGCCCGCGCCGACCATGGTGTGCAACTCGTCAATGAAGACAATGGTCTGGCCCTCGTCTTTGGCCAGTTCGCTCAGCACGGTTTTCAGCCGCTCTTCGAATTCGCCTCTGAATTTGGCACCGGCCAACAAGGCGGCCATGTCCAAGGACAAGACCCGCTTGCCTTTGAGCGAGTCGGGCACTTCGCCCGCCACGATGCGCTGGGCCAGACCCTCCACGATGGCGGTCTTGCCCACGCCGGGCTCGCCAATCAAAACCGGGTTGTTTTTGGTGCGCCGCTGCAGCACTTGGATGGCCCGGCGGATTTCGTCGTCACGGCCAATCACCGGATCGAGCTTGCCGATGCGCGCGCGCTCGGTCAAGTCGATGCAGTACTTCTTGAGCGCTTCGCGCTGACCTTCGGCATCGGCGCTGCCCACGCTTTGACCGCCGCGAACCGCATCGATGGCAGATTCAAGGCTTTTGCGGTTCAGGCCATGCTCTTTGACCATGCGGCCAGCCTCGGACTTGCTCTCGGTCAGCGCCAGTAAAAACAATTCGCCTGCGATGAACGCGTCGCCTCGTTTGATGGCCTCTTTTTCAGCCGCCTGCAGAAGTTTGACCAAGTCGGGGCCCACCGTCACTTGCTCTTGACCGGTGACCTGTGGCAACCGCGTCACCGCAGCATCGGCCGCCAAAAGCAAGGCCTGAACTTGAACGCCCGCCCGCGTCAAAAGGGCTTTGGGGCCATCGTCTTGCTTGAGCATGCTCACCAAAACGTGTGCGGGCTCGATGTAAGCGTTGTCTTTGCCAAGCGCCAGCGACTGGGCGTCAGACAGGGCTTCTTGGAATTTGGTGGTCAGTTTGTCAATGCGCATGTGGTTTCTCCAATGAGCCCTAATTTGTGATGAATGCAGGATTTACAAGGGTGATAATCAGCTCGCCCTTGACAAAACTCAAAAGCATGAACATCCATCAATTGAACGTGTCGCACGATGAGCGACAAGACCGCTTGCTGTTGCGACTGAACACCCCAAACCTCCAAGAGTTTCGTTTTTGGCTGACACGTCGAATGACCATGCGTTTGGTGCCTGCGATCGAACAGTCGGCCTTGAGGCTCGAGGCGGCTCAACCGGGGGTTGCGGCTGCTGATGCGCCGACACAGCAGATGCTGGGGGAACTCAAGCGTGAGGCATTTTTAAGCCATGCCAACTTCGCCACCCCTTTCAAAGACCAAGCCACCCAATGGCCGCTGGGCACTGAGCCCTTGCTGGTCACCGATGCCCGCCTGAGCATCCAAGCGCAGGGCGCACTGGAATTGGCGTTTGAGGACAAATCTGACCCCACCCAAAGCAAGACCTGCAAGATGCTGCTGCCATTGAATTTGGTGCATGGCATGGTGCACCTGATTCAACAAGCCAGTGAAAAAGCCCAGTGGCGGGTGGTGGACATCACCCAGCAAGCGACGGCGCCTGACCCCAGCTCGCCGCCAACACCGCCTCGCTACACCCATTGAATTTTTTGCGCTGCCTGGGTGGCCGAGCCGCAAAGGCTCAGCCGTTGTGGGCCGAAATACCCCAGCGCGCCAGCGCTGCGTCGTCGCTGACACGGGCATCGACCCAGTGTGCGCCTTGTGGGGTCTGCTCTTTTTTCCAAAACGGGGCCTGGGTTTTGAGGTAGTCCATCAAAAATTCACAGGCCTTGAAGCTCTCACCCCGGTGGGCCGAGGTGACGGCCACCATGACGATCTGGTCGCTGGGCAACAAAGGCCCGACACGGTGCACCACACGCGCCGCATAAAAATCAAAGCGCTGATGGGCCTCGTCGATCATGGCCTCGATCGACTTTTCGGTCATGCCCGGGTAGTGCTCCAGTTCCATGGCCTGCACCTCATCGCTGGCTTGGCCCGTCAAAGCACGGGTGTCGCGCACCGTGCCGACAAAACTGCACACCGCCCCGACCCGCAGGTCTTGGGCGCGCAAGGCCAAGATTTCGTGCGACAGCTCAAAGTCCTCGGTCTGGATGCGCACACGGGTCTGCATGGCCTCAGCCTCCGGTCACAGGGGGGAAAAATGCCAATTCGCAGTCGGCCGTCAACGGTGTCGCACCGCTGGCCATGACCTGGTTGAGCGCCACACGCACCGGCATGTCCAGCGCCAAGCACTGCGCATGCACACCACCACGGGCAATCAATTCTTGGCGCAATGCGGCCACATCGGGCGCGTTGGTTTGCACCGTCTCCGCGCCCACACCGATGGTTTCGCGCAAAGAGGCGAAATATCGCACCTGAATCTTCATGACAACCACTCTGAAAATGACAAAAAATGGAGCATGTCACCGTGCGCCACGGTCTGCCCCGCCGGGATGTCGACCACGCCGTCGCCCCACACCACCGAGGTCAAAACCCCCGAGCTTTGGTTGGGGAACAGGTCCAGCCCGCCTTGTGCGTTGCGCCGAACGCGCAAAAATTCACGCCGTTTGTCGGCCTTGGGCACCGCAAAATGGGCGGGCAATGGCCAAGGCATGGGGGGCTGCGGGCTCGACCCTTGCAGCGCCAAAATCAATGGTTTGACCAAGAGCAAAAACGTCATGAAGCTCGACACGGGGTTGCCCGGCAGGCCGACAAAATGCGCGGCGCCAGGGGCTGTGCTGCGCCGCACATGGCCAAAAGCAAAGGGTTTGCCGGGCTTCATGGCGATCTGCCAGAGCGCCAAGGCCCCCAAAGATTGCACTGCGGGTTTGACATGGTCTTCTTCGCCCACCGACACACCGCCGCTGGTCACGATCAGATCGTGCTGCTCGGCCGCCGACTGCAGGGCCGCCAGCGTGGCCTCGCGGCGGTCGGGAACAATGCCCAAGTCGCTCACCTCGCAACCCACACGCTGCAGCAAGGCCCGCAAGAAAAACCGGTTCGAGTTGTAAATCGCCCCGGGCGGCATGTCGCAAGGGGCCACATCCCCAGGCATGACCAACTCGTCGCCCGTGGAAAACAAAGCCACCTTGGGCCGCCGCACCACGGACAACTGCGCCAGCCCCAAGCTGGCCGCCAGCCCCAATTCGGCCGGCCCCAATTTTTGGCCGCGCTGCAGCACGCTGTCGCCGGTGCGCACATCTTCGCCACTGCGGCGCACCCATTGGCCCGCTGGGGCGGTGGTCAAAAAGCGAACGCGCAAAGTGCGCGGCACGGTGTCAGGCACGGTGTCAGGCACGGTGTCAGGGGCCGTGACAGGGGCCGTGTCCAAAGCAGCCACCGGCTCGGTTTGCTCTTGCATGACCACGGCATCGGCCCCTGGGGGGATGGGCGCACCCGTGAAAATGCGCGCCGTTTGCCCGGGCAACAAAGCCTGGCCTGAATGTCCTGCGGCGATGCGCTGGGTCACGGCCAATTCAGCCCCCACCTGCTGCACATCGGCGCTGCGCACGGCATAACCGTCCATGGCCGCATTGTCAAAAGCGGGCACCTGCAAGGACGACACCACCGCATGCGCCAGCACCCTGCCATCGGCCTGCAACGTGGCCACCGTCTCCACCCCTGGCAAGGGCGTGATGGAGGACAACAAGGCCTGCAAGGCGTCATCGAGCGACATCAAGGGCGCGCGCGCGGGGCTGGGTGGGGCTGTGGGGCGTGGTGCCGTGCTCATGGCTGTGCGTCGCAATGCTGGGTGATGTAGGCCTTGACCAGCGCCGCATCCGCCGCCATGAGCTGCACGCGCTTGGGCAGGGCTTCGATGCCTTCGAACTGCGGTGGACGCACGGGCTGGCGGCCCAAGGCCTCCACGATGGTGGCCGCAAATTTGATGGGCAAAGCGGTTTCCAGCACCAACATGGGCACGTGCGGGTCGCGGTGCTCCAGGGCCACCTTCACACCATCGGCCGTGTGGGTGTCGATCATCACGCCGTGCTGGGCAAACACCTGCTGTAGGGTTGTCAGGCGGTCGGCATGGGTGCTGCGGCCACTGTCAAAGCCGTACAAAGTGGCCGCCTGGGCAAAACGCGCATCGCCCGAGAGGTCAAAAAAGCCATGGCGGCTCAGGCCTTCGCCAAAGATGGCCTGGGTTTTGACGCTGTCGCGCCCCAGCAAATCAAACACAAAGCGCTCGAAGTTGCTGGCCTTGGAAATGTCCATGGAGGGGCTGGAGGTCTCATGTGTGTCGGCCGTGCCGCGCACCCGGTAAACGCCGGTGCGAAAGAACTCGTCCAGCACATCGTTCTCATTGGTGGCCACCACCAAGCGCTCAATCGGCAAACCCATCATGCGGGCCACATGGCCGGCACACACATTGCCAAAATTGCCGCTGGGCACGGTGAAGCTGACCTTTTGCGCGTTGCTGTGGGTGGCCTGGAAGTAACCGGCAAAGTAGTACACCACCTGGGCCAACAGACGCGCCCAGTTGATGGAGTTCACGGTCCCAATTTTGTAACGGCGCTTGAAGGCCAAGTCGTTGGACACCGCTTTCACGATGTCCTGGCAATCGTCG
>NZ_JBIKIL010000088.1:0-15577 GCF_044361645.1 Limnohabitans sp. | reverse complement strand
CCTTGACCACCGCGCAGCTCAACGCCATGGCCAGCGACGACCTCAAGGCCCTCACCACCGCCCAGGTCAAGGCCCTGACCTCCACCCAACTCGGCGCGCTGACCAGCACCCAAGTGGCCCTGATGGAGAACGCCGACATCGCCGCCCTGAACACCGACCAGATCAACAAACTCTCCTCCGGTGCCATCGCCGCCCTGTCCACCAGCCAAGTCAAAGCCTTGAGCTCGGCACAGCTCAATGCGCTGACCTCGGCGCAACTGACCGCCATGGAAACCGCCGATGTGGCCGCCCTGAGCACCGCTCAGATCAGCAAACTCAGCACCGCCCAAGTGGCCTTGCTCTCCACTGGTCAAGTTGTCGGCCTGGGCACCGCCCAAATCAAGGCCCTGGGCACGGCGCAAGTGGCCGCTTTGACCTCCACCCAACTCAATGCCATGGCCAGCGAGGACTTGCGAGCGCTCAGCAGCGCACAAATCAAGGCCCTGAGCACCAACCAAGTGAGCACCTTGACCACCGGCCAAATCGTGGCCCTGAGCACCGCCCAAGTGGCCGCCCTGAGCACCGCGCAGGTCGCCTCCTTGACCACCGCGCAGCTCAACGCCATGGCCAGCGACGACCTCAAGGCCCTCACCACCGCCCAGGTCAAGGCCCTGACCTCCACCCAACTCGGCGCGCTGACCAGCACCCAAGTGGCCCTGATGGAAAACGCCGACATCGCCGCCCTGAACACCGACCAGATCAACAAACTCTCCTCCGGTGCCATCGCCGCCCTGTCCACCAGCCAAGTCAAAGCCTTGAGCTCGGCACAGCTCAATGCGCTGACCTCGGCGCAAGTTCAGGCATTGACCTCTGCGCAAATCGGTGCCCTGCCTTACTGATCTTGCAACTCGATCCCGGGCCTTCGCCCGGGATGACAAAAAATGGCCCTGGGTGACCTAAAAACCCTCGGGGGTCAGAAAATTTGTCCGAGATGGCAAAAATTTGCACACCATGGATGCAGCCAATTCATCGGGTCGGATCAATAAACCGTGCTTTCTTCAATGAGACAGCGTTTTCTCTTGCATTGAACAGGCTTGGGGTGCCAACAAGGTTCTCCCGTCACTGCGAAGAGCGCAGCGACGCGGCAGTCCATGGATCGCTTCGTGCCTCGCGATGACCGGATACTGGGTCGCGATGACACTTACACCACCGTCACTGCGAGGCGCTTAGCGACGCGGTAGTCTATGGATCGCTTCGTGCCTCGCGATGACGGGAATCTGTCTCGCGGAGACGGGCAAATCACCTTCACTGCGAGGTGCAAAAAGCGATCCATCTTTGAGCGCACTGCCATTGGCCAGGGTTAGAGCATCCCTTTTGAAGCCACCCCGCCCCTGAAATCTTGCACCTTGCCGCATGTGGGCCTGTCGGCAATACCTTGCCGCTGGGCTGTCGCGCAGGCATCCAAGTGCCACCGCAGCCTCTTTTCTTGGGGGTTTGGCCTGCTTTTGAATCAAATATTTTGACTTACACGTTTTTATTCATGAAAAAAGTCGGTTTTACGCTAAAGAAAAGCTGGCACGCGTGTTGCTTTGAAGGATTCACCATCGGTCAAGGCCAAGTGCCACCGAAATTTTGACACCCTTCATTGGAGACCCGCAAATGACATCCTTGTACCAAGCCATGCTGTCGCAAGCCCATTTTGGCCAGCCACTGAGCATGCGCGATGTTTCGCAATTCACTGCTGCTGAGATTCGCCAAACCGTGGCTGACTTGGTCGGAGCCAACCGAATTGACTTGGCCAACGCCTTGGCGGCTGCAGGCCAAAGCCTGCACCCCGAGAGCGAAGACATTTTGGCCATCAGTGCTTTGTTGGCCGAGATTCAACAAGATTGGAACGGGGCCCAAGAGCTGCTGCGCCAATTGATCGACACCCAGGGCGCACAAGCTACCCCCTTCACATGGCGTCATCTGATTCGGGTGCTGCGCTGCCAATGCGAGCCCGGCAAGGCTTTGCAAGTGGCCCAACAAGCCCTGGCGGCCCACCCCACCGACACCACTTTGAGTGACGAGTTTTTGGCATTGCAAGAACTGGTCTCCATGCAGGTACCCGTGGCCTCTTCGGCCCGGATGCACTGAACCCAGCCCCCGCCCAACAAGCCCAAGCCTTCACCAAAAATCCTTTTTAAAGAGAAACAGCCATGACTGTCATCAACACCAACATCAAATCTCTGGTCTCGCAAAATGCGATGATCAAAAACAACCGCGATCTGTCGGATGCCATGCAGCAACTGTCAACCGGCAAGCGCATCAACAGCGCCGCCGATGACGCAGCGGGCCTGGCCATTTCTTCGCGCATGACCTCACAGATCACAGGTTTGAATCAGGCCATTCGCAACGGCAACGACTCGGTCTCGATGCTGCAAACCACCGAAGGCGCGATGATCGAGATGACCAATATGCTGCAACGCATGCGTGAGTTGGCCGTTCAATCTTCTAACGACACCTACACGGATGTGGATCGCGGCTACCTCGACTTGGAGTTTCAACAACTCAAGGCCGAAGTCAATCGAATCACGAAGGACACCGAATGGAACGGCATGCCGATTTTGAATGGCACGGTTGAAAATGACGACGGCACGTTTGGGAAATTTGAATTTCAAATCGGCGCCAATGATGGGCAAATCATCACACACACCGTGTCAGACATGGGCTTCAGAGACGATGCAAAAGCAATTTTCAAGACGGATACACCCAATTCTGTAGGTGTGAGTCAGCAATCGAGTTTGACTTTGAGCGGTACCTACAAACCCGGCGACGTGATCAACGTGAAAATTGGGGAAACTTCGGCCAATTACACGGTGGTTGATGCCGATTTGACGGGAGCGGATGACGATGCCAACTTGATCACGATCGCCACCAATCTGGCCCTTGCAACCGGTGCCACCATGGGCAACACCACGGTGCTCGCGTCCAGCAATGTTTTGACCTTTACGGCTGACACTGCGGGCTCTGGTTTTACAGCCAAAGCGACCAATGACTTGGTGGATGTGGGGGCATTGAAAAACGTGCAGTCGCTGACGGTTTTGAACAATACAGACTCCAACACATCCATGCGTGAACTGGACGTGGCCCTGAACCGCATCAGTACCGAACGCGCGGGTTTGGGCGCTGTCATGAACCGCCTGACTTACGCCGTAGACAACCTGGCCAACGTGTCGCAAAACACCTCCGAGTCACGCAGCCGCATCATGGACGCCGACTATGCCAAGGCCAGCAGCGAGTTGGCCCGCACGCAAATCATCTCGCAAGCGGCCACCGCCATGCTGGCACAAGCCAACCAGCAGCCCCAGTCGGTGCTGCAGTTGCTGCAAGGTTGAGCACGGGCAAAACCGGCTTTTTTCAAAATAAAACGTCACACCCAACGGACTGCCCATGCCCCAGATTGCCCACCACACGCCCCAAGCCACACGCCAGTTTTGCGTGGCCATGTGCGCCAAAGCCAACAGCCAGCTCGCGGCGCAGGGCTTGACCGCCTCGCCGCTGACAGCCGTCTTGGCGCAGGCCAACCTGGACTTGCAAAGCGTGCTGGATTTGCTGCGCGACTGAATGGGCAAAGGCTGACCGTGCGCCGATACCGACAGACTGGCACAATCGTAAAAAGTTATAGCCACCAGAAATAATGCAAAAAAATACCAACAAGATCAAAACCAAGGACTGCAAGGTCTGTCGATACATTCGGCAATTTTTGATCTTGGCGGCTGTCCTGTTGGTTTTGATGTGGTCGCAGCCCGATTGGCGTTTGCCGCCCGGCTTGGATTACGCCACCTTGGTGGGCGACTTGTTTTTATGGGCATTTTTAGCCATGCTGGCTTTCAAAGCTTGGCAACACTACAAAGACCGAGACCGCTGATGTCTGCCACAACCATGACACCCTCCCCGGTCGTGCCCCCGACACGCGGCCCCAACTGCTGGCAATGCCAGTTTTTTGGCGTGAGTCACATGCCTGCCGCGCCTTATGCCTGCCGGGCCATGGGTTTCAGCTCCAAAATCATGCCCTCGCTCGAGGTTTTGCGTACCGATGGTCGGTTTTGTCGGTCCTTTGCGGCCAAAACCACGGTCAGCGCGTGACTCACCCCGCTGGCTCAACCACTTGCTCACCCATGCGCAAACGCACCCACTGGATTTTCACTTTAGGACTGGGTTGGCTGTTGTCGGCCCAACTGGGCAACGCCATTGGCCAAACGCGCCCTGCCCCAGCCCCAGCCCCTGCCCCTGCCGCTTCAAGCGTTGCGCCGGTGGGCATGCCCTCGGCGCTGACATCCGGCCTGCCCGGGCAAGCCAATGACAACGTGCAGTCGGGCGTGGCCGCCTTGCAACGCGGGCATTACGCGATCGCCATGCGTGCTTGGCGTGGCGATGCCGACAAAGGCAACGCATTGGCGCAAACCAATGTGGGTTATTTGCACGAACGCGGTTTGGGCGTGCCCCAAAGCTACCCCGAGGCCATGGCCTGGTACCGCAAAGCGGCCGCACAAAACCTGCCCCAAGCCCAATTCAACATTGGCACGCTTTACTTTTACGGCTATGGCGTTGAGCTCAACCCGCGCGAAGGCGTGAAATGGTTTCGCCAAGCGGCCAAAGAAAACCTGGCCGAAGCCCAGTACATGCTGGGCTTGGCCCACCACGAAGGCAAAGGTGCGCCCGCCGATGCCACGCAGGCGCTGGACTGGTTTGTCAAATCGGCCTTGATGGGCTACCCGGCGGCCCAGCTCATGGCGGGCTTGGTGTACCTGTCGGGCGATGCCGGGCGCATCGAAGCGGACAAGGCCTACGTCTGGGCCGAAGTGGCCTACACCAACGGTGTGATGGACGCCTCTTTGCTGCGCGATTACGCCTCGTACAAAATCAACCGCAAACAAATCGAACAGGCCAAAGAAGCAGGCAAACAATGCTTGCAGTCGAACTACAAAAATTGCCCTGCCCGCTGAACTTGGCATCTCGGGGGGCAGCGCCAGTTTGACCAAGACCATCAGCACACCCCAAGCCACGTCGCCCAACCTTCGTCCCCAAGCCTCGTTCCCCAGCCTTGTCATCGCAAGGAATTTTCCCGTCATCGCGAGGAATTTTCCCGTCATCGCGAGGAACGAAGCGATCCACAGCCCCCCAACCCCCGTCATCGCGAGGCACGAAGCGATCCATGTACTGCCGCGTCGCTGCGCTCCTCGCAGTGACGGTGGTGTAGGTGTCATCGCGACCCAGATTCCCGTCATCGCGAGGAACGAAGCGATCCATGGACTGCCGCGTCGCTGCGCTCCTCGCAGTGACGGGGGTGTAGGTGTCATCGCGAGGCACTCTCCCGTCATCGCGACCCAGATTCCCGTCATCGCGAGGCACGAAGCGATCCATAGACTGCCGCGTCGCTGCGCTCCTCGCAGTGACGGTGGTTTGGGTGGCATCGCGAGGCACTCTCCCGTCATCGCGACCCAGATTCCCGTCATCGCGAGGCACGAAGCGATCCATGGACTGCCGCGTCGCTGCGCTCCTCGCAGTGACGGTGGTTTGGGTGGCATCACGAGGAACGAAGCGATCCATGGACTGCCACGTCGCTGCGCGCCTCGCAGTGACGGGGGTTTGGGTGGCATCGCGAGGCACTCTCCCGTCATCGCGAGGCACGAAGCGATCCATAGACTGCCGCGTCGCTGCGCTCCTCGCAGTGACGGGGGTTTGGGTGGCATCGCGACCCAGATTCTCGTCATCGCGAGGCACGAAGCGATCCACAGGCCCCCAAGCCTCGTCACCGAGAGAGCGATGCAGTCCAACAGCCTGGGTGACTGTCAATTTTTCGTCAAAATCATCATTGCATAGGATTAAATAATGAAAAATATTAAAGTATTCACTTTTATACATTATTCGCACTTTGAAGTGATTTAAACATTGGCACAAGGGTTGCTTTACATGTTCCATCTGAATGTGAGGCCACACCGTGAAGACAACCGCTGCATCTGCCCCCCTGGCCCTTTGGCTGGACCCTGAAAAACCGCTCAGCCCCGAGCACAGCCAAGCCCTGCACGCCAGTGGCTGGGCGCTGATGCCTGTTCACACACTGGACGCTTTGGTCTCGAACGCAGCCGATGCCGCCGTGGTGGTCTTGCACCTGAGTGTGGATGTGACCCGGCTCAAGGCGGTGCAGCAGCTGCTGCAAGAGGCTGGACTGAACACCCCTGTGATTGCCCGCGTGCCGCGCCACGAGCTGGAGTTGGCCGTGCAGGCCAGCCAATCGGGTGCGGTGGGCGTGTTGGCCGAAGACGATGTGCGCAGCGTCTCTTGGCTGCGTCTGCATGCCCATTTGCCCCAAACTTCGAAGACCCCGGCCCAACCCAAGCGCCATGTGGTGTTTGTAGACCCCGCCAGCCAGCACTTGCTGGCCCTGGCCCAAAAAGTGGCCCAGGCCGATGTGACCGCTTTGCTGGTGGGGCCGACCGGCTCGGGCAAAGAGGTGATGGCCCGGGTGCTGCACGAGGCTTCAGCCCGCGCCCGCCACCCGTTTGTGGCACTCAACTGCGCGGCCATGCCTGAAAACCTGATCGAAGACATGCTGTTTGGCCACGACAAGGGGGCCTTCACCGGTGCACACCGTGACCAAAAGGGTTTGTTTGAGCAAGCCCAGGGGGGCACTTTGTTTTTGGACGAAATTGGCGAGATGCCCATGCACCTGCAAAGCAAGTTGCTGCGCGTTTTACAAGAGCGCCAATTGACGCGCTTGGGTGGCCAAAGCGCGATTGAGTTGAATGTGCGCATCGTGGCCGCCACCAACAAAGACTTGAAGCAAGCGATTGCCCAGCGCGAGTTCCGCGAAGACCTGTACTACCGCATTGCCACTTTCCGCATGCGCTTGCTGCCCTTGTGCGAGCGCCCAGGCGACATCATCCCCTTGGCCATGCAAAGCCTGCGCCAACACGACAAGCAAGACTGGCGTTTGCACCCCCAAACCCAAGCCCTGCTGCTGCAATACCCCTGGCCCGGCAATGTGCGCGAACTGGAAAACGTGATGCGCCGCGCCATGGTGCTGTGCACTGACCACCACGTCACGCCCGCGCATTTGATGTTTGACGATTGGTTGACACAGACCACGCCTGTGCAGCCCGCACTGGCCTGTGCCCTGGGCGCAGCAACAGGCTTTGACCAGGGCAGCACCAGCTCGCGCAAGCCCGGTTCACACACACCCTGCTTTGTCGAGCCCAGCGAGCGCGACACGCTGCACTGGCCAGATCAGGGCAGCACTGCGGCTGCGCCCGAGATGGCGCTGCCCAGCGTACCGGCCGATTTGCAAAGCGCTGTGCGCCAAAACGAGCACCAAGTGATCATGGCCACCTTGGCCAGCACACCCAGCAAAACCGAAGCGGCCAAGCGCCTGGGCATCAGCCCGCGCACCCTGCGCTACAAGATGGCCCAGTTGCGTGAACACGGCTTGGCCATGGCCTGCTGAAGGAGTCACGCATGATTGAAAGAGCCATCTCTCCCGCCAACATCCAGTCGATGTTGCAAACCCTGCGCAGCCACCAAGCCCAAGCCTCGGGCCTGCCGGGCACCGAGCTCAAAGGGCTGACACCCGAAGTGGGCAAAACCGGCTTTGGCGAACTGGTCTCGGGCGCTCTGAGCCAAGTCAACCAAACACAGGTGCAGTCGTCAGAGATGCGTGCAGCCTACGACCGGGGCGAAAACCTTGCGCTGACCGATGTGGTGCTGGGCATGCAGAAATCGTCCTTGGCTTTTGAGGCCACCTTGCAAGTGCGCAACAAAGTGCTCAAGGCTTACGAAGACATTTTGAACATGCCGGTCTGACCGTCTTAAAGAGAACACGCCATGGCTACAGCGACCGCAACAATGAACAACGGCATGATGACCGTCCCCGCCAATTCGGGGGCTTTGTCGGCACCCGTGTCGGCGTCAGCGCCAGGCTCCACGGGCAGCCTGGCCTTGGCCACGGCCCCGGCAGCCAACCCAAGCCCGATGGGCGGCGGGTTGAATGTTTGGCAGACCCTGGGCATGTCGGACACCTTTCGCCAAGTGCTGCAACAGCCCTCGGTGCGCCGGGTGCTGCCTCTGATCATGATGCTTTTGGTCTTGGTGGTGTTCGCCCTGACCTATGCCTGGATGTCGGCCACGCCCTACCGGCCTGTCATGCCAGGCCTGCAAGAGGCCGACCAACAAGCGGCGTTCGAGTCGCTCAAAACCGCCGACTTCCAGCCCAAGATCGATCCGTCCACGGGCCAGCTCACCGTGCCCAGCAAGCGTTTTCACGAAGCGCGGATTTTTCTGGCCTCACAAGGCTTGCCCAAAGCCGGTGCCACAGGCCTCGATGGCCTGAAAGACCAATCGTCCATGACCACCAGCCAATTCATGGAACAGGTGAAAGTGAACGCCGCCATGGAGCAAGAGTTGGCGCGCAGCATCATGCAAATAGGCAGCGTGCAAAGCGCCCGCGTGCATTTGGCCACGCCCAAGCAAAGCGTGTTTGTGCGCGACCGCACCCCGCCCAAGGCCTCGGTGGTGCTGGCGCCCTACCCGGGCCGTGCCGTCGCGGCCTCGCAAGTACAAGCCATCGTGCACCTGGTGTCTTCCAGCGTGCCCTACCTCACGCCTGACCATGTGACGGTGGTGGACAACGTGGGCAATCTCATGACCGAGTCGGCCACCGAACAAAAACTCGGCCTGACCTCGGCCCAAGAGCAGCACAAGCAGCAAATGGAGGAGGTGTTGCGCAACCGCATCATCCAGATTTTGTCGCCCATGGTGGGTGAGACCAATGTGCGCTCGCAAGTCAATCTGGCGCTCGATTTCACCCAAACCGAAAGCACCACCGAAGACTTTGACAACCGCGACAAAGGCCCACGCACCCGCTCCGAGGTGCTGGCCCAAGACCGCGCCGCCGTGCGTTCAGCCGAGGGCATTCCGGGCGCCTTGTCCAACACCCCTCCGCCCGAGCCAACCACCAGCAACGCCACTGGGGTGGATGCAGAAAAAGGCCAATCCGAAGCCAGCAACACCCTCAGCAGCCGCTCCACCCGCAACTATGAGCTGGACCGCACCGTGCGCCATGTGCGCAACGCCAGCGGCGGCATCATGAAAGTCAGCGTGGCTGTGATCGTGAACGAGCGCCCAGCCCCAGCCCCAGCCGAGGGCGCTGCGGTAGACCCCAATGCACCCAAGAGCGTGCCCTACACCCCGCAAGAGCTCGAGCAGATGCAGCAAGTGGTGCGCGGCGTGGTGGGCTTTGACCAAACCCGAGGCGACATCGTCTCGGTGGTGCCTGCCCGCTTTGAGGCACCCGCGCCGCTGGAGAGCATTCCTTGGTACATCGAAGACTCGGTGCAGGCAGGCCTGTCCAGCGCCTTGATCGGGCTCAGCTTCATCGTGTTCATGCTCATCGTGGTGCGCCCCATCATGCGCAACATGACCGCAGCCAAAGCCTTGGCCGAAGAAGAAAAAGCCAAAGCCGCACTGGCCGACGGCGAGCTCAGCCCAGAAGACATGCGCATGATTCAAATCGGCGAGGGCGAGAGCCTGGAGGAAATCAAGGCCAAGCTCAAGCCCAAAAAGTCGAGCATCAGCATCGACATGCTGGACACGGCCAACACCTACGACGACAAGGTGGCCCTGATTCGCATGTTGGTGGCCGAAGACTCTGGCCGTGTGGCCAACGTGCTCAAGGGCATGATCAAGGTCGCTTGACCGATACCAGGACACGAAAAAATGGCCACCAAAAAAGACACCGACAAAGATGCCAAAGGCAAAGATGCCAAGGGCAAGGACGCCAAGGGCAAAGACGGCAAAGAGACCAAAGTGGTCGCCTCGGCCATGGGCGATGCGCCCATCGTGATGACCGAAGAGCTGCAAGAAGAACTCGACGCCCTGACCGGTGCGCAACGCGCTGCGGTGCTGATGCTCTTGCTGGGTGAACAGCAAGCGGCCGAAATCATCCGGTTTTTGAACCCCAGAGAAGTACAGTCGCTGGGCGGCGCCATGGTCTCGGTGGCCGACTTGTCGCAAGAGGCGGTGAACATCGTGCTCGACGAATTTGTCGCCATGCTGAAAAAACAAACCAGCTTGGGCTTGGGCACGGGCGACTACGTTGAAAAAGTCATGAAACGCGCCTTGGGCGACGACAAAGCCTCTTCGGTGCTCAGCCGCATCATGCCGGGCCAAGGCAGCAAGGGCTTGGAAATTTTGAAGTGGATGGACGCCCGCTCGATTGCCGACATGATCCGCAACGAACACCCCCAGGTCACGGCCATCATTTTGTCGGTGCTCGAATACGACGTGGCCGCCGATGTGCTGAATTTTTTGCCGCCAGAGGCGCGGCCCGAAGTATTGCAGCGCATTGCCAGCTTGGAGACGGTGCAACCCTCGGCCATGGAGGAGCTGGAGTCGATCATGAAAAAGCAGTTCGCCAGCAACTCGTCGGCCAAGTCGTCGAGCTTTGGCGGCGTGAAAGCGGCCGCCAAGATCATGAACTTCGTCAAAGTCGATCTGGAGTCTTCCATCATGGGTGGGCTGTCGCAGCTCGACCCCGAGTTGATGCTGAAAATCCAAGACAACATGTTCACCTTCGAAAACTTGGTGGGCGTGGACAACCGGGGCATTCAGGTGCTCATGCGCAACGTGGAGCCAGACATGCTCATGACGGCCTTGAAAGGCGCGCCCGAGTTCGTCAAAGAAAAGTTTTTTGGCAACATGTCGGCGCGTGCACGGGTCATGTTCATCGACGAGATGGAGGGCAAAGGCCCACTGCGCATCACCGACGTGGAAGAGGCGCAAAAGACCATCATGCGTTTGGCGCGCAAGCTTTCCGATGCCGGCGAACTGGTGCTGGCTGGCCGAGGGGACGACTTTGTCTGACACCCAGCGCGCCCCTGGCGGCTGGAGCGCCAACGCTTTGCTCAACGCCAAAAGCCAAGCCCCAAGCTTTTTGCGCACCCAATGGGACGAGGGCAAGGCGCGCTCGTTTGGCCCTTGGCGCGTGACCGACCGCACCGAGCCGACCGATGCGCTGACCTTGCCTGCCGCTTTGAATGCGCCAGCGCAGGCCGACCCCAGCGATGAGCTTGCGCCGTACCCGCCCGAGACCCCAGAGATGGCCCTGCCTGTGGCCGAAGACGCCCGCATGTCCGAGGCCGCTTTGCACGCCATACAAGCTGCCGCCTACCAACTGGGCCTGCAAGAGGGGCAAGCCCAGCTGAACGCCGAACTGGACGCCGAGCGCATCCAAGAGCGCGAACTCATACGCCATCTGGGCATTGAGCTGCGCAGCATCAGCCAAGACCCCCAGCGCTTTTTTGAACCCCTCAAACGCCTGTCTTTGCACCTGGCCGAGCAGCTGGTGCGGGCCGAGTTGCAAATTTCAGGTCAAGCCATTCAAGGCTTGATCCAGTCGTGCATTCAACAACTCGACCACCCGGCGCAGCCCGTGCAGGTGAGTCTGAACCCGCAAGACATGAAGCGATTGCAAGCCATGGGTGAGGCCGTCACGGCCCACTTGGATTTAGAGGCCGACCCCCAACTGCGCCCTGGCAGCGTGCGCGTGCGCGTGCAAGACAGCGTGGTGCAAGACCTGATTGAGCACCGCCTAGAGCCGCTGGCGCGTCGCTTACTGCCCCAGCCCGAAGCTTGGATGAAAACATCCAGCTTGGTGCAAGACAAAGTCGACGCGCTGCCCGAGAACACGCCCAAACGCGATTGGGACCGGCAAGTGATTGACGTGCAGGACACCGATGTCAAAACCACCCCCGAAAAAGACAGCTGATGTTCAACTTCCCCACGCGAGCCTGCCCACATGAACTTTGACCAAGAAGTCAACCAGCTGATCGGCGGGCTGCATGCCCCCGAGCCCCAGCGCAGCGGCACCCTGGTGCGGCTGGTGGGCATGCGGCTGGAAACGCGCGGCCTGATGGCCCCGCTGGGCGCGTGCTGCGAGATCGTGGGCCAAATGGGCCACCGGGTCGAAGCCGAGGTGGTGGGCTTCAACGACGAAACCCTGTTTTTACTGCCCTTCACCGAACCCCAAGGCATTGGTCCGGGCGCTCAGGTACGCGTGCTCAGCCACACCTCGCAGGTCTGCCTCGGGCCGGATTTGCTGGGCCGCATCATCGACGGGCGCGGCCAACCGCTGGACGGCAAACCGCCACCCGAGTGCCGCGATGTGCTGAGCCTGCAAGGGCGGCCCATCAACCCCATGGAGCGCGGACCGATCAAAGAGGTGCTGGACGTGGGCGTCAAAGCCATCAACGGCATGCTCACCATTGGCCGAGGCCAGCGTCTGGGCCTGGTGGCCGGATCGGGCGTGGGCAAAAGCGTGCTGCTGGGCATGATGACGCGCTTTACCGAAGCCGAGGTGGTGGTGATCGGCCTGATCGGCGAGCGCGGGCGTGAGGTGCAAGCCTTCATTGAAGAGTCACTGGGGCCAGAAGGCCTGGCCAAGTCGGTGCTGGTGGCCGCGCCGGCCAACGAGTCGCCCGTGTTGCGCCTCAAAGCCACGCACTTGACACATGTGATTGCTGAGTATTTTCGGGACCAGGGCAAAAACGTTTTGATGCTGGTGGACAGCCTGACCCGAGTGGCCCATGCGCAGCGCGAAATCGGCCTGGCGGTGGGCGAGCCGCCCACCGCCAAGGGCTACCCACCTTCGGTGTTTGCGCTGCTGCCCAACCTGATCGAACGCGCTGGCGTAGGCCGTCACGGCGTGGGCTCGATCACCGCCATCTACACCGTGTTGGCGGAAGGAGATGACGCCAACGATCCGATCGTGGACATTGCACGCGCCTCGCTCGATGGGCAGGTGATGCTGTCGCGCAAACTGGCCGACGCGGCCCACTACCCGGCCATTGACTTGAATGGCTCGGTCTCGCGCGTCATGCAAAACTTGCTCTCACCCGAAGACCAAAAACTGGCCAACCGCTTTCGGCGTTTGTGGGCGCTGTACCAACAAAACCAAGACCTGATCCAGGTGGGCGCTTACGAAGCGGGCAGCAACCCCGACCTGGACCAAGCCATCCGGCTGCGCGCCTCGATGGAGCATTTTTTGCAGCAAGACATGCACACCAGCCAAGACGCTGCGAGCACGCGCCGCGAAGTCCAAGCCTTGATGAACGCCTGAACCCCAAGGAACACCCCATGCGACAAACCCGAAACTGCTGGCCCGTGTTGGTGCGCAAAGCCCAAGACGCCCTGACCCAAATCCAAACCGACATGGTGCAAGCCCTGGAACGGGTTGAGCAACTCAACGCCAGCCACCAACGCCTGTGCAAGCTCTACGACGAATACCGCCTGCAAGAGCAAGCCAGCCAAGCACCCGTGATGGGCATGCAAGCGAGCATGAACCACCGCGCGTTCATGGCCCAATTGCTCAACCTGCAGCACCGCGTGGTGGTGGACCTGGGCAAAGCCCAAGCCCACTTGGCCCAACTGCGTAAACAAAGACTGCACTGCGAGATCGAGCTGCACAAGATGCAGTCACTGGCCGCCCAAGACGCTCAAGCCGTGGCACAAGACGCCAAGCGCAGCGAACAAAGGCAAATGGACGAACTGGGCGTGCGCCAGTTCAATTTGAGCATGGGGACTTGATCGGCTTTTTTGTTGGGGCACATGCTGTCTTGGATCAAGGCCGAGTTTGCACACTTGTGGCTATGATGACCAAGCATCAAAACAGTGGCCTTTTTCAGCGCAAAGCCACACACAATCGGCACTCAGGGGGGATCACCATGACGGAAAACACGCATTGGACATCCACAAACACTTGTTGAATTTCAAAGCCCTGCGGCTGAAGCTGCGGCCGCTGAGGTGGCGAATGGTGGGCCTGAGCTTATGCAGCTTCGCCTTGGGCAGCACACTGCCGCTTGGGGCCCAAGCCCAAAGTGACGCGCCAAGCCACGCACCAACCACAGCACCCAGCGCCCCCCCAGTGGCTTTGTGGCCCACCATTCCCTTTGTGCGCGGCCAAGACCTGTGCCAATACCAAGACGCCTATGGCCGCACCCGCGCCCAGCAAGCCACCCAAATGGCACAACTGCTGAGTGACTTGATCCGCGATGGGGCCGACCCACAACAAGCGCCCCAGTTGCTGCAAACCATCGACAGCCTGATCGACCAAGGACGAGAACGGGCCACCAGCGGCTTTGGCATGGATGTTTTGCTCGAAGGCAGCTTCAAGGCCGCGCTTGACCGGGTCTACGAACAACACCAACCAAGGGCGCGCAAAGTGCGCTTTGTCAACCCCACAGCGCTCAACGAGTTGGTGCGCGTGCTGCGCGCCCAGCAAAGACAGGGCAGCTTGGAGGGCAAACAACTCAAGGGCCTGACAGGCGTGGCTTGGGGCACCTACTCTTACAGCCCCGGCTGCAAAGGCGATGTGCTGGTGACCTTGCACTTTGAGACCCAGTCCGGGCAAACCTTCAACTACCAAGCGCGCGGCATGGCCGAAACGGTGATGGGGCAAATCGCGGCCCAAGTGTTCATGCAATTTCAAAAAACCCAGTTCCCCAGCCAAGTCTTGCACTTGGGCAAGACCTTGGAGCTGCTGGGCGCACCGGGCAACCGGCTTGGCACCACCAACTCACCGCGCAAAGCGCAATACGCCTGCGAGTGCATGCAAGCGCGCCTGCCCACCGTGGGTGAATACATCTACCTCAACGAGCTGGGCAACTGGAATGGTGGCGTGAACAGCGACAAAGGCTTGTGGGCCCTGTCGCAAGAAAGGGTGATGGCCCCAGAGATGCCCAACCCGTCCATCGTGCGCTCGATCACAGAGTTTCAGTCACCTCAAATCCACTACTTTTGCGTACGCCACGTGGCCGACAAAAAGACCGCCAGCCTGTGCCCCGATTAACACTCCACCCAAGCTCAAACCATGGCCACCCCCAAAAAACAACGCCCTGCCCCCAAAACCGATGCCATTCCACCCGCTTTTTGGTCCACCCTGATCGGCATCACCGTGCTGGTGCTGGGCGGCCTGGGTGTGTACTGGATGGTGGAAAACGCCACACCCAAACCCATGCGGGTTCAGGTGCTGCTGGACAACCGCTGCGAAATCATCGACGACGCCTTCATGGCCGTGTCCGAACCCGACGGTGCTCGCAGCGTTTTCATCAAAGGCATGGCTCAACTGAACACCACCAACAAGGCCAAGATCATGGTCAAAGTGAACGACAAATACCCCGGTTTCCAGTTCGAATCCAGCAAATCCGACGCCGCACCCCGAGTCACCATCCAAGTCAATTGCGACACCGGCGACCGCACCCAACGCACGCTGGACGCGATGAAAGAGCAATTCAAAGCCAAATAGCTTTCGCACACCTTCGCAAGTCACACTCCGTCATCGCGAGGCTGTTTCTCGTCATCGCGAGTCACATTCCGTCAGTGCGACCCAGTTTCCCGTCATCGCGAGGTACGAAGCGATCCATGGACTGCCGCGTCGCTGCGCTCCTCGCAGTGACGGGGATTTGGGTGACACCGCGAGGCACTTGCCCGCCGTCGCGAGGCACTTTCCATCATCGCGACCCACTTACCGTCATCGCGACCCACATTCCGTTCAACCCAACGACGT
>NZ_JBIKIL010000013.1:0-45392 GCF_044361645.1 Limnohabitans sp. | reverse complement strand
CGTGGCCACTTACGTGCTGATTGCCATTGTTAAGAAGGAGTTGCAATTGAAGGCCTCGCTCTACACTTTTCTACAGATTTTGTCGGTGTCTGTTTTCGAGAAAACCCAGATTTCATGCGCCTTGCAGCCCGATGCTCACACAACCGCACCACCTGACTGTGCTAAGCAGTTGAATTTGTTCACTTTTTAACCGGACACTACTGACCGAAAGTATTTGATACAACTTGACCTCTCGAAATACCAACTTCATTATGTTTAATGGCTCGAATAAACACATCTGCTGTTGTTGAACCGCTTGGATTTTTATGTCTTTCTGCATGTTCACGTCTCATTCGTCCTCCTAGGTATTTGTCACCATCTGCGTCTGAAGCGCTAATGGCCGCTTCAAGTTCTGCCTCGCAAACCGCCCAAGCACTTTGTACCGAAATCAGTAGCCCTACCGCCAGAGCACCTTGTTTGATGAATCGCACCGCCATTGCCCTGGAAGTAAGAAGTAAGCCGCCCAGATCCAAGATTGAAAACCAGAGGTGTGTGTTCATTTTGTTTCTCCAGATGTGCCATCCACTTTCTTCAAAAGCAATGGCGAGGCAGACGGCCTGCGTTGCCATGCTTGCAGCGCTTGTGCAATTTCTTGGTTGGATGAGCCGTGTTTGAGTTGCAAAGTGGCACCGTTTTGGGCTGAGTTCGCCTGCAACTCCGTTGCGGTGATGGTCTTGCCTTTGCGTTGCAGCTGACTTAAATCCAATTGCCTTGACTTGGCTTCCAATGCCAAAGCCTTGAACTTGCTCATCGCCTCTTCAGGTGTGGCTGAAGTTTCAACCAAGGCTTTCATGGCCTGCGGCGGCATGGTTTTGCCGTTGAAAGGGCCTTGGCCTGCAATCGCCACCGCCGCGGTGTAAATAGCGCCCACAGCACGGCATTGCCACTTGTTGCCATTGGTTTTGGCAATGGCCCAAAAAAATTGTGTATCGCATGCTTGTTTGGCCGCAACCCGCTCTCCTGAAAATTCATTTTTCTTGCAGTAGTCAGTGCCATGCTTGCTGCCGCCCGGATCGCAAGCGCCATAACAAATGTCGTGTGCCTTGCAAGCTTCGGCCATCTTGCAGCCGAACATTTGCTCAGGGACGAAGTCTTCTGTGAAACTCGATCCGCAGTGATCTACATTTGCCTTGGTTGTGGCAGGTGTCTCCCCGTTGGAAGGCCCCGCTAACAGCAGCAAGAAAGCGCTTGTACAGAAAGTGGCTATGAAATGGATGGATGAACGGTTCATTGTCAATACCCTCTGATACTCAGGAGGCCGTAGTCATGGCCGAGCTGATAAGTTGCTTTGCAAACCCGGTTGCTTTGGTTGCCGCCCAGCAAGCTGATCTGGGTATCGCCGGGCCGGTAAGGGGATGCCAGAAAACCAACGTGCCCGCCACTGCCTTTGGCCTGTACTTGTTCAGGCGTGCCGCTTCTGTCGGCTTCGGTAAAGCCCGGTTCTGTGGCTTTGCGCCTGCGCCAAAGCACCACAATGCTGGCCAAGGGAGCTGTGGCAGTGACATCAGCACCCCAACTGCCAAGATGCCAAGAACGTGCGGCTGCATTCACCTTTTTGAGGTTGGGTATTGTTGGGTGACTGGCGCGGGCTTGCAAGACACACCATTTTGCAAATGCTGAACACCAAGAGGTTTCGTCGTCTGTGGCACCCACTGTGGTGAGGTACTCATCGATACGAGGGTTGCTGACCTTGCCGACGACTTCCTCAACGCCATATTCACGCACAGCAATCGGCAACCAAGGCCGAGCGCGATAGCTTTCGGTGCGCAACAAATAGCCGTTGTTCATCCAGCCCTCCACGGTGCCAATGCGAACCCGTAGCCATGAGCGGTCAGGTTTGGCATTTAGCTCTTCAACCAAGGTGCCCAAGGGAAAATCCCCAAGTTTTTTGCTTTTGACGCGAGGTTCGGTGCGCAAGTTGAGCGAGGTGGCCAAAACGACATGAGATGTCATGGTGATTCCTTTCAGTTTGATTGGGTTTCTTCAACGTGCCAGCACATCCACTGCATCCACGGTGGCCTGGGCTTCGCCGTTTTCGGCACTGGCCTTGGCTTCTGTCCACAAATGCAGACGCAAGCGGTCACGGGTTTGGGTGCTGCGGTGAATGTGCAAGCTGAAAGTCAAATCAACCGATTTCATCGCCGCCCCCGCCAAAACTTGGCGACTGGTGGTGCGTCCATCGGCGCTGAGGCGCACCAGGGCATGCCCGTGAAGGGCGTGCAAGGCGGCATTGACGTTGACCACAAAGGGCCTGCGCGTGGCGGTGGGCAAAAGCACATCAAGCACCGCCATTCGCCAGACATGGCGGACATCGGAACTGGCGCAGGGCGGCATCGCAGCGGAATGCAGCTGCTCATCAAAAGGCAGACTGATGACGTTGTCGATCATGCGGACTTGCACAGGGGTAGTAGCCTGTGCGCTGGTGCATGTGGCCAGGGTGAGGGTTTGGAAACGGGTGGTCATATCGTCTCCTTACCTTTTAGGCTCCAACACGGTAATTTTCATTTGATCTTGACGCTTGCCTGAACCATCAACAGCCATGATGTAAAGATCACCGGGTGGCGTTTTTGGTTTCAATTCGAGCTTGGCGCGGGGGATGCCACCATCAATGGATGTGGTGAACGTAGGCCTTTCATCCTGAGATGAACTCTTGGCTCCAGAAAGCCAAATTTGAGGAACGCCCACACCACCTTTGACGGCCACTTCAAACGATTGCCCCGGAAAAAGCTGTACCGTGTCATCCTCGAACGTGAAGCCAAAGTCGTCGGCTGGGTTGCGTTGGCATTGGGCGATGTTTTTGACGTAGGGCTTGAGTGAGTAAGCGCGTGTGAGCGTTGTATTGATCTCGCGCATTTTTTCAAGCAGGTTTGACAATTTGATTGCTAAATCTTTTGCATCGGTAGCGGTGAGCTGAGGGACCATCAGCTGCACATCTGTTTTTTTGCCTTCCTTGATGTCTGCAATGGCTTTAGAAACGCCCATTAATTTTTTATTCAGTGCATCTATCTCGGCCTTGGTTTTTTGGGATTCTGTTGCGGCGGTTTTTTTGTATTGCTGCAACAATTTGGTTTGCTCTTGGACAAGGTCATTGAGCTTGTCAGCAGCCCTACCCATGTCACTGTTGGCTGTTGTTTCGTCTGACTTACCATTGTTCCCTTCGTTAGCAGATGGTGGCTTGCCTGTTTTTGTTTCGCCACTGGAGTTGTTTGACATTGAGCCTACCCCTTCATCTGCGGGCTCTTTTTGGGAGTCTGCTGATGGCACATCCAGGGGTTTAATTTCTCTGAACGCTTGACTGGTGCTGCGCAAACCCGAAAGCGCCATAGAAGGGTTGACCAAGTCAGGCTGGAGGCGATGAATCTCAAGATGGGTGTTGTTGGCCACCAAAATCGCTTCTTGTCTCAAATGGAAACCTGCGCTCGTCACGTAGCCATGAAAGTTGTGCGCCTTGCGCAAAGTCACACGTGCGTTGTAAAGCATTTTCATTTCAAAGGGATGGTTCCTCACGTACGCTTTTGTGTTGCCCGATTGGGCAGCTTGCGCCTGAAACGCCTTGTCAAGAGCGTTTATCGCAGTAGAAAGCGTTTCAATACTAGTTTTAAATTTTTGGAAATCAGCTTCCTTTACCAACCATGGGCGGGTCTTCAGGATGAGGCAGGTCAAGTCGTTGGCAGCATTGAGATAGGCCAACTCGGTATTGGGGCTATTTGAATAGCTGTTGAGTGCATACGCCCCTCCGGCAACGGCACCCAGATTGGCCACTGCGCGACTCGATCCACCGTCGGCGGCATTGACTCCTTTGTACAAAGCGGCAGCAGTCAAGGTGATCAAGCCAGCACTCAATAAATTCCGCTGATTCGTGCGATTGACCACCGCATCCATGTAAGCGTTGCGCTGCGCATCAACGTCAGAAATGGCTTGCTCAAGATCACCACCATACGAAGAATTATCCAGCTTGGCTTGTTCCGGAACATACTGAGTAGTGTTGTTTTTCTTGGTATTTAAGCTGGTTTTTAAGCCCTCTGTCATCACGTAGGGATTGGTTGCGCAACCACTGGCAAGCACAGCGCTGACCATGACAGCCACCGCTGATTTTGAATAACGATGTTGGGAAATATTTTTCAAGGTGTGTCCCCACTTGTGTCAAAAGATTTTCGGTGCATGGTCTTGGTGTGCAGCGGCCATTTCACCGTGGTTTTTCGCCTGTCATTGAGATGGCCTCATCAGCACGCGGCCCCGCCTCAAAGGCAAGGCCGCGTGAGCCGCATCATCACAAATCACTGTTGGTTTTGCGCGTGCTGTAGTTCAGCGACATCTGCATGCGTTTGCTGTCACGCCCGGTGATCTGCAGGTAGCCGTAGCCTGTGTTGATGAATTTGCCGGTGTTGCTCGCCGCTGCTTTTTCGCAATGAGACCCTGTGCCTTTGCAGGCGAGGATCACCTTGCGTGCCGTAGACCTCACATCAGCACCTTCGTCCCAGTTTGAGCTGTAAACCTTGACGTACGTGGGTGACCAAGCGCCCGTTGGTACGTCCCAGCCGTCGATGCTCAAGCTTTGCGCCGTGTTGTTGGCGCCCAGCGCAACAAAGCCTTGGCCATTGGCACTGGCCGCCGTGGCCAAAGTGCTTTTGACCGGGTCTTTGACGGCTGGCCACTTCACTGTTTGGAGTTCAGCCAGGGTAGGCGCGCGGTTGATGGTGCGGCGAAATTGGGTGAATGTTTTGTTCGCCACATTATTGGCAGGCTCATTGGTAAACGCATCGGTGAGGGTGACCTCAAATTTCCAGTTGCCTTGCGCTGGAATGGCTTGGATGGCGGCCTCTGTCCATTCGGTTTTGGAACCCCAAAACTCGTTGGTGAAACGTTCACTGGGGTGACCTGAGGTCGATGCATTGAGGTAAGCCCCATTGAGCCTGACCGTGGCCGATTTGGTGGTGGTGTTGGAGGTGTTGACCAGTCCCAAGTAATCGAGGTTGTTGCTGGGATGGGGCCTGAACGTGAAGGTCTTGCCGCTGGGCGAGGCGACCTTCACTTCTTGATAAATAGACACTTTGGGCGTGTTGACGCTGTTGTCGTGGTCCCATCGGCGCTCAGAGATGCCAATGGTATAGCCCGTGGCCATGTAAGCAAAGTCCGGCACACCCGGCATTTCCTCGCGGCGGGCTTGGGCGTTGACGCTCAGATCGTGTTTGGACTGGTTGCCAATCAATTTGAGCACGCCATCTTGCAGGCGGGCGTGGTACTCGCCCACGTCGCTTTGACCCAAAAATTCCCCGGCCTTGGGGTCGGTCACGGTCCAGCGTGCGGTGAAGACCACATCGCCCTCCATGGGTTTGGTGGGGTCTGTGGTGTTGCCGTTTTTGATGGAGTAGCGGTACTCCGGCTGGTCGTGCTGAACACCTTGAACGTTGTTGAAAATGCCTTTGAAGGCCCCAGTGAAACGCCCACCTGTGCCAGCAGGCAAACTCGCGCCGGCCTGGCTGACCACAGCGTTGTTGTGCAGGTATTTGCTGGGGTTGTTGCCCACAAAAATGCCCTTGCAGACCTCGGCGGTGATTTGCGAGCCCAAGGTGGCCCCCATTGGACGGCGATCAGCAGGGGCCGTGGCGTAGCAGTCTTGCATGCGTTGGATCAGGTTTTGGATTTTGCTGCTGACCCCATCGGCTGGCAGGCTGGCTGTCATGGAGGCGACCGTGATGTTGGCGGGTGTCTCGGGCGCAACACTTGGGATGAGGGTGAATTTGACGGGCTCATTGTCAGCGCCCTGTGCTTCATCGGAACCACTGGTTTTGATTGCGAATTCCAGGGTGGTTTTGCCCGCAGCGTCTTTCGTGAGGTTGGGCTTGCCCAGCATGTCCAGTGCTTTGTCGACGCCGGTGCTGTCGGCCGCAAACGCTTTGCTCAACGGGTCATCGCCATCGGGCACACCTGCGGCCTCTAGCAGGGGCTTGAGCATGGTTTTGATGACGGCGGTTTGCGCAGTAATTTTTTCTTGGCTCAAGTCGGAGGACTTCAATTCAGCCGGGTTACCGTCGGGTGCCAGCCGCGCTGCGATCATGGTGGTGATGGGGGTCACGTTCACCCGGGCAGAGGTGGCGGTGTCGATCATGCTCACTTGGGGGTCATCGCCCTCTTCTTGTGTCACCAGTAATACGAACGGGCCTTTGGCGCTGGGTTGGAGGGGAACGCTGAAATTGCCATCGCTCCCCACGGTGCAAGTGGCCGTGCAGTTTTCTACGGCTGTGCCCGTGCTGTCTTTCACCACCACCGTGGCTCCAGACATGGGGGCGCCCGTGGCGGCGGTGCCCGTCAATGTGATGGGTTGATCGCTGGCGATGCCGCCACCACCGCCACCACCGCCACCACCACCACCACCACAGGCAGTGACCAAGGCCGCCACGGCCAGCGTGACTGCCGCGACAGGTAAGGTTTGTTTCATCAAAAATTCAGCTTGTTGTCGTATCACGAGATATCTCCTAGGTTGAGTGAAGTCAGAACTTGCAAGCGGGCGTTGGCAAGGCCGCAGTGGCTACCGACAGGAGCTGCCCCTTGGCTGCTGTGCCCAACAGCACGATGGCGCTGGAGGGTGTTTCACCCCCGCCGCCGCAGGCGCTCAAATCCAATGCTGTTGCAGTGCAAAAACCGAAGCGCTTGAAATTTTTCATAGAAGTTGCCTTGAAGGTTGAACAAATGACCGCTGCTGCATTCAGGCCATACTGGATGGCTTGAACAGGCCGCAATCGTCTTGGATGCCAGGATCCTTGTCACCGTAAATATTCACCAAGGTCCGTATTGACTTAACACCAACAGGCAGCAGGGCGTGATGACAGAAAGATTCCATGGGCAGAGGTGAATAATTACCTTGCAAAGACCGCGTCCGCACCCTCCAATTCGACTCAGTGAGGTGGCCTTCACAGCTTTGCCGTCCCGCCATCGATGGAAAACCCCAATGGTGAAACGATTTTCATAAGACGAACATTTCGCGGTATGCAGTCACACCAACAACCTGTCTCTTTGGAAGAAAAATTGGCGTCGGATTTGCCAATTTTTCGCCTGCCCAATCGCCTCATCGTGGTGGCTGATTTGATGGAGTCGGTGCGCTTGATGCAAAGCGACGAACAGACCACGCTGACGCGTTGGTTGGACTTCACACGGTTTCTTCAAGCCGAGTTGCTGCCTGCACACCAAGCCCAGTTGGTCAAAAGCCTGGGTGATGGTGTGCTGCTGCAGCTGAGCGACGCGATGCAGCTGGAACGCCTGACCTGCCGCATGCACGCGCACTTTGCGCAACTCAATACCGGTTTGCCCGAGTCAGAACACATGTGGCTGCGCATCGGCTGTCACGTGGCCGATGTGTTTGCTGCCGATCAAGACATTTACGGCGCGGGTGTGAACCTGACCAGCCGTATTGCCAGTTTGGCAGGGCCGGGGCAGACGGTGATCAGCGTGCAAGTGCGTGATTTGCTGGTGGATGGGCTGGATGCGGATTTGACCGACATGGGGGAGTGCTATTTCAAGCATGTGGAGGGCTCGGTTCGTGTGTTCCGACTTGCCGCAGTGACGACCCAGTCACCCCATCATTTGCAGATGCACCCCGGCGCATTCAAGGCCTGTGTTGCGGTGATTCCTTTTGAGGCGCGGAGCAACCATCCAGAACATTTTGCAGTAGGCGATTTGATCGCAGATGCGGTCATCTCCAGTCTGGGGCGCTCGGAAGAATTGCATGTTTTATCGCGGTTGAGCACAACGCATTTCAGGCAATCCCATCTCAACGATCTGATTGAGAAAAAGTTGTTGAATGCGGATTATTTGTTGACAGGCAGTTATGCGGTGATTGGTATTGGAGACTCGCCCAAGACCATGGTCATGGCAGAACTCGTGGAAGTGAGCACCAAAAGGGTGATTGCAAGTGAGCGGTTCCATTTTTCTTTGGCCGAGTTGTTCGAGTTGGAGTCTGAGGCGGTCATGCGTTTGACCGCTTTGTTCGCATTAAAAATTTCGAACCATGAAATCAAAAATGCGCTGCACGCGCCCGCACCCAATCTCAAGTCATACACCTTGAAAATGAGCGGTATTGGCTTGATGCACCGTGCCAGTCGCGATGAATTTGACAAAGGCAAATTGATCTTTGAACACTTGATCGACAGGCATCAAAGATTTCCAGATTTCAAAGTCCATTTGGCCAACTGGTACTTGCTTCGCGTCATCAAACAGGAAAGCCAAAACGCAAGCCATGACACCAGCATGGCGATCCAGTTGTGCAGCCGGATCCTTCAAGAAAACCACAACAACACCGCAGCCTTGGCCATGAAGGGGTACATCCTTTGCCAAACGAGTAACGAGCTCGCACAATCGCGGGACTTGCTGGACAGCTCCATTGCGTTATTTCCCAACAGTCCAACGGCCTGGGCCTTCAAAAGTGTGTGGGAGTCACACTTTGGCGATGCACCAAAGGCACTGAACCATGCCCGACAGGCCTGCGCATTGGCGCCACTGAACAATCAGCCGTATTTTTTTGGCACCATTTTGCTTTCTGCCTTGGTGCTCAATCGTGAGTACGAACAAGCGTTTTCATTGATGAACGCGATTCAGAAAATGAACCTCAACCATTTGCCCGCGTTGCGTGCCCACTTGTGCGCTCTGGTTGAATGTCAACGGTGGCCTGAGGCTCAGCAGTTGTCCCAATGGATAAATCAAAGTGGCAATGCCCTGCCTCTTTCACACTACCCATCTTTGGGCAACGACGTCAGTCATGCGCGAACCCGCATGAAACAAGCACTTACTCAACTCAATGAAAGGTACGGACATGCAAATGATTAAACCCTTGGGAGGTGGCTTCATCAACGGAGGTGGCTCTCAGTATGGCGGCGGCTTCGGTGGCGGATTTGGCGGTGGCTTTGGCGGTGGCTTTGGCGGTGCCAATGCTTACGCCGGCCTCATCAAATCACGCGATGCTGTTGCAAATCCTTCAGATATACGTACCTATGTGGACGACAAATACCAACCCGACTTGGAGGCCACATACCAACCCGACTTCCCCACGGGCGAAGATATTGGAAATCGATTGAAACACTGGGATGAATGGACAGTGCCTTATGCGGTGATACCCGATTTGCTGCGCATGTTTGTTGTGAACACTGGTGGTGCCCCTAGCTCAGTCACTTTGAATGTCGGTAGTACGCCCGCACTCATTTTGCATCGCCCCCCCATAAAACGTTTTTTGAATGAAATTCCTGCTGTGCTGGCGGCTGCCCATCTGCGCCCTGATCGGTTTGATGAAATCTTGGTGCAAACCAACGATATCGGTGCGTTTTTTGCTGGCATCTTGCCCCTTGGCCCTGATAAAACCCCAGCCACCATGATGGTGCTGACCATTGCCACCCAGTTGGCACAGTACGTGCACTTTCAGTTCAAGCACGCTTTTGCCTGCGCCCGTCCGGTGGATTATTCGCCTCAGGTGCAGCCGCTGATTCGCACGCCCCGGCACAGTGCCTACCCCATGGGGCATGTGGTCGAAGCGCGCGTGATGGCCCAGGTGTTGAAACATGTGGTGGCGGCAAGCGGTGCTCTGCCCACAGGATTGAATGCTGCACTCGATCGCCTGGTCAAACGCATTGGAGAAAACCGCATTGTCGCGGGTGTGCATTTCCCTGTAGACATGACCGCTGGGGAATGGCTCGGGCACGCCATTGGGAATGCTTTGGTGGGTGCTGCGCCTGCCGAATCAGCGCCTTCGCCTCAGAGTTTCCAGCCTGGCGATACAGAGGACGTCGTCATCGAAAAATCATCATTGCAAAAGAATCAAGCCGTGAAAACGGATGCATGGGCAGCGCTTTTGGAGGTCGCCACAAAAGAGTGGGCGCGCATTGCTACCACCAAGTCGCCTAACGTTCCCGCGACAGAGCAAGCGCAGTGAGTGCATCCATGATTGAGACCCCTATTTCAAAGCTGGCTGCCATCTTGGGTGTTCAACCAGAGGACTTTGCCAAGCTTGACCCCTATTTTCTGGCTGGATTGGCCAATGATTTTGCTGACCATCACTTGGCGATGGATGCCTGTGGTGAAATTCTTTATGCCATTGCTGGTGCATTGGCGTGGCCCTTGTCTGAAGAAGATCAAGCAAGCATCCACTATCTAAACCTACCAGTGCATGATTTGTTTACGGATGATGGCTTTGACCCAAATGACAAAGCAAGGTATTTCACCGCCGATGTCAGCAAAACACAGCTGACCAGATTGATGTTGCTGCCCGGCATCAGGGAGCTGCAACTGTGTGCGGTCGCCAAAACGACTCGGCCAATGCCTGTCGCCAGATTTGGTGATGCCTCCGTTTTCAATTCAAATGCGCCACCTCAATCCAAGAAGAAAAAAATCATTGGCTTGATGGACCACGGTTGCGCGTTCGCGCACCAGCATTTGTGTGATGTGGGTCGAACAAGCACCCGTGTATTGGCGATCTGGGATCAAGACCCGAGCCCTGAATTTGACCCTGCAAGAGGCAGTCGGCCCAAAGTGGCGGGCTTGCAGTACGGGCGTCAGATGGACCGTGCTGCACTGAAAACTTACCTCGGCGCTGGTTCAGACCGCGAAGTTTACCGGGCTGCCCGCTATTCGGCCCTTGAAAACGACTTTACCCATGGCACCTTGACCTTGGGCTTGTTGGCTGGGCAATACCTTTCTCCGTCGCTGGCTCAAGGCTCAGGCTTGGGTGAACTCAAAGCGGGACAGGACATGGATGACGTGGACATTGTGTTTGTGCAGATTCCACGCGCCGTGGGGATGTGTCCGAGCCGTGGCGCCATTGATCGCATCAGTTACGACGCTTTGCGTTACATGCTGGCCTGTGCACAAAATGGCTCAGATGTGGTGGTGGTGCTGGACTACGGCACCGAACTGGGGCCGCACGATGGCAGCTCTTGGTTTGAACGCGCGGTGGATCAGTTGGTGTCCTGGGCGAAGAACAAACACGGCATCAGATTGAAGGTCGTTTTCCCATCGGGCAACAGCCACGATGATCAGCGCCATGCCAAGATGAAGTTTGTGGCAGCAGGCACCACATCCAGTGTGTACCTGGATGTGCCTTATGGCAACGGTGCAGCGGCTTCCACCGAAATCTGGTTTCCCCCAAAGATGCAGGCTTTCATGGTGTCGGTCACGGCACCCGGCCACACAATACCCGTGCAGCTGGCCCTGACGCCCGGCATCGGTCCACTGGTCAGTGCATTTGCAGGTGGCACCTTGACGGTGACGCTTCAAAACGGCCAGCCTTGCGTGCTGCTGGAGGTGGGCGCGACCGAAACAATCCCCAGCTTGGCAGGTCGTTGGTGTATCGGCATCTTTTCCCCAAAAGCACAACAAGCCCCCGTTTGTCTGTACACAGCATGGGGTGGACGAAACCCTGGTTTTGTGCAACGCCTGTGGCCATGCAGATTCGAGTCGGCTCAAATTGAGACCCAAGACATTCTTCCAACCATGGACGGCTCGGGCAGCCTTTTGGGCTCGGCCTGCGGCCAAAGTACCACCATGGTGGGTGGGTATGAAAAGTGGCGACCTCACTACCGCGCTGCGTACTCTGGCGGAGGGCCAGCCCGTGGCGGTCGGCACGCTGTGCGTGGGGCTGATGTGTTGTGTGTGGTCAATGAGGTCAGCAGTCTGCCTGGGGTTTTGACGATGGGGGCCGTTTCTGGGCCATGGTACAGAGCATCGGGCACCAGTTTTGCCGCACCGCAATGGGCCAGGGCTTGGCTTTCGCCACCCTTGGCCTATCAGGGGGTGCTGCCATTGCCTCCGCCCTATTTTGGGATCAGTCAACTGCGCAGCGAGTACGGTGAACCTCGTTTGCTGTGACTCCAAAGTTTGGGATGCCCTGATTGCAGCGTTGGCAAGTCTCAGGGCCATGAGCGCCCCTCAGCGTCACCCTAAGGGGCCTTTGTCACCACCTCGGCGGCAAAGGCCGCAGCAAAACCAGACTGCGCTGTTCCATGCGAATGTATTGACCCGCCTGCAGGTCTTTGAGCAAGCGGCTGACCATTTCACGGGTGCAGCCGATGTGTTCCGCCAGTTCGGTGTGCGTCACGGCCGTGGTGGTGCGAAAACCTTGAGCGTTGAGATGGACGGCATGGGTTTGGATCCACAAACTCAGGCGGCGGTATGTGTCGAGCAATGCCAAATCCCCCGCTTGTCTGGATGCCATGCGCGCCTTGAAGATCACTTGCTGCAAAAGTTCCAAAGCAAACTCAGGTTCTTGCCGAAAGTAGTTCAACAAGGTTTGCCGGTCAATGCGGGCGCAATGGCTTGTTTGAATGGCCTTGACGGTGGCACTGCGTGGGCCGCCATCGAGCGACATTTCGCCCACGCATTCAACGGGATGAATGTCATTCAAAACGAGTTGGCGACCTTGCTCGTTGGACGTGAAGACCCGCAAACACCCGGCCAGCAAAACATACAAATGTGAACTTTCCTCGCCCTCATGGAGCAACACCGCATCGGGCTCAAAATGGCACGGCTCACCCAGCGCGGCCAAGCGCTGCAAATGGGATGGTGTCTGTTGGTTAGGCCATGCAGGGTGATGGGTGCTGTCAAATTGCATTCGAACAGTGTACTGTCGCCGCTCTGGGATAATCCACCCTTATGAGCGGCAATACCTTTGGAAACCTATTCAGCGTCACCAACTTTGGTGAATCCCACGGCCCGGCCATTGGCTGCGTGATCGACGGCTGTCCGCCGGGCATGCCTTTGAGCGAGGCCGACATCCAGCCCGACCTGGACCGGCGTCGCCCCGGCACCAGCAAGTTTGTCACCCAGCGCAACGAGCCCGACGCGGTGCAAATTTTGTCGGGCGTGTACCAAGGCCTGACCACTGGCACGCCGATTTGCCTGCTGATCAACAACACCGACCAGCGCAGCAAGGATTACGGCGACATCTTGCAGACCTTTCGCCCGGGCCATGCCGATTACACCTATTGGCGCAAATACGGCTTGCGCGACCCGCGTGGTGGTGGGCGTTCTTCGGCCCGCTTGACGGCCCCCATGGTGGCGGCGGGTGCGGTGGCCAAGAAGTGGCTGAAAGAAAAGTTTGGCACCACTTTTGTGGGCTGCATGACCCAAATTGGCGAGGTGCCGATTGGCTTTGAGAGCTGGGAGCATGTGCCCAACAACCCGTTTTTTGCGCCGGTGGCCGATGTCTCTGCGCTGGAGGACTACATGAGCGCGCTGCGCAAGTCGGGCGATTCATGCGGTGCGCGGCTGCGGGTGGTGGCACGCGGCGTGCCGGTGGGCCTGGGCCAGCCGCTGTTTGACAAGATCGATGCTGACATCGCCTACGCCATGATGGGCATCAACGCCGTCAAGGGCGTGGAAATTGGCGCGGGCTTTGGCTGCGTCACGCAAAAAGGCAGCACGGCTGGCGACACACTGACGCCCGAGGGTTTTGTGGGCAACAACGCGGGCGGTGTGCTGGGCGGCATCAGCACCGGGCAAGACATGGAGGTGTCGATTGCCATCAAACCGACCAGCTCGATCTTGATTGCCCGCGATTCCATCGATGCGGCGGGCCAGCCCACCGAGGTCATCACCAAAGGGCGTCACGACCCCTGTGTGGGCATACGCGCCACGCCGATTGCCGAGGCCATGCTGGCCCTGGTGGTCATGGAGCATGCATTGCAGCACCGTGCGCAATGCGGCGATGTTGCGCACGACCTGGCCCCCATTGCTGCGGCCAAGCCTTAAGGCATGACGCCACGCCGACAGCTTTGGCCCTTTGCCGCTTTGTCGGCCAGTTACTTTGCCCACATCGGTTTTTTCAACCCGTATTTGCCGCTGTGGTTGCAAGACATGGGCTTGAGCCTCTTGACCATCAGCGTGCTGACTGCGGTGCAGGCCGGGACCCGCTTGTTTGCGCCTTATGCCTGGGGTGCCTTGAGCGACCGCACAGGCGAGCGCGTCAAGCTCTTGCGCATTGGGGCTGGCGTGGCTTTTGCCTCGGCGTGTTTGCTGTTTTGGGATTGGGGGCCAGTCGGGCTGGGCTTGGTGTTGTTGCTGATGTTCAGCCACACCAGCGCCATGATGCCCATGAGCGAGGCGGCCATGGCGCATTTAGTGAGCCGGGGTGGCGCTTTCGACACCAAGCTTTATGGGCGCGTCCGGTTGTTTGGCTCTTTGGGCTTTTTGCTCACGGTGTTCGCGGCAGGGGCGTGGTTTGAAGCTTTTGGCATGCAGCACTTTCCGGGTTGGACGGTGCTCACCTTGGCGGCTGTGTTGCTCAGCGTGGGGTGGATGCCTGACCTCAAAGAGTCAACGCACAGCGTGCGCGAGCATGTGTCGGTCATGCCTGTGCTGCGGCAAAAGCAGGTGCAGTGGTTTTTTGCTTCCACGTTTTTCCATGTGCTGTCGCACATTGGTGTTTACGTTTTTTTCTCGCTTTACCTTGACGCACTGGGTTACAGCAAAACCATGATTGGCACGCTGTGGGCGGTGTCGGTGGCGGTGGAGGTGGTGTGGTTTTTTACCCAGTCGCGGTGGCTGCCCCGCGTGCCTTTGACGGCTTGGCTCGTGGCGTGTTCGGTCATCATGTGCATGCGCATGGGCTTGACGGCCGCTTGGGCCGATGTGCTTTGGGTTTTGTTGCTGGCACAAACCCTCCATGCCATCACCTTTGCCACCCACCACACCGTTTGCATCGCCTTGATCTCGGGCTATTTCCCGGGCCACTTGCGCGGTCGCGGCCAAGCGCTTTACACCGTTGCGGCTTACGGGTTTCCGGGGGTGATTGGGGCCTTGCTGGGCGGTTTGATCAGTGAACGTTGGGGCTTGCAAAGTGTTTTTTGGCTCAGCATGGCCACCAGCGCCGTGGCCACAGCCGCCGCTTACAAGCTTTGGCGTTTGCAACACCCCAAGTCGTTGACGCGCACCTGATGCCTGTCGCTTGAACGCCATGTTGCACACGGTTTTGCCCGACGCGTTGACGCCTGAGCTGGCCCTGGCTTTGGCGGGGGCGGAGCGCTTGACCACCTGTTGCCAGCAAGCGCACACGCTATGGCACGCCTGGGGGCCGCCCGAGAGGCCTGCGTTGGTTTTGTTGCACGGCGGCAGTGGCAGCTGGACGCATTGGGTGCGCAACATCGCGCCTTTGCGTGACGCGGGTTGGCGCGTGCTGGTGCCCGACTTGCCGGGTTTTGGCGACTCTGACTTGCCTGCGGGCTGTTCCGATGTGGACCAACTGCCGGCGCATTTGCACAGCGGCCTGCAGCAGTTGCAAAGCGCGGGGCAATGCGCTGTGCGGGTGGGCGTGGTGGGCTTTTCATTTGGTGGCATGGCCGGGGCTTTGTGGTTGGCTGAGCATCCGCAAGATGCCACCCAATTGGTGTTGGTGGGCGCCCCAGGCATGGGCCTGACAGTGCCCGAGCGCATACCGCTCAAAGCTTGGCGGCACCTGGCCAGCGCGGATGCGCAAACGGCGGTGCACCGGCACAACCTGATGGCCCTGATGCTGCACGCGCCAGAAGCTTTGGACGCTTTGGCGCTGCGCTTGCATGCGGCCAATGTGCAGCGCGACCGCATGCCGCGCAGACGCTTGTCCTCGACAGACATCGTGGCGCGGGTGTTGCCACAGGTGCAAGCCCGTGTCAGCGCCATTTTTGGGGAACACGATGCCTTGTACCGGGGGCGTTTGTCCGAGTTGGCGGTGGCCATGCCGCAGATGGCGGCGCACTGGGGTGCTTGGCAGTTGGTGCCCAACGCAGGGCATTGGGTGCAGTACGAGGCGGCCGAGGCCTTTCATGCGGCCTTGCTGGCGGTGCTGGGCACCGGTGCGTGATGGGTGCTGTGCTCAGGGTGTGAGAGACCGGCTCAATGGGCGCATAGCCTGCAAGCGCTCCTCAGATCACGCCGCAGTGCTGTCAAATTGGCCGAAGCGGCTGCGCCAGTAAGTCAGAGCCTTGGCCTTGGCGTGCCAGCCAAAGTCGTGCACCTGGCCGATCACAATGTGGTGGTCGCCCGCGTCCACCAGTTGGTGCAGCCCACAGTCAAACCAGGCCAAAGCCTTGTCAAGTCGTTGGCGTTGACTGGGCAGGCGCACGGTGGGCACCTGTGCAAAGCGTTGAACCATGTCGCCCGAGGCGAACTGACGGGCCAGTGCCTCTTGTTGGCCAGACAAAACGCTGACCGTGAAGCCCGCGGAACGGGTGAAGGCTTCCAAGCTGTTGGCGCTTTTGCGGATGCTCCACAGCACCAGCCGTGGCTCTAATGAGACGGACGAAAAGGAGCTGCAGGTCATGCCCCAATCGGTGCCTTGCCAGTGGGTGGTGATGACCGTGACACCCGTGGCAAAGCATGACAAAGCGTTGCGGTAATCGGTCGGGTCCGGTGTCGGCGGTCGTGCCTGCTCAAGGGGCAGGGCTTGGGGTGCTGGGCACATGTGAAGCTTTCAAAAAACCGGGGGCCAAAAAGAGGGCCAAAAAGAAGGGCAAAAAGAAGGGGCAAAAAAGGGGAAGTAGCAACTGCAGCGCACACGCATGGACCGGTGGTGAAAGGCTTGCAGCAGGCCGGGTTGGACCTCGATCAAGTGGGTTGCAAGACCTGCAGCAACTCGGTTTCTATGTCGATTTGTGCTCTGTTTTGCTGCAGCTTGGCCCCACTGATCAAAAAGGTGTCCTCCACCCGCTCACCCAGGGTGCTGATTTTGGCCAGGTGCAGGCGAATTTGGTGTCGCGCCAGCACCAAGGCGATGCTGTAGAGCAGGCCCATGCGGTCGCTGGCTGAGATGCTCAACAACCATTTTTGGGCCTGGTCGTCAGGCCGCAAGCTGACCCGGGGTGCGATGGGGAAGCTTTTCACGCGGCGCGAGATGCGGCCTTTGGAGGGTGTGGGCAAGCTGCCTTGCTGCTCCAAGGTTTGTGTCAGTCCAGACTCCACCATGGTCATCAGTTCGCGGTAATGCTCGGGCAGCATGGTGGTGACGATCTGAAAGGTGTCAAGCGCCCAAGCTGCGCGGGTGGTGTGCACACGCGCATCCAAAATACTGAAGCCCGACTGGTCGAAATGGCCGCAAATGCGGGCAAACAAATCGTCTTGGTCTGGTGTGAACACCAACACCTGCAGGCCTTCACCGATCGGCGAGGGCCTTGCGCGCACGATGGTTTGGGTCTGCTCAGCTTGGGCCACATGCCGCGCAAGCTGACGCGCATGCCAAGCGATCTCTGAGGCATCGTGGCGCATGAAGTAGCTCACATCGAGGGTATCCCAGAGCGCTTTGTGGCCTTCGAACGGCTCAGCGTGTCGGGCCAACTCGATCAAGGCTTCGCGCTTGCGTGTTTGCACCTGGGTGTTGGCGTCCGGGGCGCTGCCGCCCAGAACGCGCAAGGTGCCGTGGTACAGGTCTTCCAAAAGCTTGCCTTTCCAGGCATTCCAAACTTTGGGGCTGGTGCCTCGGATGTCGGCCACCGTGAGCAGGTACAGCGCGGTCAGGCGGCGCTCGTTGCCGACACGCTGGGCAAAACGTGCCAACACATCCGGGTTGCCCAAATCTTCTTTCTGGGCCACACGGCTCATGGTCAAGTGCTCGCTGACCAAAAACTCGATCAACTGGGCATCGGTTTTGTCGATCAGGTGCTGGCGGCAGAAGGTGCGCACTTCGGCGCAGCCCAGCACAGAATGGTCGCCGCCTCGGCCTTTGGCGATGTCGTGAAACAAGGCGGCGGTGTACAAAATCCAAGGCTTGTCCCAGCCGCTGGCCAGTTGCGAGCAAAAGGGGTACTCGTGTGAGTGTTCTGCCATGAAGAAGCGGCGCACATTGCGCAGCACCATGATGATGTGCTGGTCCACCGTGTAAGCGTGGAACAAATCGTGCTGCATTTGCCCCACGATACGCCGAAACACCCACAAATATCGGCCCAGCACCGATGTGTTGTTCATCAAGCGCAGCGCATGGGTGATGCCTTGGGGCTGTTGCAAAATTTGTAAAAAGCTTTGCCGGTTGACCGGGTCGGTGCGAAAACGCCCATTCATGATGGCACGCACGTTGTACAGCGCCCGGAGCGTGCGGGCCGACAAACCTTTCACGCCTGGCGTGGTTTGGTACAGCAAAAAGGTCTCAAGGATGGCGTGCGGGTGCTTTTGGTACAAATCGTCGCTGGCCACTTCGATCAGGCCGGCTTTTTCATAAAAGCGCTCGTTCAGCGGGACAAAGTCGGTGGACGATTCGCCCCGATCGGCTTGCAGTCGGTCTTCGATGTTGAGCAACAAAATTTGGTTGAGCTGCGTCACCGCCTTGGCCGCCCAATAGTATTGGCGCATCAGTTTTTCGCTGGCGCGCAGGGCCAATCGGCCCTCTGGCGTGATGTCAGACGCGTAGCCAAACGATTCGGCCACATGGGTCTGCAGGTCAAACACCAGCCGGTCTTCGCGGCGCTTGGCTTGCAGGTGCAAGCGGGCACGGATCAGCCCCAGCAGGGCTTCGTTGCGCTTGATCTGCAGCGCCTCCAAGGGTGTGGCCAAGCCTTTGCGGGCCAGATCATCCCAGCTGTGGCCCAAACCTGCGGCACGGGCCACCCACAAAATCACCTGCAAATCGCGCAAGCCGCCGGGAGACTCTTTGCAGTTGGGCTCCAGCGCGTAGGGCGTGTCCTCAAATTTGGTGTGGCGCTGGCGCATCTCGAGGGTCTTGGCCACCCAAAAGGCCTGCGGGTCCATGGCCGCTTGGTACTGCTGTTGAAACTCAGTGAACAAACGGGTGTTGCCCGTCACGCGGCGTGACTCTAAGAGCGAGGTCTGCACCGTGATGTCTTTGGCCGATTCGGCCAGGCACTCGCTGAGAGTGCGCACGCTGGAGCCGATTTCCAGGCCCGTGTCCCAGCAGCTGCCAATGAAGCGTTCGAGCTGGGCTTGCAAGGCGGGAGAAGATTCGGGCAACTGGCCGTCGGGCAACAGCACCAGCACGTCCACATCGGAGTAGGGGAACAACTCGGCCCGGCCAAAACCGCCCACCGCAACCAAGCACGCCTCGGGTGACAAGCCCGCGCTCTTCCAAAGTTTGATCAACAGGCCGTCGGCCAAAATCGACAACTGGCGCAGGCTCTGCTTGAGCCCTCGGGTCAGGGCACCGCTTTGGGCCAAACTGAGCAAAACGGCGGCTTTGTCGCGCCGGTAGGTTTCGCGCAACTGCGCCAAATTGGCCACATCGGCCTGGGCTGTGGACGAGGCCAGAGCGCTCATCTCAGGCGGTGGCCGCGTGGGTGATGAAAGCAGGCGTGGCGGGGCTGCCCGCTGACAAGGTCAAGACCTCGTAGCCGCTTTGCGTCACCACCACCGTGTGTTCCCATTGGGCAGAGAGCGAATGGTCTTTGGTCACGATGGTCCAGCCGTCACCCATTTCTTTGATGTCGCGCTTGCCCGCGTTGATCATGGGCTCGATGGTGAAAACCATGCCGGGCACCAACTCAACCAGTGTGCCGGGTTTGCCGTAGTGCAGCACTTGCGGGTCTTCGTGAAAGACCCGGCCAATGCCGTGACCGCAAAATTCGCGCACCACAGAAAAGCCGTGGCCCTCAGCGAATTTTTGAATGGCGTGGCCAATGTCGCCCAAATGGGCACCGGGCTTGACCTGCTCGATGCCTTTCCACATGGCCTCATAGGTGATGTGAGCCAGGCGCTTGGCGGCGATGGAGGCCTCGCCCACATGGAACATGCGGCTGGTGTCGCCATGCCAGCCGTTTTTGATGGTGGTGATGTCAATATTGACCGAGTCGCCTTTTTTGAGCGGCTTGTCGTTGGGAATACCGTGGCAGACCTGGTGGTTGATGGAGGTGCAAATCGACTTGGGGTAGGGTTTGTAGCCCCCGGGAGCGTAGTTCAGCGGCGCCGGGATGCAGCCCTGCACATCGACCATGTAGTCGTGGCAGAGCTTGTCTATCTCATTGGTGGTGATGCCCGGTTTGACAAAGGGCTCGATGTAGTCAAGGACTTCCGAGGCCAGGCGGCAAGCCAGCCGCATGCCTTCGATGTCTTGGGCGGTTTTAAGAGTGATCGTCATAGCCTCGGATTATCCCATTGCGCTCTGGCCTCCAGCTGTCTGCGAAAGAACAACCCCAGACCCGGCTTCGCTCACCCCGTTCATGCGCAAGACGGTTTTTTCTGCCTCGACGCCCTTACGCAGTGAAAACCCTTATTGGTTTGCAGCCCTGATGTTTGTATTCTGTATACAAACATGACAAACACCCTTCTTTCATTGCGCAGCGCGCCCGACCTGGTGGAGCAGATTTATGCCCGCTTGCTTGACGCCATCAGCGAGGGCACGCTGGTGCCCGGCGAACGTTTGACGCAAGAGGATTTGGCCCAACGCTTTGCTGTGTCGCGGCAACCCGTCTTGCAAGCCCTGCGTTTGCTCAAAAAAGACGGCTTTGTCGAAGACGCCCCCGGCCGAGGGGTGCAGGTCACACAGCTCGATGTGGATTGGATCGCCCAGGTCTACCAAGTGCGCGGCAGCCTGGACGCGTTGGCCGTGCGCTTGGCGGCCGAACGCGCAGTCGTGCTGGACGCGGCCTTGATGCAGCACGGCCGACAGGCCGAGCAAACGCGTGATGTGCAGGCCATGATCCTGGCCGATTTGGCTTTTCACCGCGCCATCTACCAAGCATCGGGCAACCGCCTGATCGAGCAAAGCATAGCGCTGCACTGGCACCACCTCAAGCGCGTGATGGGCGCGGTGCTGCAGTCCTCGCACCAGCGGCAAACCGTGTGGGACGAACACGAGGCCATTGCCCAAGCCATTGCAGCCGGGGATGCCGATTTGGCTGTGCGTTTGGTGCAAGAACACGCCCACGAGGCCAGCGTGCAACTCACGGCCCGACTTGTCGAACAAATTCACCACCGCAAAACAGGAGCACACCATGAGACTGACACCCGAACAACTGGAACAATTTGAGCGCGAGGGCTATTTGTTTTTTCCCGGCCTGTTCACGCCCGAAGAAACCCAAAACCTGACCGACGCCGTGCCCGAGCTGTACAGCCGACGCGAGGCCTACAACGTGCGCGAAAAAGGCAGCGACGCCGTGCGCACCAACTTTGCCGCCCACATGTACAGCGAGCCCTTTGCCAAGCTGGCGCGTCACCCGCGCATGATCGAGCCGGTGCAAGACCTGTTGGGTGAAGCGCTGTACATGCACCAGTTCAAAATCAACGGCAAGATGGCCTTTGAAGGCGACGTGTGGCAGTGGCACCAAGACTACGGCACCTGGCTCAACGACGACCTGATGCCCACTGAGCGGGCCATGAACGTGGCGATTTTTCTGGACGATGTGAACCCCTTCAATGGCCCACTCATGTTCATCCCCGGCAGCCACAAAAAGGGCGTGGTCGAGGCCAAACACGACTTGTCCACCACCAGTTACCCCTTGTGGACAGTCGACAACGACCTGATCCGACAATTGGTGCAACGCGCCGGTGACAAAGACGGCGGCATCGTCAGCCCCACCGGGCCAGCGGGCTCGATGATCTTGTTCCACAGCTGCTTGGTGCACGCCTCGGCCAGCAACCTGTCGCCCTGGAACCGGGTGAGCGTATACCTGAGCTTGTGTGCTGTGTCCAACCATGTCCGCCGCCACAAGCGCCCCGAATACATCGCGCACCGCGACTTCACCCCCATCAGCTGCCTGCCCGACGACTGCCTGGTGAACAGTTACCCGGTCGACATGCCTTGGAAAAACGGCATGCCCGAAAGCGCCCTGAAAACCTCGCTCGACGTGTTGAAAGAAGCCGCATGAACCTGCACGCCAAACTCCTGCAACGCGCCGCTGAGAACCGTCCGATCCGCATCGGCCTGATCGGTGCGGGCAAATTCGGCTCCATGTACTTGGCGCAAATTCCGCGCACCCCGGGCGTGCACCTGGTGGGCATTGCCGATTTGTCACCCGACGCCGCCCGCGCCAACCTGGCCCGGGTGGGCTGGAGCCCCGAGCGCCTGACGGCCAAAAACCTGGACGAAGCCGTGAAAAACGGCAGCACCCATGTGGGCGACGACTGGCAAAGCCTGGTGCGCCACCCGGCGGTGGACGTGGTTGTGGAGTGCACCGGTTCGCCCCTGCACGCGGTGGACCACATTTTGGAAGCCTTTGCCCACCACAAACACGTGGTCAATGTGACGGTGGAAGCCGATGCGTTTTGCGGCCCCTTGCTCGCCACCCGTGCGCAAGCGGCAGGCGTGGTTTACTCGCTGGCCTTTGGCGACCAGCCCGCATTGATTTGCGATTTGGTGGACTGGGCCCGCACCTGCGGTTTTCCGGTGGTGGCTGCAGGCCGGGGCCACAAATGGTTGCCACACTTCAGCGAATCCACGCCTGAGACCGTGTGGGGCTATTACGGCCTCACGCCCGAACAAGCCGAACGCGGGGGCCTCAACCCCAAAATGTTTAACAGCTTTTTGGATGGCTCCAAGCCCTCAATCGAAAGCACTGCCGTGTCCAACGCAACGGGCTTGGGCGTGCCCAGCAACGGCTTGCTTTACCCGCCCGCCAGCGTCGAAGACATCCCCTATGTCACCCGCCCGATCTCGGAAGGCGGCGTGCTCGAACGCAAAGGCATGGTCGAGGTGATCTCCAGCCTGGAGACCGATGGCCGCAAGATTCCCTACGACATCCGCATGGGCGTGTGGGTCACGGTCGAGGCCGAGACCGACTACATCAAGAATTGCTTTGAAGAGTACAACGCCCACACCGACCCCTCGGGCCGGTATTTCACGCTGTACAAACGTTGGCACCTGATTGGCTTGGAAGTGGGCGTGAGTGTGGCGAGCGTCGCCCTGCGCAACGAACCCACGGGCGTGGCCACAGGCTGGAACGCCGACGTGGTGGCCACCGCCAAGCGCGACTTGAAGCCTGGCGACATGCTGGACGGCGAGGGCGGTTACACGGTGTGGGGCAAGCTGCTGCCCGCCGCTGCTTCCAAGCGCATGGGCGGCCTGCCGCTGGGCTTGGCGCACGGTGTGAAAGTCATTCGCCCCGTGGCCAAAGGCCAAAGCCTGTGCTGGGACGATGTGGCCATGGACACCAGCACCCACGCCTACAAAATCCGGCGCGAGATGGAGGCGACTTCGGTGCTGGGTTGACCTGTCCATCTGTCGGGCATCCAAAAAAGCCGTGTTGCATCAGCTGCACGGCTTTTTGCTTCTTGAAAAAGAGCGTCCTGAATCGGTCCGTCTCGCCTTCAGATCAGGGTTTACACCGTTAAAATACCGCCTTTGCCGGCAAGCCCCAGTCAGCGGCCCCGGAATGACGGTTTTCTGTCTCTTTACAAGGCCACCCTGTGTCCCTGCACATCACGACTTTTGAAGGCTGTACAGCCCTCAGCGACTTTCGCATGGCCCAACTTCTGCCCCGATTGGCCCAGATTTCGCCGCAAATCCAGGGCATTTCGGCCCGTTTTGTCCACCTGGTCGCCACGACAGCGCCATTGGCCGATGCCCCAACACAAACGCTTTCTGCTTTGCTGACTTATGGCGAGCCCTATGCCGGACCGGTGGACGGCCCGGTGATCGTGGTCAGCCCCCGCTTGGGCACCGTCTCGCCTTGGGCCTCTAAGGCCACAGACATTGCGCACAACTGTGGTTTGGATGTGCGCCGGGTGGAGCGCCTGACCGAATACCGCTTGTTGATGAAATCGGGCTTGCTCAGCTCCGCCAAACTGTCGCCCGAGCAATGGGCTCAAGTCGCGGCCGTGTTGCACGACCGCATGACCGAGTCGGCCATGCCCAGCAGCGATGAAGCAGCGGCCTTGTTCACCGCCCTCGAGCCAGCGCCCATGGCGCATGTGGACGTGCTCAGCGGTGGCCCAGAAAAGGGAAAAAGGGCATTGGAAGACGCCAACAAAGATTGGGGCCTGGCCCTGGCCGATGACGAAATCGAGTATTTGGTCGCCGCCTTCACGGGCCTCAAGCGCAACCCCACCGACGTGGAGCTGATGATGTTCGCGCAGGCCAACAGCGAGCACTGCCGCCACAAGATTTTCAACGCCGAGTTCACCATCGACGGCGTGGCCCAGCCCCAAAGCCTGTTTGGCATGATCCGCCACACCCACCAACACAGCCCCCAGCACACGGTGGTGGCCTATTCCGACAACGCCTCGGTGATGGAAGGCCACAGCCTGGAGCGTTTTGTGGCACGGACTTCAGGGCAGGGCGCGGCTTACCAAACAGAACACGCCTTGCACCATGTGCTGATGAAGGTGGAAACGCACAACCACCCAACCGCGATTTCGCCATTCCCCGGCGCCTCCACGGGCGCGGGCGGTGAGATCCGCGACGAGGGCGCCACTGGCCGAGGCTCCAAGCCCAAGGCAGGTTTGTCGGGCTTCACCGTGTCCAAACTCTGGGGCGGCATGTCCGACCAAGCAGGCGGCAAGCCCGAGCACATCGCCAGCCCGCTGCAGATCATGACCGAGGGCCCGCTGGGCGCTGCGGCCTTCAACAACGAATTCGGCCGACCCAATTTGCTGGGCTATTTCCGCGAATACGAACAGACCGTGGACGGTGTGCTGCGCGGCTACCACAAGCCCATCATGATCGCGGGCGGTCTGGGCCAGATCGACGCCGAGCAAACCCAAAAGATCGAATTCCCTGCGGGCAGTTTGCTCATTCAATTGGGCGGCCCCGGCATGCGCATTGGCATGGGCGGCAGCGCCGCCAGCTCCATGGCCACCGGCACCAACGCCGCCAACCTGGACTTTGACTCGGTGCAACGCGGCAACCCCGAGATCGAGCGCCGGGCGCAAGAGGTCATCAACCACTGCTGGGCGCAGGGCCAACAAAACCCCATCTTGGCCATCCACGACGTGGGCGCGGGCGGATTGTCCAATGCCTTCCCCGAGCTGAGCAACGACGCCGGTCGCGGTGCACGCTTTGATTTGCGTGCCGTGCAGCTCGAAGAGTCCGGCCTGTCGCCCAAAGAAATCTGGTCGAACGAAAGCCAAGAACGCTATGTGATGGCGATCGCACCCGAGTCTTTGGCGCAGTTCACCGCCTTTTGTGAGCGCGAGCGCTGCCCGTTTGCGGTGATTGGCGTGGCCACCGAAGAACGCCAGTTGGTTTTGGCGGATGAGCGGCTGCCCATCGATCCAGCTTTGCGTGGGCCTGCGGGTTATGCCGAGACTGAATCGCCAAGCCCTTCAATGCATGAATCGCCAGGCCCTTCAATGCATGGATCGCCAGGCCCTTCAATGCATGGATCGCCACGCTCCGCTCGCGATGACAAGTACCTCGTCATTGCGAGCGAAGCGCGGCAATCCACAGCCTCCTCATCGAGCGAAGCGCGGCAATCCACAGCTTCCTCGTCGAGCGAAGCGCGGCAATCCACAGCTTCCTCATTGAGCGAAGCGCGGCAATCGCCTTCGATGCCCGTCAACATGCCCATGAACGTGCTGCTGGGCAAGCCGCCCAAAATGCACCGCGACGTGACAAGCGTGGAACGCCAGTCACCCGCCATGGACTTGACGGGCGTGTCCTTGCAACAAGCCGTGATCGACGTGCTGAGCCACCCCACCGTGGCATCCAAGCGCTTTTTGATCACCATCGGCGACCGCGCCGTGGGGGGCCTGACGCACCGCGACCAAATGGTTGGCCCCTGGCAAGTGCCCGTGGCCGACGTGGCCGTGACCCTGGCCGACTACGCGGGCTTTGCGGGTGAGGCCATGAGCATGGGCGAGCGCACGCCGTTGGCCTCGCTCAACGCTGCCGCGTCTGGCCGCATGGCCGTGGCCGAGGCCATCACCAATTTGCTGGCCGCGCCCATAGAACTGCCCCGCGTCAAGCTGTCCGCCAACTGGATGGCCGCTTGCGGGGAGGCGGGCGAAGACGCCGCTTTGTACGAAACCGTCAAGGCCGTCGGCTTGGCCCTGTGCCCGGCGCTGGGCATCTCGATCCCGGTGGGCAAAGACAGCTTGTCGATGCGCACGCAGTGGAACAACAACGGTCAAACACACAAGGTCACCTCGCCGGTGAGCCTGATCGTCACAGCCTTTGCGACCTTGGCCGATGTGCGTGGCACCCTCACACCGCAACTGAACGCGCAAGAGGACGACACCAGTTTGCTGCTGATCGACCTGGGCCAAGGCCAAAGCCGCATGGGCGGCAGTGTGCTGGGCCAGGTGCTGGGCCAGTTTGGCGACAGCGTGCCCGACCTGGAAGACCCGCAGGCGATGGTGAGTTTGGTCAAAGCCGTCAACAGCTTGCGTGCACAGGGCCAAATCTTGGCTTACCACGACCGCAGCGACGGCGGCTTGCTGGCAGCTGTGGCCGAGATGGCTTTTGCAGGCCATGTGGGCGTGGCGCTGAATGTGGACATGCTGGTCACCGAAGGCGACGGCATCATCGACAGCCGCGCCGAGCATGGTGACGCCAAGAATTGGGGGACCCAAGTCAGCGCCCGCCGGGAAGAACTGACCCTCAAGGCGCTGTTCAACGAAGAGCTGGGCGTGGTGCTGCAAGTGCGCACGGCCGAGCGCAATGCGGTGCTGCAGACGCTGCGCGAGCACGGCTTGTCCAAGCACACACACGTCATTGGCAAGACCCGTCCGGTGCAATCGACCATCCAAAAAGGCGTGGGCGAGCTCAGCATCTGGCGCGACACCCAAGAGGTGTTTGCCGCCAAGCTGGCCGACCTGCACCAGGTCTGGGACAGCGTGAGCTGGAAGATTTGCCAGCAGCGCGACAACCCTGAATGTGCCGACGCCGAGCACGCCGCCGCAGGCCGTGCGGATGACCCCGGCATGCATGTGGCACCAAGCTTTGATCCCATGGACAACGTGGCCGCGCCGTTTCTCAATTTGTCGCGCCCCAAAGTGGCCATCCTGCGCGAGCAGGGCGTCAACTCGCATGTGGAAATGGCCTATGCCTTCCACAAAGCGGGCTTTGAGTCACACGATGTGCACATGACCGACCTGCAGTCTGGCCGTGCAAAATTGGCCGACTTCAAGGGCTTGGTGGCTTGTGGCGGCTTCAGCTACGGCGACACTTTAGGCGCAGGCATGGGCTGGGCGCGCAGCATCACCTTCAACACGGTTTTGGCCGAACAGTTTCAGGCCTTTTTTGGGCGCAGCGACAGTTTTGCGCTGGGCGTGTGCAACGGCTGCCAGATGTTCGCCGAACTGGCCGACATCATCCCCGGTGCGCAAGACTGGCCGCGCTTCACCACCAACCAGAGCGAGCGCTTTGAGGCCCGCCTGTCGATGGTCGAGGTGCTCGAATCACCCAGCCTGTTTTTGCAAGGCATGGCAGGCAGCCGATTGCCGATTGCGGTGGCACACGGCGAAGGCTTTGCCAACTTCAAGCACCGGGGCAATCCAGCGCAAGCCATCGCCGCCATGCGTTTTGTGGACAACCACGGCCAGGCCACCGAACAGTACCCCTTCAACCCCAACGGCAGCGCGGGGGGCCTCACGGCGGTGACCACCTTGGATGGCCGCTTCACGGCCATGATGCCGCACCCCGAGCGCGTGTTCCGCAATGTGCAAATGAGTTGGACCAGCGCAAACGTGGACGACACCAGCCCTTGGCTGCGCGTCTGGCAAAACGCCCGCCGGTGGGTGGGTTGACGTGTGCAACACATGAAGTCCAACAACCCAGCCCAGTGGTTTCCGCCCTCGCAGCTGGCGTTTTATTTTGACCAAGGCGCTTGGTCGCGCGGCACCACGCTGTACCTGCAAGACAAGGTGCTGTCGTCCCAGCTGTCGCCTGACGGCGACGGCTGGCGTTTGCAAGGTCAGGTGCAAGGCAACGATGTGCAGCCCTATGCGGTCAATGCCGAACTGCGCGTGAGTGCCGGGGGCAATCTGGCCGAGTGGCGCAGTGGTTGCACTTGCCCGGTGGGGCGTTACTGCAAGCACGGCGCGGCTTTGGGCATTTTGGCCTCGATGCAAGGTCGGGCCCTGTTGAACGAGTGGGGCCCAGAAGGTCCTTCGCCCGAGCTTCGGGTGCGCCGCTCGCACATGGAAAAAGAGCGGGCGCTGAACCATGCTGAATACCAAGTGCGTGACTGGTTGACGCGTCTGGAAAACGCCAACGGCCCGGTCGCCAGTGCTCTGCTCGGCGGCACGCACGACCAGTTGGTCTACAGTTTGTCGGTGGTGCAGACGGCTTACAAGCCGGTGTTTCACCTGGCAGTGAAACGGGCCTCACAAAAACGCAATGGCGAATGGGCTAAGGCTAAAAAGCTGAGCCATGAACCGCCTGCGCACGACCCCATCTGGCAAACCAGCAGCCCCTTGGACCGAGATATTTTTGATTTGTTGAAGGCCTGTCCAGCTGCCAACAGCTTCAGCTCTTATGGTTTTCAAAGCGAGGTCAAACTGCACGGCATGCCCGGACAACTGCTCTTGAAGCTGTGCAGCCAAACCGGTCGTTTGGTGTCGGAGCAGGGCATCTCATTGCGCTGGCAAGACGCCAGCGAAGCTTTGGTCGGGGTGTGGCGCGAGGTCAAAGGCCAAGACCCTTTGCCCGATGGCTGGCAGTTGTGCATGCAGCCGCTTCGCCCGGGTGTGGTGTACGGCTTGAACCAGCCGCCTTTTTTCATGGACATGGTGCAAGGCCTTTGCGGTCCGCTGGACACGCAAGGTCTGAGCGTCAACGAGCTGCAGGTTTTGTCCCACTCACCCGTTTTGCCCGAGAGCGTGGCGTTCAAATTTCAAAACCAATTGCTCGAACGTTTGGGGCCGGTGCCTTTGCCACCCGTGATTCAGCAAATGCCCGAGATTCGAGGGGCCAAGCCCACGGCCGTGCTCGACATCGCGCCGGTGAGTGCCGATGAGCGGGATCTGTTGGGCCTGTTCACGGCCGAATTGAGTTTTGACTACGCAGGCCACCGTGGTTTTTGGCCGGGCACACAAAGCCGTGTCATGGTGGGGCAGGGCGCGCAAGCCCGCATGTTGCTGCGCGACCTGCAAAGCGAGGGCAGCACGTGGCAAGCACTTGAGGCACTGGGTCTGCTTGTTTTTGAAGAGAACACCCTGATTTTGCCGCCCGAGTTGCCCCGTTCGCAGCAGACTTGGATCGGTTGGCTGGAAACTGACTTTGCTGCCCTGCGCCAAGCAGGTTTGGACGTGCGGTTTGTGGCCGGCCCATCGCCTTGGCTGCGATACGCGGACGAAGTGCACATCGATTTGTCCAGCGACAAAGACGCGCCCGAGACCTCAGCGTGGTTTGATTTGTCTTTGGGCATGGACATCGACGGCCAACGCGTCAACATCTTGCCTTGGGTGCCCAGCATCTTGCAGACGCTGGCGCAACTGAGCAGCGCCAGCGCCGAGGGCGAAAAAACAGAGTTGCCGCCGTTTTTGTACCTGCCCGACCTGCAAGGCGAGGGCTTTGTGAAATTGCCCACCGCCAAAATGAAGCCTTGGCTGGCCACGCTCATGGAGCTGGTGGCAGAACGCGGGCGCGACTGGGGTGGCGATGAACTGCGCTTATCGCGCCTGGAGGCTTTGCGCACCGCCGCCTCTTTGGGCGAAGGCGTCGCCTGGGCCGGAGCCCACAGTTTGCATGCCTTGGTGCAGCAAATGCGCGGGCTTGACCACTTGCCCGAGGTGGCGCTGCCAGCCAGTCTGCAGGCCACTTTGCGGCCCTACCAGCACCAGGGCCTGAACTGGTTGCAGTTTTTGCGCACCCACCAGCTGGCCGGCATCTTGGCCGACGACATGGGCTTGGGCAAAACCTTGCAGACCTTGGCGCACATCCTGACCGAGAAAGAAGCCGGTCGCCTCACGCAACCGGCGCTCATCGTGGCCCCTGTGAGCCTGCTGGGCAATTGGCAACGCGAAGCGGCGCGCTTTTGCCCGAGTTTGAGCACCCACATCCACCACGGTTTGACGCGGCATGACAGCGCCCAAGATCTGAGCGGTTTTGACATCGTGCTCACGCCTTACTCTTTGTTGCACCGCGACCGCGAATTGTGGATGGCCACCCACTGGCACCTCCTGGTGCTGGACGAAGCGCAAAACATCAAAAACGCCACCACCCACGCAGCGCAAACCGTGGGCGACATCCCGGCGCGGCACCGCTTGTGCCTGTCGGGAACGCCCATGGAAAACCACCTGGGTGAGCTGTGGAGCCTGTTTCACTTTTTGATGCCTGGCTTTTTGGGCAGCCAAAAGCGCTTTGGCGAGTTGTTTCGCAACCCGATAGAACGTCAAGGCAACAGCGAGAAGATGGACCAGCTGCGCAAGCGCATCACGCCCTTCATGCTGCGCCGCACCAAGGACGTGGTGGCCAGCGAACTGCCGCCCAAGGTCGAGACCCTGATGCCCGTGCCCCTGCAGGGCAAGCAGGCCGACCTGTACGAAACCATCCGTTTGGGCATGGAAAAAACCGTGCGCGATGCTTTGAGTGCGCAAGGTTTGGCCAAGTCGCAAATCACCATTTTGGATGCACTGCTCAAGCTGCGCCAAGTGTGCTGCGACCCGCGCCTGCTCAAGTTGGGCGCGGCCAGTCAGGTCAAGCAATCGGCCAAGTTGGAGCAACTGCTGGACATGCTGCCCGAGATGGTGGCCGAGGGGCGCAAGATTTTGCTGTTCTCGCAGTTCACCCAAATGCTCAGCCTGATCGAGCAAGAGCTGCCGCGTCTGGGCATTCCCTGGGTCAAGCTGACGGGCCAAAGCAAAAACCGCGACGCCATCATCGACCAGTTCACCAGCGGGCAGGTGCCGCTCTTCCTTATCAGCCTCAAAGCCGGTGGCGTGGGCCTGAACCTGCCGCAGGCCGACACGGTGATCCATTACGACCCGTGGTGGAACCCCGCCGTGGAAAACCAAGCCACCGACCGGGCCCACCGCATTGGCCAAACCCAAAGCGTGTGGGTGCTCAAACTGGTGGCCCAAGGCACGATTGAAGAGCGCATGCTGGCCTTGCAAGCGCGCAAAGCGCAACTGGCGCAAGACATGTATTCGGGCGCGGTGCAGCGCAAAGAGCCGCTGTTTGGCGAGTCGGACTTGAAAGAGCTTTTCAAGCCCTTGGGCTGAGCGGGTGGGCATGATTGGGCGCTTGAAAACCCTGCCTGGCTTGGCTTTGGCCTGTGCTTTGGCTTTGGGTTCTTTGAGCGCCTGCAGCCCCGAGCCGCCTGTGCCCCTGCCAGCGACCGCCCCCCTGCCGGGTGCTTGGGCGTCCACCGATGCTTTCAGCCCCGAGGTGCAAGAAGCCGCCCGTTTTGCGGTGCAGACCTTTGCAGTGCAAAACAAGGCACGGGTACTTTACAAAGACGTGACCCAGGCACGCCAGCAAGTCGTGGCAGGTCTCAACTTTGAACTGCAACTCCAAGTGACGATGGATGGCACACCTCGTCAAGCCAAAGCCAAGGTGTGGCGACAACCCGATGGTGCTTATCGCCTTCATTCGTGGGACTGGTTGGACTGATGCAGCGCTTTACATGCGAGGTTTGATCGGTAATAATATTTTTATTACCCGGAGATGCCAGCATGACCACCACCGTCAAGTTACCAGACCCCCTTGAAAAATCCTTGCGCCAGCGTTGCGCCCAAGAAGGCCGCAGCATCAGCGAAGTCATGCGCGATGCGCTCACCGCTTACCTCGCCCAGCCAGCGGTCACCACATCGGCATTTGCACTGGGCGAGGGCGTTTTTGGGCGATTCAGCGGCCCGATGGATCTGGCCGAAACCCGCAAAAGCCAGTTGCTTGACGCTTGGGAGGACAAAAAGGGGCGACGGACATGAGTGCCGATCTGGCCACCCCCCCGCTGGCTTTGAGCGCGCAAGAACCGCATGCCCAGTTTTTGCGTCATCTGCCGGTGCAAGACGCCCTCATCGACAGCGGCCCCTTGTTGGCCTTGTTCAACCGCAGCGACAAATGGCATGCGCCCACCTTGGCCTGGCTGCAGGCCCACCCCCAAGTGCGCTTGCACAGCACCTGGCCGGTATTGACCGAGGTCTGCGCCTTGCTGGCCCGGCGCATCCACAACGCGGCGGCGCTGGACTTTTTGCAATGGGTGCAGCGCGGGGCGGTGCAGCTCGATGCGCCCATCGGTTGGAGCCTGACCAGCGTGCTGACCATCTGCCAGCGCTTTGCCGACTTGCCGCTGGACTTGGCGGACGCCTCAGTGGCCGAAGCCGCCGAACGCCTGGGCATTCGGCATGTGGTGTCGATAGACCGAGATTTCGACGTTTACCGCGATGGCAAGGGCCAAGCCCTGCAAAACCTCTTGCGCTGACGCGCTTTTGAACAGCTTGAAGAAAGACACCGAATGGCCGCCTCCAGTTTGCTGACCCTGATCGACGACATCGCCACCTTGCTCGACGATGTGGCCACCATGACCAAAGTGGCGGCGCGCCAAAGCGCCGCAGCGGCTGACGATGTGGCCGCCATGACAAAAATGGCCGCCAAAAAAACCGCAGGCGTGTTGGGCGACGACCTGGCCCTGAACGCCCAGCAGGTCTCAGGCGTTCAAGCCAACCGCGAATTGCCGGTGGTCTGGGCCGTGGCCAAAGGCTCGCTGCTCAACAAAGCCATCTTGGTGCCCACCGCCATGGCCTCAAGGGCTTGCGTTTGGACAGCGCGTTGGCGTCTTTTGGCTTCACTCATTTGGTGACCTCTGTAAATCCGTTGAAACTGGCTACCAGTCTAGCTTGCAGACGATTGGTGAGACTTCAACTGCCGGAAATAGGTTGATAGTGCTTGGATGGCGTAATTTGCATCTGCGGACCTTACAGAATTGGCAGGTGTTGCACTTCACTTTTGAATCTGCCAGGCAATAGGGTGAGGCTGCAACCAGAGCGTTTGGTTATGTATATACAATAGGGGGCGTAAATGAAGAACCTGGTCGTTTCTGAGGCCATCAAAATCAAGCTGCTAAAGAAGCATCAAGTGACCATCCGAGAAGTAGAACATTGCTTTTCTAACAGAGAGGGACGATTGCTTTATGACAACAGAGCATTGACCAAAACCAACCCACCCACTTTGTGGTTCATTGCCCTGACGAACCAGAATCGCAAGCTCAAAATTGCGTATATACAAAAAGGTGTTCAGGTGATACTCAAAACAGCTTATGAACCCAACGATGTGGAGTTGGCGATCTATGAGCGTTTTGGCATGGCTGCTTAAAGCGCTGTGCAACCAAGGAGATTTCAAATGACCAAAAAGATCAAAGATACAGAGCAAGCATGGGATGCCCGCACACTGGGTGCCGAAGTCGAATTTGTAGGTTTGGCCGATGCCAGCCACGAACAGGCTCTGGAAGATGCACTGGAGTTGCAGGCAATCTCGATCCGTTTGCCCAAAGACCTGATTCGCAACTACAAACTCATTGCAGAGTTTCACGGCGTGGGCTACCAGCCGCTGATGCGCGATGTGTTGCAGCGCTTTGTGCCTGCTGAACTCAAGCACATTCTGGAGACCCAAATCAAAGTAGCCAAAACCAAACAGCAGCCTGCATTGATCCCTGAGCGTAAAGCGGCTTGATTTCGTGATCGAAGACCAACTCGAACAAGAAGCTCAGGGCTGGCTGGCCTCGGTTGGCTACAAGCCGCTCAATGTCGCCGTTACCAAAACCGCAGCATCGAAACCGCGCAGGTCATGGAAGAGCTGATCGCCATGGCCAAGAAGTTCCGCGAGGCGGCCAGCTGTGGCGAGCAGCTGGGCCTGCACGACGATGAGGTGAAGTTCTACGACGCACTGGCCAACAACAAGCCAGCCATACGCGAATTGCAAGACGAAACACTGAAGACAATCGTGCAAGAGCTCACGCAGAGCTTGCGCGACAACCTGACGGTGGATTGGTCAGAGCGCGAAAGTGTGAGGGCCAAGCTTCGCTTGATGGTCAAGCGGATTTTGAAGAAATACAAATACCCGCCCGATCAGGCCGATAACGCAGTGGAGTTGGTGTTGGAGCAGGCCCAGAACTTGGGCGAAGAGTGGGGCAGTTGATACCCAGCCCTCAGTGCAAACCCACCACAGGCCGTGATTTGTAGAACTGCACCGGGCTTTCGGGCACGGCGTTGAGCACAGCCTTTTTGATTTTGCCGACCACGTGCATCTCGCAAGGTTTGCAGTCAAAACGCAGGGTGAGTTTTTCTTTGCCGTTGATGAGTTGCATGGGCTCGGCTTTGACGGTGCCTTGAACGCCGGTCACACCTTTGGCCTGTTTGGGGCAGAGGCTGAGGCTAAAGCGCACGCAGTGCTTGGTGATCATCAGGCTGACTTCGCCCAATTCCTCTTGGCTTTCGTAGGCCGCATCGATGACCTTGACACCGTGTTGCGCATAAAAGTCGCGGGCCTTTTGGTTGAACACGTTGGCCAAATACGTCAAGGTGTCTTCGGGGTAGGGCGCGGGCGGGTCGATGGGCACGGCACGCGGCAAGCGGTGCAGGCCTTCGGCACGGGCCGCTTCGAGGGCCTGCACGGCGTCGCGGCGCAGGGCGTTCAGTTGTGAGGGCGGCACAAACCAGGGGCGGCCCGGGGCCAGTTGCACGTCGATGGCCTCAAACAAGGTGTCGCCCAGTTTGCCCAAGGCGGTTTGGAGTTTGTCCTCGGCTTGGGGGCTGTCTTTGGGCGCTTGCCAGGCGATGTTCATTTGGGCTGTGCCGGTGTGGCCGACTTCGTCGGTCAGCGTCAGTTGCAGGCCTTCGCCCTGGTCACCTTGGATTTCGGCCAGCTGCATCCAGACGCCCATGCGGCGCTCGGCCGACTTTTTGTCCAGCGTGCGCACCCAGCGCATGTCGCGGTTGCGGTTGACCTGCACGCCTTGGCGCAGGTCTTTGAAACCGCCCATCGGGTCTTTGGGGAACAAGTGCCAAACCCCTTTGGCTTTTTGCGCCTCGGCGCGGTTGATTTGCAGGCCCACCAATTCCTTTTGCAGGTCGTAATAACAAAGCCCGTCGCCGTTGTGCAGCTCGCAGGCAGGGTCGTCGGTGGTGATCTCGACGTGTTCGGGCGTTATTTTGCTGACCCAGCCAATCGGCTGGCCCGGGTTTTTGGGCGTGTCGAAAGCGCCGATGTCTTCTTTGCGGCCTTGCACAAAGTAGTCGGTGAACTCGCGGTTGAAGTTCTGGTTCGGATCGGGCTCGAAGCTGAAGGTGCTGCGGCCGTGCGAGGCGGCAGCCAACTCGGGGCGCTCAGAAAGCACTTCATCCATCAGCTTGCGGTAGTGGGCCGTGATGTTTTTCACATAGGCCATGTCTTTGTAGCGGCCTTCGATCTTGAAGCTGCGTATGCCCGCATCCACCAAGGCGCGCAGGTTCTCGCTTTGGTTGTTGTCTTTCATGCTGAGCACGTGTTTGTCGTGTGCCACGATGCGGCCTTGTGCGTCTTTGACTTCGTAGGGCAGGCGGCAAGCCTGTGAGCAGTCGCCCCGGTTGGCGCTGCGCCCGGTGTGCGCATGGCTGATGAAGCATTGGCCGCTGTAGGCCACGCACAAAGCGCCATGGACAAAAAATTCAATCACCGTGCGTTCGGTGTCGATCACGTCACGGATGGCGCTGATTTGCGGCAGCGTCAGTTCGCGGGCCAAGACAATTTGGCTCAAGCCTGCGTCTTGCAGGAACTTGGCTTTTTCGGGGGTGCGGATGTCGGTTTGGGTGCTGGCGTGCAGCTGTATCGGTGGCATGTCGATTTGCAGCAAGCCCATGTCTTGGATGATCAGCGCGTCCACGCCGGCGTCGTACAACTGCCAGGCCAGTTGGCGGGCTGCTTCCAGTTCGTCGTCGCGCAAGATGGTGTTGAGCGTGACAAAAATGCGGCTGTGAAAGCGGTGGGCATGTTGCACCAGCTTGGCAATGTCTTGCACCGAGTTGTCGGCTGTGGACCGTGCCCCAAAAGAGGGGCCGCCAATGTAGACCGCGTCCGCCCCGTGGTTGATGGCTTCGATGCCGATGTCGAAGGTGCGGGCGGGGGCGAGGAGTTCGAGTTGGTGAGGCTGCATGGCTTGGGATTATCCCAGCTTGCGAAGTTGCTCACTCTGGCAGACACGCAGCGCTGGGCTTGCGTCAGCGGTTTGGGGTGATGTGGCAAAGCCAAACGCCTCTGATTCCCGGCCCGTGGCTGCACAGCCAGAGTGAAGCTCAGACATTGCAAATGCATGAAAAAACGCGACCGAGGTCGCGTTTTTTCAGGCGGTCAGATGCAGATCACTGGATCTTGGCTTTTTTGATCAGACCTTCTTGGAAGGTGCTGAGTTTTTGCTGCTCAAGCTGTTGAGAAATCTGCGGCTTGACTTCGTCCAGCTTGGGCAACTGGGCTTCGCGCACGTCGTCCATGCGAATGATGTGAAAGCCAAACTGGCTTTTGACTGGCGCGTCGGTCATTTGACCTTTGGCCAGCTTGACCATGGCGTTCGAAAAATCGGGCACATAGCTGTCTGCCGCCGCCCAATCCAAATCACCGCCGTTGGCACCAGAGCCTGGATCTTTCGAGGCTTTTTTGGCCAAGTCTTCAAAGTTGCCGCCTTTTTTGATGTCGGCAATCAGGGCTTTGGCCTCGTCTTCCTTTTCAACCAAGATGTGGCGCGCACGGTATTCTTTGCCCCCATTGGCGGCTACAAATTTATCGTACTCGGCTTTGATCTCGGCATCGGTCACCGGGTTTTTCTTTTGAAATTCGGTACGCAGCTGGTTGATCAAAATCGATTGACGGGCCAATTCGATCTGGGTTTTGAAGTCGTCAGAGGCGTCGAGGCCGCGCTTTTTGGCTTCTTGCATGAAGACTTCGCGGGCGATCACCTGCTCTTTGATTTGCGCCAAAATTTCAGGCGTGACCGGACGACCCGAGGCCTCGACTTGCTGTTGCAGCGCTTTGACACGCGAAGAGGGCACGGGCTTGCCATTGACCACAGCCAGGTTTTGCGCCAGGACGGGGGCTGCGAGCAGGGCCACCAAAGCGGCGCTGAGCATTTGTTTTTTCATCGTTTTTTCCTCAATGACTTGGGGTCAGGATTAAATTTAAGGTTTAAAAAAAGGGCTGCCACCGGCGGTGCAGCCCGGGTTCAGATCAGCTCGATGGCCAAGGCGTGCAAGCCTTGGTCAATGAAATCTTGCAGCGCATCATACACAAGGCGGTGGCGCTGAACGCGACCGAGTCCTGCAAACAAAGGAGAGGCTATGCATACCCGCATGTGGGTGCCCAGGCCGCTGTCGTTGGCACCCACATGACCGGCATGCTGGGCGCTTTCGTCGGTGACACGCAGCTCAGTGGGCAGCAAACGTTCCACCAGGCGGGCATGGATTTGCGCGCTCAAAGGCAAGGAAACCGTGTTCATTTTTTATCGACCTGTGCAGCAGCGTCATCGTCTTTGGGTAAGTGGCGCGAGACGTAAATGCCTTGAAGCAAGATGAACACCAAGGGAAACGCATAACCCCAGAGTTTGAAGTTGACCCAAGCTTCGGTGCTGAAGTAGTGCGCTACGTAGGCATTGATGCTGGCCATGAACAGGAAATAAAGCATCCAAGAGAGGTTCAGCCGGTTCCAAACCGGTGCGGGCAGTTGCAATTGTTGGCCCAACAGCAGATGCAAAAAGTTCTTTTTCATCCACCAATGGGCAATCGCCAAAGCCATGGCCAAGCCCGTGTAAAGCAACGTGGGCTTCCATTTGATGAAGCGTTCGTCTTGCAGGACCAAAGTGAGGGCACCAAAACCCACCACCAGCAGCAGCGTGATCTTGTGCAGGGTCTGCAGCTTGCCATCTATTTTGTAAATGATGGCGGTTTGCAGCACGGTGGCCCCCATCAGCACCGCTGTGGCGGTGTAGATGTCGGCCATCTTGTAAGCGCCAAAAAACAGCAGTATGGGGAAAAAGTCGAGGATAAGTTTCATGAATGAGGTGGATTGGCCGCTGAGGAGCCAGCGGCCCTGGGCTGTCAAGAAGCTTCGAAGTCTAACGAAGCGGAGTTCATGCAGTAACGCAGGCCGGTGGGCGCGGGTCCGTCTTCAAACACATGGCCCAAGTGCGCGCCGCACTGGGCGCACACGGTCTCCACCCGGCGCATGCCGTGGCTGATGTCCACGCGCTCTTCGATCGCGCCTTCGGACGAGGCCTGTGAAAAGCTGGGCCAGCCACAACCGGCGTCAAATTTGGTGTCCGAGGCGAACAATTCAGCCGCGCAGCAGATGCAGCGGTAACGGCCCGGGGCCCAATGGCCTTCGTATTTGCCGGTGAAGGGGCGCTCGGTGGCGGCTTGGCGGGTGACGGCATAGGCCACAGGTTCGGCGTTTTTGGCAGCCAACAGTTCGCGCCATTCGGAGTCGGTTTTGGTGATTTTGCTCATGATGAACAGCTGATTTCAAGTTGACCCGCCCAGTCGGGCGGCAAGTCGGCATAGGCCTGCATGCCCGGATGCTCGTCAAAAGGTGACTGTAGCAAGTTATACAGGGTCTCTATTTCAGAAAAATCGCCCGCTTGGGCCTGGCGAATCGCGGTTTCGGCCAGGTGGTTGCGCAGCACAAACTTGGGATTGGTGCGCAGCATCTGCTGGCCCATGGCAGGCCATTGGGCCAGGTCGGTGCGCTCGGCATAACGTGCCAACCAGGCCTGCCAGCGGGCGCGGTCGATGAACAAGTCGTCCATGGACTGCCACGCTTCGCTCGCAGTGACGGGGAATTTGCTGGCAGTGACGGGAAATTCACTCGCAGTGACGGTAACTTCGCTGGCAGTGACGGTAGCCTCGCTCGCAGTGACGGGAAATTCGCTCGCAGTGACTGGAAATTCACTCGCAGTGACGGTAGCTTCGCTCGCAGTGACGGAAACTTCGCTCGCAGTGACGGGCAATTCGGGATCCGTCATCGCGAGCGAAGCGTGGCGATCCATGTTGGCCTTGCCGGCCGCCACCGCCTGAGAAAAGCGACGCCAAAACAAGGTGTAATCTGTGCGCTCAGAGGCCAAAATTTGCATCAGGTCTTCGACCAGGGTCCAGTCTGCCTCGCGCTCGGACTCCGGTGCCAATGCCCCGGTCAGGCCCAGTTTGGCCCGCATCGCATCTCCCAAAAAGCGCGGAAACTGGCTCTTGTAGCCTTCGAGCACCTGCAGCGTCAGCTCTTGGTCGTCAATCAACGGCGCCAGGGCCTGGGCCAGGCAGTACAAATTCCAGTACGCCACATTCGGCTGGCGGCCATAGGCATAGCGGCCTTGGTGGTCGGAGTGGTTGCAGATGTGGCCGGGGTCAAAGCCGTCCAAAAATTGGAAAGGGCCGAAGTCGATGGTCAAGCCCAGCAGGCTCATGTTGTCGGTGTTCATCACGCCGTGGCAAAAGCCCACGGCCTGCCACTGGGCCAGCAGTCGGGCGGTGCGCTCTTGCACCACATCCAGCAAGGCTGCGTACACATTGCCTTGCCACAAGCCTGCGCGCGCCAAGCATTCGGGCAAGTGGTGCTCGATGACGTGGTCGGCCAGGGTGCGCAAGCTGGCCACGTCGCCTTGGGCCGAAAAATGCTCAAAGTGACCAAAGCGCAAAAAGCTGGGGGCCACGCGGGTCACCACGGCGGCGCTTTCCAGGGTCTCGCGCCGCACGGGCTCTGGTGAGGCCACCAGGCACAGCGCCCGCGTGGTTGGAATGCCCAGACCGTGCATGGCTTCGCTGCACAGGTACTCGCGGATGCTGGAGCGCAGCACGGCGCGGCCGTCGCCGCCGCGCGAGTAGGGCGTGCGGCCCGCGCCTTTGAGTTGTATCTCTTGCGGGCCTTGGGCGGATTGGGCCTCACCCAGCCAAATGGCCCGTCCATCGCCCAGTTGGCCGGCCCATTGGCCAAACTGGTGACCGCTGTACACCGTGGCCAAGGCCTCAGAGCCCGCCATCAGTGCGTTGCCTGCAAAGGCTTGCAAGTGCGCGGTGTCGAACAGCGCCTCAGGCCAACCGAGTTCGGTGCGCAAGCGTTCATTGCGGGCTGCCCAGCGGGGCGCGGCCACGGGTGTGGGCTGCAAGGCGGTGTAAAAGCGGGGGCCCAACTGGGTCAGGCGGTGGGTCCAGTCCAGCAGGGGCATGTCCTTGAGCTGAGGGTCTGGGACGATGGAGGGGGCAGCGGATGGATCAAAGGGCATGGCGCTGATTGTCACGCCCTTGACAAGCACCCGGGGTTTGACGGGGTTTTGAATGATTTATGTCCAGGGGTGGGTGATGGAGGGGCCAAAGGCAAGCGCTTGGCGGTGCACAATGTGCCGCTTGAGACACCCCTACAACCAGGAGACCACCCCATGCTGGGACTGATGCAACAGCCATCGCTGCTGATTTCTTCTTTGATCGAATTTGCCGAAAAGCACCACGGCGACAGCGAGGTCATCTCGCGCCGAGTGGAGGGCGACATCCACCGCAGCGATTGGGCCCAGGTGGCACGCCGCTCGCGCCAGGTGGCCAACGCGCTGGATGGCCAAAACATCCCGCAGGGTGCGCGCATCGCCACTTTGGCTTGGAACGGTTACCGCCACTTGGAGCTGTACTTTGGCGTGAGCGGCTCGGGCCGCGTGTTGCACACCCTCAATCCCCGCCTGCACCCTGAGCAAATGGCCTGGATCGCCAACCACGCCGAAGACCAGGTGCTGTGTTTTGACATGACGTTTTTGCCCTTGGTTCAAGCCCTGCACGCGCACTGCAAAACAGTCACCCACTATGTGGCGCTGTGCGATGCGGACAAGCTGCCCGCCGACACCGGCATCCCCAACTTGGTCAGTTACGAGGCCTGGATGGGCCGGCAAGCCAACACCTACCTCTGGCCACAACTCGACGAAAACACCGCCTGCAGCCTTTGCTACACCAGCGGCACCACAGGCAACCCCAAGGGCGCTTTGTACAGCCACCGCTCCACCGTGCTGCACGCTTACGCGGCTGCCTTGCCTGACTCCATGTGCATTTCGGCGCGCGATGCCATCTTGCCGGTGGTGCCCATGTTCCACGTCAACGCCTGGGGCATTCCCTACAGCGCGGCCATGGCCGGGTCCAAATTGGTGTTTCCCGGCCCGGCCTTGGACGGCAAATCGGTGTACGAGTTGATCGAAGCCGAAGGCGTGACCTTTGCCGCCGGTGTGCCCACCGTGTGGCAAATGTTGCTGGGCCACATGATGCCTGCAGGCCTGAAGTTCAGCACCCTCAACCGCACCGTGATTGGCGGCTCGGCCTGCCCGCCGGCCATGATCGACGCCTTCCGGCAAAACTACAAGGTGGATGTGTTGCACGCCTGGGGCATGACCGAGCTCAGCCCCTTAGGCACTGTGTGCACCCTGAAAAACAAGCACCTGAGCCTGCCCGCAGAACAGCAGATGAAGCTGCGCATGAAGCAAGGCCGCTGCATTTTCGGCATCGACATGAAGATCGTCGATGCCCAAGGCACGAGCCTGCCGCACGATGGCCAGTCGGCAGGCGACCTGTTGGTGCAAGGCCCCTGGGTGATTGCCTCTTATTACAAACAAGAAGGTGGCAGCCCCTTGGTGGATGGCTGGTTCCCCACCGGCGATGTGGCCACCATCGACGCCGATGGTTTCATGCAGATCACCGACCGCAGCAAGGACGTGATCAAGTCGGGGGGCGAGTGGATCAGCTCCATCGACATTGAAAACATCGCCATGGCGCACCCGGCGGTGGCGATGGCCGCCTGCATCGGCATGCGCCACCCCAAGTGGGACGAGCGGCCCATTGTGTGCGTGGTCACCAAGCCTGGTGCACAGCTCAGCCGAGACGACTTGCTGGCTTTTTACGAAGGTAAAACCGCCAAGTGGCAGATCCCGGATGACGTGGTGTTTGTTGACGCCATTCCTTTGGGTGGCACCGGCAAGATGCTCAAAACCCGTCTGCGCGAGCAGCTGGCCGCTTACGTCTTGCCCGGCTTGTGAGGCCTACCCCGCCCGCGCACTACAGAGTTGCTTGCGCCAAGTCGCACGGGTGATACGCCTTAGGTGCAAACCCCGAGCCCATTCGCCATTTCAGCGGTTACGCTGATAAGGTTCCAATTCACTATGCTGGAGATCCTTGAATGAAAACCACCACCCGTTTGATTGCCGCCGCCGCACTGGCCGCTTGTTCTTTGGGCGCCTACGCGCAAAAGGGCGAGACCGTCAAAATTGCCTGGATTGACCCGCTGTCGGGCCTGATGGCACCCGTGGGCAGCAACCAGCTCAAGAGCTTCCAATTCTTTGCCGAAAAATTCAGCAAGACCAACCCAGCCGGTGTCAAGTTCGAGGTCATTGGCATTGACAACAAACTGAGCCCTGCGGAAAGCCTGAACGCCCTGAAGGCCGCCATGGACCAAGGCGTGCGCTACATCACCCAAGGCAATGGCTCATCTGTTGCGGGTGCCCTGATCGAGGCTGTCAACAAGCACAACGAGCGCAACCCCGGCAAGGAAATCATCTTTTTAAACCACTCGGCAGTGGACCCCGACTTCACCAACAGCAAGTGCAGCTACTGGCACTTCCGTTTTGACGCTGACACCTCCATGAAGATGGAGGCCATGACCACGTTCATGAAGGACCAAAAAGACATCAAGAATGTCTACCTGCTCAACCAAAACTACTCGCACGGCCACCAAGTGGTGCGTTTTGCCAAGGAAAACTTCGCGCGCAAGATGCCGAACGTGAAGATTGTGGGTGAAGACCTGCACCCCTTGGCCCAGGTGCGTGATTTCGCCCCCTACATCGCCAAGATCAAGGCCTCGGGTGCCGACACCGTGATCACGGGTAACTGGGGCTCTGACTTGGCTTTGCTGGTCAAGGCCGCCAACGAAGGCGGCTACACTGGCAAGTTCTACACCTATTACACTGGTGTGACCGGGACGCCCACTGCACTGGGCCAAGGCGGTGCAGGCCGCGTGTTTCAAATCTCGTACAACCACTACAACATGGGTGGCGAGATGGGCAAATGGATGGCCGAATTCAAAACCAAGTTCAACGACGATTTCTACACCGGCTCGGTGATTTCAATTTACAGCGCTTTGGGCGCTGCAATGGCCAAGGCCAAGTCGACCGACCCGGTCAAAGTGGCTGCGGCCCTCTCGGGTTTGACCTTCAACAGTTACCACGGTGAGGTGCAAATGCGCAAGACCGATCACCAACTGCAGCAGCCTTTGTGGATGAATGTCTGGCAAAAGGCGGACAAGAAGTTCCCTTACAGCCCAGAGAACACCGGCATGACTTTGGCCCCGGTCAAGGACTATCCGTCGTACATCTCCAGCACCCCCACCAGCTGCCAGATGAAGCGGCCTGCTTAAACCCCTGCACCCATCAGCTCGGGAGGGCCTGATGGGTAAGCTGTGGCAGGGTCATGGCCCGATCAACCGCAGGTTCATCGGGTTTTTTTAATGGTTTGTGCTTGCACTGTGGTGGTGTCCGAGCTGGCTAACCAAGCCAATACCAGTCATGCAGTTAGGCCCTGGGTGGGTCTGGAAAGTTTTTATGGAGTTTTTCATCATCTCCATGCTCAACGGCCTCAGTTATGGGCTGTTGTTGTTCATGCTCAGCTCCGGTTTGACGCTGATTTTCAGCATGATGGGCGTGCTCAATTTTGCCCACGCCAGTTTTTACATGGTGGGTGCCTATTTTGGTTACACCCTATCACAATGGGTGGGTTTTTGGCCCGCGCTGCTCATTGCCCCGCTTTTGGTCGGGGCCTGTGGTGCCGTGTTTGAGCGCCTGACGCTGCGCAAGGTCCACCCTTTTGGCCATGTGCCCGAATTGTTGGTCACCTTTGGTTTGTCCTATGTGTTGTTGGAGCTGGTCCAACTGGTATGGGGCCGCACCGCAGTGGATTTTCCGCCGCCCGAGGTGTTGCGCAGTTCGGCCTTCACCTTGATCAACCATTCGGTCGACGGCCTGAGTTTCGTTTGGGGCAAAGCCCCTGCTGAGATGTGCAGCGCAGCCGACGCAAGCATTCGCTTGGTGTGCTCGACCTTTCCCGCCACCCGGGGTTTCATGATGCTGGTGGCGCTGTTCATGCTCTTGTCTTTGTGGCTCTTGCTCACCCGCACCCGCATCGGCTTGGTCATCCAAGCCGCTTTGACCCATCCGGAAATGGTCGAGTCATTGGGTCACAACGTGCCCCGCGTGTTCATGCTGGTGTTTGGCGCTGGCACCGGCTTGGCCGGTTTGGCGGGCGTGATTGGGGGCAGCACTTTCGTGACCGAGCCGGCCATGGCCGCCACCGTGGGCTCGGTGATTTTTGTGGTGGTCGTGGTGGGCGGCATGGGCTCTTTGTCTGGGGCCTTTTTGGCGTCGATCTTGATCGGTGTGATCCAGACCTTTGCGGTGGCCATTGACTACTCCTTCCTCACCTTGGCCAAAGACATGGGCTGGGCCTTGTCGGCCGCCACCCAGGACAACTCGTTTGCCAAGCTCACCTTGTCGCAGGTTGCGCCCATCTTGCCGTACCTGTTCTTGGTGCTGATTTTGATTTTCCGACCCAAGGGTCTTTTGGGCACTCGCGAGACTTGAAACCATGGCCGCTGTTTACACATTCAAACCCTACAACGTCGGTCGCTGGGTCATCTGGAGCCTGTTTGCTTTGGTGCTGGCGATCTCACCGCTGGTTTTTACCAACAATCTGTCGATCACCATGTTGGCGCAGATGGGCATTGCCATCATCGCTTGTCTGTCCTACAACATCTTGCTTGGGCAAGGCGGCATGCTCAGCTTTGGCCATGCGGTCTACACGGGCCTGGGCTCTTACATGGCCATCCACGCACTCAATGCCGTGAGCGCTGGCAAGCTGCACATCCCGGTCAGCTTGCTGCCCATCGTGGGTGGTTTGACCGGTATGGGTTTTGCGATTTTGCTGGGCTGGGTCACCACCCGCAAATCTGGCACCACGTTTGCCATGATCACTTTGGGCGTGGCCGAGTTGGTGTTCGCCATGTCGCTGATGTTTTCCGAGTTTTTTGGGGGCGAGGCGGGCGTCTCTGGCGACCGCGTGGTGGGGGAGTCCTTTTTTGGCATCACTTATGCGCCCCAAATTCAGGTGTATTACCTGATCGCCGTTTACACCTTTGTGTGTGTGGCCTTGATGTACGCCTTCACCCAAACGCCACTGGGACGCATTTTGAATGCCGTGCGCGACAACCCCGAGCGGGTCGAGTTCATTGGCTACAACACCCAGCGGGTGCGCTATATGGCCTTCATCATCTCGGGCTTTTTTGCGGGCATTGCAGGCGGTTTGGCGGCGCTCAATTTTGAGATCGTCACAGCCGAAGTGGTGGGGGCCGCGCGCTCGGGTGCCTATTTGCTCTTCACCTTTTTGGGCGGGGCCACGTTTTTCTTTGGCCCCATCATCGGTGCGGTGCTGATGATCATTGCCTTTGTCTTGCTGTCCGAGTTGACCAAGGCTTGGTTGTTGTACTTGGGGCTGGTCTTTTTGTTCATGGTGATGTATGCACCTGGCGGCATCGCCAGTTTGATCATGATGAACCTGCGCGT
>NZ_JBIKIL010000183.1:0-4689 GCF_044361645.1 Limnohabitans sp. | reverse complement strand
CGGGACTGCGAACGAGGAAGTCAGAATCGAGATTGAGCCTGCAATACAAAAGGCAAAAACCGGGGCAGCGCTGAGCAGCTGTGAGCAGTTGAGTGCAACTTAAACGGCCATCAAGTCTGTCCTGACTTTGGGGTCCACTTCAGGCGTCTTGCTGCTGCGAAATGCGGGCTTGATCTGGTCAACGCCTTTGGGGCTGTAAGCGTGCAGCATGTTCATCGAGTCGAACAAGGCGATGCTGGAGGCACCCAGGCCCCAGATCACGTCGGCGCGGGGGTTGTCTTTTTCGGCCAAGATGCGCGCGGTCATGATGCCGGTGGAGTCACGCACCCAAGCGATTTCCACTTCGGGGTGGGCGGTCTCAAAGGCTTTTTTGTAGGGACCCAGTTGGTCGTTTTCGAGGGCGGTGTAAACCGACAAAACGGTTTTTTGCGCCATGGCTGGCACGGCCAGCACGGCGATCAATGCGCCAGAGATAACGGCTTTGAGCAAGGGGTTCAATTGCATGGAAACTCCGTAAAATTTTTCAGGGGTGGTGGCAAAGTGCTTCAACAAAAAATGGTTGTTGTTGTCTTTGACAGATCGAGCGTAGCGAGCGCGTGTGGCACTTTGATGACAGAACAGGCGGCAGGGGGGCGCTTGCAAACGCCGCGGGGCTAAATCAGTTTTTGCCGAACTTTGGCGGTGATCCACTCGCTGAACACCACCGTGAACAAAATCAAAATCAGCAGCATGGTGACTTTGGGCCAAGCCAAGGTATTCAAGGCGGCCTCCAGCTTGACCCCGATCCCGCCCGCACCCACCAAACCTAGCACGGTGGATTCTCGGATGTTGATGTCCCAGCGAAACACGCTGATGCCTGCCAAAGTGGGGGCCACTTGCGGCACCACGCCCCAGGCCATGGTTTGGGCAGCCGATGCGCCCGTGGCCTCAATCGCTTCGACTTGGTCGGTGTCGATTTCTTCGATGGCCTCGTACAGCAATTTGCCGATGAAACCAATCGAGCGCAGCGCGATCGCCAAGATACCGGCCAACACACCCGGCCCCAAAATCGCCACCAGCAACAAAGCCCAAATGAGCGAGTTGATGGAGCGCGAGGCGACGATCACAAACAAGGCCACCGGCCGAACCAAGCTGGTGCTTGGGGTGGTGTTGCTGGCGGCCAAAAAGGCGATGGGCACGGCCATGACCAAACCCAACAAGGTGCCCAAGCTCGCGATGTTGATGGTTTCCCACAAAGGCCACCACAACTCGTGCACAGAGCCCCAAGCGGGCGGCATCATGCGCGAGCCAATGTCTTTGAACTGGGCCGGTGCATCGGTCACATAGGCCCAGATCGTGTCTTGGGTCATGACCTGGAAGGTCCAGCTCACAAAGGCCAAGACCAAGACCCACAGCATGAACACCCCCAACTCTGAGCGAGGTGAGCGCTTGCGCCAATGCTTGGGGCTGGAGGACGTGCTCATTGGATGAACTTTCTCAGCCGTCCCGAGCTGTATTCGGCGAACATGACGATGACGATGATCACCCACAAAATCGCGGCGGCAGAGTCAAACTCATAGCGGTCCATGGCGGTGTTGAGGGTGGCCCCAATGCCACCGGCACCCACAATGCCGATCACCGCCGACTCGCGGAAATTGATGTCCAGCCGGTACAAAGACAAACCCAGCAAACGGGGCATGACTTGCGACAACACCGCAAAGTCCAACACCTGCACATAGCCCGCGCCCGTGGCCCGCAAGGCTTCGAGTTGAGAGGCTTGGATCTCTTCGATGTCTTCGGCCATGAGCTTGGCCATGAAACCAATGGTCGCAAAGGTCAGGGTCAAGAAACCCGCAAAGGGGCCAAAGCCGAACATGGCCACCAAAAAAATCGCCACAATGATTTCGTTCAAGGTGCGCGATGCGGCAATGAAAGCGCGGCACACCAGATAAATCCAGGTGGGTGCCAAATTGCGCGAAGCGCCGACCGCCACAGGAATCGACAAGAACACACCCAAAGCGGTGGACGTCACCGTCATGGTCAGGCTTTCTTCAAAGCCCAGCGCGATATCGCCCCACCGGCTGGAAAAGTCGGGGTACATGAAGCCCTGCACAAAGGCCCAGCCGCGTTCCAGCCCCAGCACCATGCGGGCCCAATTGACATCGACCGAAGCGATGGCCAGCACCAGGTAAATCAGCGCGCCGATGTAAAGCGCCCAGCGTGTGCGCGCACTGGCAATGAAGGGTGGTGGCCTCCAGGTGCGCATGGGGCGTGCACCCAGCTGCGGTGTCTCGGCGCTCATGCGGCGGTCAGGGCCAGCTTGTTTTCGGCACGGTCTTGGGATGCCTGTGCCGTGGCTTGCATGCGCTCTGTGATGGCGGTCCAGTCTTCGTCGCCATAAATGCGCGTTAGCACAGCGCGGTCAACCTGTGCAGCAGGGCCGTCAAACACCACGCTGCCCGCGCGCAAACCCACGATGCGTGGCAAAAATTCGGTGGCCAACACCACATCGTGGATGTTGACGATCGCGGCCAGTCCGCGCTCTTGGCACAGCGCCAAAATCAAACGCATGATTTGGCGCGATGTCTTGGGGTCCAGGCTGGCGGTGGGCTCGTCCACCAGCAGCAACTTGGGGCTTTGCATCAAAGCGCGGGCAATGCCCACGCGCTGGCGTTGCCCGCCCGACAGCGCATCGGCGCGCTTGTTCTCCATGCCGCCCAGGCCCACGCGCTCAAGCAGCGCATAGGCCTGCTCGATGTCTTGGGCTTCAAAGCGCCGAAACCAACTGGCCCAAAACCCGGTGTAACCGAGCCGGCCCGACAACAGGTTTTCCATCACGGTCAAACGCTCAACCAGGGCGTACTCCTGAAAAATCATGCCGATGTGCCGACGCGCCAAGCGCAGCCCGGACGATCCCAGCGCCCCCAAGTCTTGGCCATCGAGCACGATCTGCCCCGCTGTGGGCTGCACCAGCCGGTTCACGCACCGAATGAGCGTGGATTTGCCCGCGCCCGAAGGCCCGATCAAACCCAAGACCTCACCCGAGGCCACGTTCAAGCTCACGCTTTTCAGCGCAAGATCACCCGTGGGGTAGCGCTTGTCCAACTGTTGCAGCTGCAGCATCTGAGGTCCTCACTTGCAGGCGTAGCTGACGTTCATGGCCTGGTCGATCTCGCGCACCACAGCCCAGTGCTGCTTGTAGGTGATGGGCATGAACTTTTCCTGGGGTGGCTGTGCTTTGTTGAATTCGGCCGCCATGGTCGTGCCTTCCCAGTTGAAGCTGAAGAAGGCCTGTTTGATCTTCTCGGCCAACTCGGGCTTGAGGTTGTAAACATAGCCATAACCCGTGGTAGGGAAGGAGGCCGATTTGTAGATCACCTTGGTTTGCTCGGGCTTGACCACGCCACGGGCTTCCATGCGTGACTTGACCGAGTTGGCAATCGCGGCTGCAGGGTAGTCTTTGTTGGCCACGCCCAAGATCGAGTTGTCGTGCTTGCCGCTGAACACGGGTGTGAAGTCCTTGCCCGCTTCCATCTTGAATTGCTGACGCATCAAAGCTGAGGGGGCTTTGTAGCCCGAGTTGGAGGTCTCAGACGTGAAGGCCATGCGCTTGCCTTTGATGTCTTCGATTTTTTCGATGCCGCTGCCTGGGAAAGTGATGAATTCCATTTCGTAACCGAAGCGGTTGTCCTTGGACGCCATCATGGCAAAGGGCACAAAACCAGCACAGTTCACAGCGATGGGGTTGGAGCCGGTGTTGAAGCCCGACACATGCAAGCGGCCAGCGCGCATGGCCTCGAGTTGAGCGGCATTGCTTTGAACGGGGAAGAACTGAACACGTTTGCCCGTGACTTTGGACAAGTGGTCCAAGAAGGGAGCCCAAACGGGGGCGTAAACAGCGGGGTCTTCCACGGGTGTGTAAGCAAACACCAATGTGGCAGGGTCGATCCACTGCTTGGCGTCCGTGGGGGCATCGGCCACCATGTCGCCGTTGGCGTCTCTGAAGCGCGGGTCCATGGCCCCTGCGGGGCCTGCCAAAACAACAGCGGCCAGCGCTGCCCAGCCCAGGGTGAGACGAAGTTTCATGGGAATCCTAAAAGGTGAAGAGATGATCTTCAGACTAACCCGCCAATGTGACAAAAATATGAAACTCAAGGGTCTGCGGCGTGAAGTTCAAGTGACTGTCGGAGCATCACAAAATGTCCTCTTGGCGCTTTGGCGCTTTGGCCAGAAGTGCAGCCAACCGATGGGGCCGACCCGATCAAGTTGAGTCCTCTGTGGTGCTCAAGTTTTTTCCCCGGGGCAGAGGCATCCCGGGTCGGTTGTTATCCCGGGGCGGTTGTCATCCCGGGGCGGTTGTCATCCCGGGTGAAGACCTGGGGCCCAGTGCGCACGGCGGCCCTTTGCTGGCCATGGATCGCTTCGTGCCTCGCGATGACAGATCGGGGCTCATGGATTCACCTCATATCCGTCATGCCGAGCGCAGCCATCCATACACGTCATGGCGAGGGCAGCCCTCCCTATCCGTCATGGCGAGCGCAGCGCGGCCATCCACACCCGTCATGGCGATCGCAGCCCTCCCTATCCGTCATGGCGAGCGCAGCGCGGCCATCCATCCCCTTTGAGGCGAGCGTAAAGCGTGAGCGAGCATGGATCGCTTCGTGCCTAGCGATGACAGATCGGGGCTCATGGCTTCACCTCATAGCCGTC
>NZ_JBIKIL010000087.1:0-15724 GCF_044361645.1 Limnohabitans sp. | reverse complement strand
TGGCGAAAAAATTAAAGTAGAACAGATTGCTGCGGACGTTGGCCAGGAAATCGTGATTGATCAAGTTTTGGCCGTCGGTACCGGCGCTGAACTCAAGATCGGCACGCCCCTGGTGTCCGGCGCCACGGTCACAGTCACCGTGCTGTCGCATGGCAAGCACGACAAAGTGCACATCTTCAAGATGCGCCGTCGCAAGCACTATCAGAAACGTCAGGGTCACCGCCAGCAGTTCACCGAACTGCAAGTCGGCGCAATCTCTGCCTGAGGAGAACAGGTCATGGCACAGAAAAAAGGCGGCGGCTCTACGCGCAACGGTCGTGATTCCAAGCCCAAAATGCTCGGCGTCAAGGCTTTCGGTGGTGAATTGATCAGCGCTGGCGCGATCATTGTTCGCCAACGTGGTACCAAATTCCATGCCGGCAACAACGTCGGCATTGGCAAAGACCACACTTTGTTTGCCTTGGTGGACGGCCACGTGTCGTTCTCGACCAAAGGCGAGCTGAGCAAGCACATGGTCAACGTGACACCGGCTGTTTAAGCCTGTTGCGCCCATGGCGAAGAAGAGCCCCGCAAGCCGGGGCTTTTTGCTTTTCTGGCCCGGCCGTGCATGGACACGGGGCCTCAGGCTACACTGGAAATCTCATGAAGTTCGTTGACGAAGCCTATATAGACATCTGCGCAGGTGACGGCGGGAACGGCTGCGTCTCGTTCCGCCATGAAAAATACAAAGAATTCGGCGGTCCCAACGGCGGCGATGGGGGCCGCGGCGGGCATGTGTTTGCCTTTGCCGACATCAACCTGAACACCTTGGTCGATTACCGCTATTCGCGCCGCCACGAGGCCAAGCGCGGTCAGCACGGCATGGGCTCCGACATGTTTGGCGCTGCGGGCGACGACGTGACCCTCAAAATGCCGGTGGGCACCATCATCACCGACGCCGAAACCGGCGAAGTTTTGTTCGAGCTGTTGGTGCCGGGCGAGACCCTCATGATCGCCAAAGGCGGTGACGGTGGTTTTGGCAACATGCGTTTCAAAAGCGCCATCAACCGTGCGCCACGCCAAAAAACACCGGGCTGGTTGGGTGAGAAAAAAGAGCTCAAGCTGGAGTTGAAATTGCTGGCCGACGTGGGCCTCTTGGGCATGCCCAATGCGGGCAAGTCGACCTTCATCGCGGCCGTGTCCAATGCCCGCCCCAAAATCGCCGATTACCCCTTCACCACCTTGCACCCCAATTTGGGCGTGGTGCGTGTGGGCCCCGAGCAAAGTTTTGTGGTGGCCGATGTGCCGGGCTTGATTGAGGGCGCGTCCGAAGGCGCGGGCCTAGGCCATTTGTTTTTGCGCCATTTGCAGCGCACGCGATTGTTGCTGCATGTGGTGGACTTTGCGCCCTTTGACGAGAACGTTGACCCGGTCCAGCAGGCCAAGGCCATTGTGGCCGAGCTGAAAAAATACGACCCCGGTCTGTACAACAAGCCGCGCTGGTTGGTGCTCAACAAGTTGGACATGGTGCCAGCCGATGAGCGCGAAGCCCGCGTCAAAGACTTCATCAAGCGCATGCGCTACAAAGGCCCGGTCTTCCAGATCTCGGCCTTGACCCGCGAAGGCTGCGAGCCGCTGATCAAAGAGATTTACAAGCACATCCGTGCCCAACAAATCATTGAGCAAGGCATTGTGGACATTGACCCCCGTTTCACCGAACAGGACAAGCCTCAAGAGCCCGACGCCGACGATCCACGCTTTAAGTCACTGCCTGCTGACGCGGGCTAAGTCGGCGTTTGACCGAACTTGCCGCTCCCTGTTTCAACGCCCCAGCCCTAATTCGATGACTTCTTCAGCTGTAAGCACCTTGTTGCGTGACGCCCGCCGCATCGTGGTCAAAGTGGGCTCCAGCTTGGTGACCAACGAAGGCCGGGGGCTGGACGAAGGCGCGATTGGCGAGTGGTGCCGCCAAATGGCGCTGCTCAGCGCCCAGGGCAAAGAGGTGGTCATGGTCTCCAGTGGGGCCATTGCCGAGGGCATGAAGCGCCTGGGCTGGACCACCCGCCCGATTGAAGTGCCCGCTTTGCAAGCCGCTGCCGCTGTAGGTCAGATGGGTTTGGCGCAGATGTATGAAACCAAGCTGCGCGAAAACGGCATGGGCAGTGCCCAGGTGCTGCTCACGCACGCGGATTTGGCCGACCGCGAGCGCTACCTCAATGCCCGCTCAACCTTGCTCACCTTGCTCCAGCACCGCGTGCTGCCTGTGATCAACGAAAACGACACGGTGGTCAACGACGAGATCAAGTTTGGCGACAACGACACCTTGGGCGCCTTGGTGGCCAACTTGATCGAGGCCGATTTGTTGGTCATCTTGACCGACCAAAAAGGCCTGTACACCGCCGACCCACGCAAAGACCCGGCGGCCAGCTTTGTGCACGAGGCCCGCGCGGGTGACCCGGTTTTGGAAAGCATGGCCGGTGGCGCGGGTTCGAGCCTGGGCAAGGGCGGCATGATCACCAAAATTTTGGCCGCCAAGCGGGCGGCCGGTTCGGGGGCTTCCACGGTGATCGCCTGGGGCCGCGAGCCCGACGCCCTGCTGCGCCTTTGTCAGGGCGACAACATGGGCACCTTGCTGGTGGCCCAAACGGCCAAACAACAAGCCCGCAAGCAGTGGATGGCCGACCACCTGCAGCTGCGCGGTTCGGTCAGCGTGGATGCCGGGGCCGCCCACAAGGTGTTGACCGAGGGCAAGAGCTTGCTGCCGATCGGCATGACGGCTGTGGCGGGCGATTTTTCACGCGGTGACGTGATTGCCATCAAAGACGAACAAGGTGCAGAAATCGCCAGAGGCTTGGCCAATTACGCCAGCGCCGAAGCCCGTTTGCTTTGCCGCAAACCCTCGCACGAGTATGTGGCTTTGTTGGGCTATACCGCCGAGCCGGAGATGGTGCACCGCGACAACATGATCTTGACCCAGTGATGGGCTGACTTGCTGGGCGGCCAGACACCGGCGCGCAGCGGCAGTGCCGTTCAGCTTTGCGGGTTGGGATCGAAGCTGGCACCTGGAGGCAGCTCCATGTGGGCCGGTTGTTGCAGGTCCATGTGGCCGCTGTCCAAATCCATGCCTTCGCGTGGCCCACGGCCGCCGCTGCGCAGGAAGCGGTTTTGCCGGTCGTGCCGGGGCAGAAAACGCGCCAATTCGGTCAGCGCCATTTCGTACACTCCGCGCTTGAATTCCACCACCACATCCAGTGGCACCCAGTAATCGTTCCAGCGCCAAGCGTCGAACTCGGGGTGGTCGGTGGCGCGCAGGTTCAGGTGGTGGTCGTGCGTGACCATTTGCAGCAAGTACCAGATTTGTTTCTGGCCCTTGTAAAAGCCGCGTGCATCCCGTCGGATGAAGCGGTCCGGCACCTCATAACGCAACCAGTCACGGGTTCGGGCCACGATGCGCACATGCTCCGGCTGGAGCCCCACCTCTTCGTGCAATTCACGGAACATGGCCTGTTCAGGGCTTTCGCCCCGGTCAATGCCGCCTTGCGGAAACTGCCAGCTGTGGGTACGTATGCGCTTGCCCCAGAAAACCTGGTTTCTCTGGTTGAGCAGAATGATGCCGACGTTCGGCCTAAAGCCTTCACGGTCAAGCATAATCAACCTCAAATTTTTTAATTAAGTCCATTATGCACGCCGCACCAGCGCGCGCTCTTGGATGTTTCCCTGATGTCCTTGTCTATTTAGTCTGTCGCGATGAAAGCCTCCCAGTTCCTCATTTCCACCCTCAAAGAAGCCCCCGCTGACGCCGAGGTGGTCAGCCACCAGCTGATGACCCGAGCGGGCATGATCAAGAAATTGGGCGCAGGCATCTACAACTACATGCCCATGGGCTTGCGGGTCATTCGCAAGGTCGAGGCCATCGTGCGTGAAGAGATGAACCGCGCAGGGGCCATCGAGATGACCATGCCCGTGGTGCAACCGGCCGAGCTTTGGCAAGAGACCGGTCGTTTTGACAAGATGGGCCCGGAGTTGCTGCGCATCAAAGACCGCCATGGGCGTGACTATGTGATCCAGCCGACCAGCGAAGAAGCGGTGACCGACGTGGTGCGCCAAGAATTGCGCAGCTACAAACAGCTGCCGAAAAACTTCTACCAGATTCAAACCAAATTTCGCGACGAGCGCCGCCCCCGTTTTGGCTTGATGCGCGGGCGTGAATTCACCATGAAAGACGCCTACAGCTTTGACCGTGATGTGGTCAGCGCCAAGGCCAGCTACCAGGTCATGGCCGCTGCTTACCGCCGCATCTTTGACCGCTTTGGTCTGACCTACCGCGCCGTGGCGGCTGACAGCGGGGCCATCGGCGGTGATTTGACCGAAGAGTTTCAGGTGATTGCCGCGACGGGCGAAGACGCCATCGTTTATTGCCCGACCAGCCCTTACGCCGCCAACATGGAAAAGGCCGAGGCCTTGGCGCCGAACCAGCCACGTGCTGCGGCCAGCCAAGCGCTGACAAAAACCGCCACACCCGGTCAAAGCACCTGCGAAGACGTGGCGGCCTTGCTGAACGTGCCGCTGTCCAGCACCGTCAAGTCACTTGTGTTGGCCACCGACACCCTGAACGAGCAGGGCGAGATCATGAAGTCTCAAGTTTGGCTGCTGCTGCTGCGCGGTGACCATGACATGAACGAAGTCAAGGTGGGCAAGCTGCCCGGCATGGAAGGCGGTTTCCGCTTCGCCACCCTGAGCGAGATCGAGGATCACTTCGGTTGTAAGCCGGGCTATTTGGGGCCACTTCACCTGAAAAAACCAGTGCACCTGGTGGCCGACCGCGAGGTGGCCGTGATGTCCAATTGGATTTGTGGTGCCAACGAGGTGGACTTTCACATCACTGGCGTGAACTGGAGCCGTGACCTGCCCGAGCCGGCCTTGGTGGCCGACATCCGCAATGTGGTGGCGGGCGACCCCTCCCCCGATGGACAAGGCGAGTTGGCGATCGAGCGCGGCATCGAAGTGGGCCAAGTGTTCTATCTGGGCACCAAATACTCTAAGACCATGAACGCGACTTTTTTGGATGAAACCGGCAAGCCGCAGTTTTTGGAAATGGGTTGTTACGGCATTGGCATCACGCGCCTGCCCGCTGCCGCCATCGAACAAAACCACGACGAGCGCGGCATCATCTGGCCCGACGCGATTGCGCCGTTCACCGTGGTGATTTGCCCCATTGGCATGGACCGCAGCGAAGCCGTCAAGCTTGAAGCCGAACGCATTTACGCGGCCTTGTTGGGACAAGGTGTGGACGTGATCCTGGACGACCGCGGCGAGCGCCCGGGCGCCATGTTCGCCGACTGGGAGTTGATCGGTGTGCCGCACCGCATCACGGTGGGGGACAAGGGTCTGAAAGACGGTTTGGTCGAATACCAACACCGGCGCGATGCCGAGGCCAGCAAAGTGGCTGTGGCCGACATTCTGGGCCACCTTCAAGGGCGTTTGGCCCCCTGAGTCGCACGGCCTTGACCCATGACGCGCCCGGTCTTGCCCAGCCGCCGGGCTTGTTTGCTCAGTCTGTGTGGGACTCTTTTGCCCGCCTGGCTGGTGCATGCCGGGCGGCAAATCGAAGAGCCGTTGTCGCACGCTGTGCGTTCGGCCCTGAGCGCGGCCGTGGCGGCGGCGGCTCCCCCTGAGCCCCTGCTGACCACCGCCGCTGATCAGCAGGCCTATGCGCAGTGGCAAACGGCGAGCAGCCAACGGTTGACGCGCTACAAAAAACACCCCACCGAGCGTCAAGAGTTCTTGCAAACCCTCTGGTACGAAGCCCGCAGAGCAGGCCTGCCCCTGTCGCTGGTGCTGGGCGTGGTGCAGGTCGAAAGCGCCTTTCGCAAATACGCCATTTCCAGCGCCGGGGCGCGCGGCTACATGCAGGTCATGCCATTTTGGGCGCGCTTGATTGGCGACGGCGACGACAGCCGTTTGTTCCACATGCAGACCAACCTGCGCTTTGGCTGCGTGATCCTGCGCCACTACCTGGACCGCGAACGCGGCGACACCTTCATGGCGCTGGGCCGTTACAACGGCAGTCGAGGGCAAAGCGCCTATCCGCAGGCCGTTCAAGCGGCGCAGCGCGGGTGGTTGCATGCCGAAGATTAAAAAAAATACTTTGGAATTAAAAAAATAGATTGAAGTTTTGTTTGTGTGTATTATTGAAATAATACACCAATGCACATGAACTTCAGCATCGCCCCCAGTGACCCAACGCCGATCTACCGCCAGATCGTCGATCAGGTGCGTCGCCAGATGGCCGGTGGGCAGCTGCGCCCAGGCATGGAGCTGCCCAGCGTGCGCGCCCTGGCGCAGCAGCACGCGATCAACCCCATGACAGTTTCAAAGGCTTACAGCCTGCTCGAGAGCGAAGGCCTGCTGGAGCGCCGCCGTGGCATGGGCATGGTGGTGGCAGGGCAGGGGGCGCGCAGCGCGGTCGACCCGGAGCGCCTGCTGGCCCCTTTGCTGCAGGCCTTGGTGCGACAGGCTGCCGAACTCGGTCTGCCACCCGAGGCGCTGCACCGGCTCATTGACCAGACAGTCGACAACACCGCAGACAGGGAGAGACCATGACCCGCATTGCCATCGAAGCCCGCGACCTGCAGCTCACTTACCAGCGCAAAACCATCCTGAACCAGCTGAACCTGGCCGTACCCGAGGGGGCGGTGCTCGGGCTGGTGGGGCGCAATGGTGTCGGCAAAAGCACCCTGATGCGCTGCCTGACCGGCTTGGTCAGGCCCACGCAGGGCAGCTGCCGCATCGGCGGCTACCCGAGTGAGGACCTGGCCGATGAGGTGCGTGAACGCCTGGGGGTGGTGGCGCAAACGCCAGACCTCTTTGATTGGCTGACGGGCGAGCAGCATTTTGAGCAAATCGGCACCATGTACCGCGACTGGCAGCATGACCGAGCCAGGGCGCTCGCTGCGCAACTGGATCTGCCCTTGCTCACCCCCGCCCGAGCACTCTCGCTGGGCGATCAGCAAAAGCTCGCCCTTGTGCTCGCCCTGGGCCACGACCCCGACTGGCTGCTGCTTGACGAGCCGGTGGCCAGCCTGGACCCGGTCGCACGGCGCGCCTTCATGCGCGCCTTGTTTGATCGGGTGGAGCGCGAAGACCCACGCACCGTGATCATCAGCAGCCACTTGCTCAGCGATCTGGAGCGGGTGGTCAGCCATGTGGCGTTCATGCGGCAAGGCCAGATTCAGCTCATGGACGCCTGGGATGTGCTGGCCGAACAGGTGCGATGCGTGCAGGGGCCGGTGGTTCCTCCGCCAGACTGCGTGCTGGCACAAACAGCCGATGGCCGCTGGATCGTGGACCTTCGCCGGGCACCGCCCGGAATGCAAGGTGAAGCCATGAACCTGGAAGACCTGTTTGAGGGGCTCAACGCATGAAAGCCCTGATCCAGCGCAGACCGTCTCAGCAATATGGCGCATTCAATTTGCTATATCCGATTGTTTTCAACGGACTGTTCATGTTCGTGGCCTATGCGGCGCATGCAATTCAGGGGACCTTGAGCAGTGTTTGGATAGATGCTGCCTGGGGAAGCGGCGCGAGCATGGTGGCTATGCTGGTTGCGGACAATGACTTTCAGCAACAGAGGCTTCGTCTGCTGCGTATGAGGGTGCCATCTGTGCATGTGCAGCGATGGGTGTTTGGGCATTTTCAGATGCTAATGTTTTGGGCGGTCTTTTTTTGTTTGACCGTGCTTTGTATCGCCCCCTTGAGTGGGTTCACGTTGCAACAGGGATGTGCGCTGGTGGGGCTGTCCATGGTGGGCTGGCCGCTGTATGGACTGGCGGGTTTGGCCAGGATGGGCCATGGGTCCCGATGGGTGCCTTGGCCGTGGCTGATGTACCCCTTGTCCATGTTCGCATGGGTGAGTTCTTGGTTGGTTTGGCAGTATTGGGGGAAAGACCAAGGCTGGTGGTTGCCCCTGTTCTGCTTGCTGTTCTCTTTGAGCGGACTGTGGGCCCTGATGCACAGGATGCTGCGTTTGGGCGAACCTGCCCTAGGTGTCGAAGCACATGTTGTGCGGCTGTGGGACGGGTGGGCACGGTTGTGGTCTTATTGGCGTGGGCGAGGACGGTGGGTGGGTGGGGCCGAGATGCTGGGTGTTGCTTCGATACCCTTGACTCAATCCATTTTTCAGTCTTGGTCATGGTCGGACTCAGCGCCTGGATTCAGGTTGTTTACTTGTTTGCTGATCATGATTGGCTTGCTACGCTCGGATCGCCACCACTGGCGCTGGGAACTGATGCCGCGTTTGCGCGTGCGCCAGTACCGGGCTTACGAAATCTGGAGCGCCAGCCTGCGTTTCGTACTCAGTCTGTTGGTCCCACTTGCATTGGTGGGCTTGCTGGTGGATTTTGGTTTGGGCGGTTCATTGCAAGACGGTTTGCAGAATCTGGGGCAGGTGTATCGCTGGTGGGCGGTGGAGTTGCTGGTGGCCACCGCCATGGCGGTGTGGGTGCGTTCGCTGCACTGGCGGCGTTGGCGAGATGGGGTGGGGCTGCTGCTGGTGATCTCTGGCTTCATCTGGATGCTGACCGACAGCGGCAGGCAGTTTTGGGCGCTGCGCCACATGGGCCACGATTTGCTGCTGATGCTGGTGGGCGCCGCATTGCTGTTTCAGGCCAACCGCAATTTGGAACGGTTCAAATTGCCAGACTGGTGGCGAATTTCAGATTCGGGCCACTGAAGCCGAAGGGCCGCAAAAAAAGCCACCCTCAGGCGGCTTTTTTGGGAACGCAAAACCCGATCAGGCCTGGCCGTTGATGACCTGTTGCAACTCGCCCGACTCGTACATTTCCATCATGATGTCCGAGCCTCCGACGAACTCACCCTTGACGTAGAGCTGGGGGATGGTGGGCCAGTTGCTGTAATCCTTGATGCCTTGGCGGATTTCGGCGTCGTCCAGCACGTTCACGGTCTTGACTGTCTTGGGGTCCACGCCACATGCCTTGAGCAGTTGGATGGCGCGCCCCGAAAAACCGCACATGGGGAAGTTGGCGTTGCCTTTCATGAACAGGGTGATCTCGTTGCCTTTGACGAGTTCGTCGATGCGTTGTTGGGTGTCGCTCATGTTGTTGCTCCAAATGGGGTCGGTGTCGGATGGTGTGAATTATGTCTCTGATTGAAAGTCTGCCATTTTCACAGGGATGTTGCTGTCACTTCGGCATGACCGCGCCTGTGCAGCGCTCGATGCCGCCCAAATCGCGGCGCGACTGCACCTGTGCAAAACCGGCTTCGCGCAGCAAGGCCTGTACCGGGGCAGACTGGTCCCAGCCGTGTTCCAGCAGCAGCCAGCCGCCCGGGGCCAGGCGGCTGGGGGCTTGGGCGATGATCTGGCGGATGTCATCCAGGCCATCGGCACCACTGGTCAGCGCGCTCAAGGGTTCATGCGTCAAGGCAGTCAGGTGCGGGTCGCCTTCGGCCACATAGGGCGGGTTGGAGACGATCAGCTCAAACGGGCCCGGCACGGCGTCCATCCAGTGGCTCAGCACGCAATTCACGGGCAAGTTCAGGCGCTGGGCGTTGGCGCTGGCCACGGCCAAGGCATCGGCGCTGGCGTCCACCGCCGTCACCTGTGCAGCTGGGCGCTGGTGCTGCAGGGCCAGCGCCACAGCGCCGCTGCCGGTGCCCAGGTCGAGCACGCGTGCTGGTTGATCCGCAGCAAGCAGTTCCAGCGCCCATTCGACCAGGGTTTCCGTGTCGGGGCGCGGGTCCAGCACGCGGGCGTCCACGTTGAGTGTGAGGCCAAAAAAGTCTTTGCGCCCGGTGATGTAGGCCACCGGTTCGCCTTGCAGGCGGCGTTGCACGGCGAGCGCCCATGTCTGTTGTTGCATCGCGGTCAACAGATCGGTGTCGTGGGCCAGCAGCCAGGCGCGCTCATGCAGCGGGCGCGCCAGGGCGTGAAGCAAGAGGATTTGTGCGTCCACGCGGGCCAAACCTTGGCTTTGGGCTTGGTGCAGGCATTGCGCCAAGCTAGGGCTGGCGTGCGGGGCCATCAGGCAGTGGCCCCGATTTCCAGCGCTGCCAATTGCGCTGCCGCTTCATAGGCCTGCAGGGCATCGATCACGTCTTTCAAATCGCCTTCCATGATGCTCAGCAGCTTGTACAGCGTGAGGTTGATGCGGTGGTCACTCAGGCGCCCTTGCGGAAAGTTGTAGGTGCGGATGCGGTCACTGCGCTCGCCGCTGCCGATCAGGCTTTTGCGTTCGGCGGCGTCTTTGGCGGCGCGTTCAGCCCGGTCTTTTTCTTGAATGCGGGCGGTCAGCACCTTCAGCGCCTGCGCCTTGTTGCCGTGCTGGCTGCGGCCGTCTTGGCATTCGGCCACGATGCCGGTGGGCAAGTGGGTGATGCGCACCGCCGAGTCGGTCTTGTTGATGTGCTGCCCGCCCGCCCCGCTGGCGCGGTAGGTGTCGATGCGCAAATCGGCCGGGTTGATTTGGATGGCTTCGGCTTCGTCGGGTTCGGCCAGCACCGCCACAGTGCAGGCGCTGGTGTGGATGCGACCTTGCGTCTCGGTGGCGGGCACGCGCTGCACCCGGTGACCGCCCGACTCGAACTTGAGCGCGCCATACACGTGGTCACCTTCGATGCGCACCACCACTTCCTTGTAGCCGCCCAGCTCGCTCACCGATTCAGACACGATCTCGCAACGCCAGCCTTGGCTTTCGGCAAAGCGCGTGTACATGCGCAGCAAGTCGCCTGCGAACAGGGCCGACTCATCGCCGCCGGTGCCCGCGCGGATTTCAACAAACGCGGGGCGGGCATCGTCGGGGTCTTGGGGCAGCAGCATGCGCTGCAGCTCGGCTTGCAGCGTGTGCAGCTCGGCGCTGGCGCTGGCCACTTCTTCTTCGGCCATTTCGCGCAGGTCTTCGTCGTCCAGCATGGTTTGGGCAGCGGCCAGATCGGCATTGCGCTGCTGAAAGCGGGCAAAGCGCGAGGCCACGGCGCTGACCTGGGCATGCTCACGCGAGAGTTTCAGGAACTGCGCCATGTCGGCCATGATGTCTTCACGGGACAACAAAAAGTCCAGCTCGGTCAAGCGCAAAGCGTAGCGTTCGAGTTGTTGGATCAAAAAGGGTTTCATGGGGGCGGTCTGATCGGGGGCGGTGCTTCGCTGGGGCTCGTCGGCTGCGAGCAAAGACAAGGGGGTCTGGTGGGGATGCCAAGAAGCCGGTTCGGCGCCAAGGCCACGGCTCAAGACAGGCGTCGCTAGCGCTCTTTGCGCAGGAAAACGCGTTGCACGGTTTGCATGCTTTGCTCCCGCTGTTCTGGCGGTGCGCCGCGCAGCTCGGCCAAGGCACCGTGCAGCATTTTTTGGGTCAGGCCCTTGGACAAGGCTTCCATCACGGCGATCGGGTCGTCGCCCCGGGCCAACAGTTTGCGGGCACGGGCCAGTTCGGCTTCGCGCCAAACATCGGCTTGGTTTTGCAATTGCTGAATCAAGGGCACGGTGCCGCGTTGACCCATCCAGTGCATGAAGCTTTGCACGCCCGCATCGATGATGACCTCGGCTTCGGCCACGGCCGCTTGGCGGTGGGCTTGGCCGGTTTGAACCACGCTGGCCAGGTCGTCCACGGTGTAGAGGTAGACGTCTTGGAGCGACTTGACTTCGGGTTCAATGTCTCTGGGCACGGCCAAATCGACCATGAACATGGGGCGGTACTTGCGTTTTTTCAGGGCCCGCTCGACCGCACCCAGACCGATCAGGGGCAAAGTGCTGGCGGTGCAGCTGATGACGGCATCGAATTCGTGCAGGCGATCTGGCAAGTCGGCCAAGGGCATGACCTCGGCCCCGAACCGGTGGGCCAGCAATTCGGCGCGGTCCAGACTGCGGTTGGCGATCGCCATGCCTTTGGGCTGCTTGGCTGCAAAGTGGGTGGCCACCAACTCGTTCATTTCGCCAGCGCCAACAAAGAGAATGCGGATGTCCTTGAGGTCTTCAAAGAGCTGGCTGGCCAGTCGCACCGAAGCGGCCGCCATGCTGATGGAATGGGCGCCGATCTCGGTGGAACTGCGCACCTCTTTGGCCACGGCAAAGCTGCGCTGGAAAAGTTGGTTCAGGGTGCTGCCCAAGGCACCGGCTTGTTCGGCGGCGCGCACAGCGTCTTTGAGTTGACCCAAAATTTGGGCCTCGCCCAGCACCATGGAGTCCAGGCCACTGGCCACACGAAAGGCGTGACGCGCGGCTTCGTTGCCCTCTAGCAAATAGGTGTGGGCGTGCAACTCTGAGGCGCTGACGCCGCCGGTTTGGGCGAGCCAGCGCAAAGTGTCGTTGGTGGCGGCTTGGTCGGCAGCGCAATAAATTTCGGTGCGGTTGCAGGTCGAAAGAATGGCCGCTTCGGGCTCTTGCGAAATGCGTTGGGACAGGTCTTGGCGCAAGCCTTGCAGGGTGGGAACCAGTTTGTCTACGGCGAACGCGAACCGCCCGCGCAAATCCAGCGGTGCAGTGGTGTGGTTCAAACCCAGGGTCCATACGGCCATGAGGGGCATTATAGGCATGACCTGTCAACTTCGCTTGACACTTCGGGGGCTTGTTGAGCGTCTATTGCGCTGAATGTCTTTGCTTGTGGTTTTGCAGGCACAATTTCAGCATCGGGGCCATCGGCAGAGGCGGCCCAAACCCTGCACACCGAGCTTTCATGACGTTTTGGCAATTGGTAGGTCACCTCTTCAATTTTCTGCTGCCCGCTTTGGCCATGGCTTTGTTCATGCCTTTTGCTGGGCGCTGGATCAAGGGGCCGGCCCGGAGCAGCCTGCGCCGCCGCATGGGGGTGCAAGCCCTGTGCGGGCTGGCGGTGTTGGTGGGCGGGCTGTGGCTGCATGGTCAAGACGGCAAGATGAGCACTTACATTGCCTTGGTCTTGGTGGCGGCTACGGCCGAGTGGCTGATGCAACGCGGCTGGGTGACCAAGTAAGCCCTCTGTGCTGGCCAGTCCCGGGCGTCAACTGGGGCTGAACAGGTCCACCCGGTCGGTGATGATGCCGTCGGTGCCCAAAGCCAGCAGGTGCTGGGCGGCCCAGTCGTCGTTGACGGTGTAGCTCAGGCAGCGCATGCCCGCGCTGTGCACGCGGGCCACGTTGGCTGCGTCCCACAGGGCGTAGTGGGCCACCACGGCCACGCAGCCGAGATCTTGAGCTTTCTCAAACCAAGCCTCCCACAGCGTGTCAACCAGCAAGCCGCGTGGCAATTCGGGGGCTGTTTGCTGAGCCGCTGCCAAGGCCTCGGGTTGGAAAGAGGTCAAGAGCGGTGGCACGGCAGCCTTGGCCCACAGACGGGCGGCCAGACGGGCCACAGCCTCGCCCGTGGCGGCCTCGGTGCCCGGGGTGGGCTTGATTTCGATGTTCAGCAGGTGGCCGTTGGCTTGGCAAAACCGTGCCAGCGCTGTGAGCGTGGGCAGGGTCTCGCCCGCGTAGGCGCGCGAGTGCCAGCTGCCCGCGTCCAGTTGCGACAGGGCATGCCAGGGCAGATCGCCGCCGATGCCTTGGCCGCTCGTGGTGCGCTCCAGTGTGGCGTCGTGCATCAAAAACACCACGCCGTCGGCGCTGAGCTTGGCGTCGCACTCGAACATGCGGTAGCCGTGCGCCGCGCCCAGCCGGAAGGCGGCCAGGGTGTTTTCCGGGGCGAGCTTGCCTGCGCCCCGGTGCGCGATCCATATCGGGTAAGGCCAGTCGGGCAGGGCGCTCGCGGAGGTGGCGTTGTCGGGTTTCATGCGGTGCTGAGGCGTTGGCCGGTTTGGGCGTCAAACCAGTGCAGTTTGACTGCGCGGGGGGTGATGCAAAAGGACTCGCCTGTTGCAGGGGCAGGCAGCGATGCGTCCAGGCGCAGCGTCAGGCTTTCGGTGCCCAAACGGGCGTGTACCAAGCGCTCGGCCCCCAGCAGCTCCACGGTTTCTACCTGCAAAGGCCAGCCGCTGGGCGTGATGTCCATGTGCTCGGGGCGAATGCCCAGGATGCGGCCTGCTGGGCTGTCTGGCGCATGTTGGAGCAGGTTCATCGGGGGCGAGCCCATGAAGCTGGCCACAAAGGTGCTGGCCGGGCGGTTGTAGACCTCTTCGGGTGTGCCGAACTGTTCCATGCGGCCGCCATTCATCACGATCATGCGCTGGGCCAGGGTCATGGCCTCGACCTGGTCGTGCGTGACAAACAAGCTGGTGATGCCCAATTCGCGGTGCAGTTTTTGAATCTCGAGCCGGGTTTGGGCGCGCAGCTTGGCGTCCAGATTCGACAGCGGCTCGTCAAACAAAAACACCTGCGGCTGGCGCACGATGGCACGGCCCATGGCCACGCGTTGGCGTTGGCCACCCGACAGTTCGCGCGGCTTGCGCTGCAGCAGCTGGCTCAATTCGAGGATGCCCGCAGCCTTGTCCACCCGGGCCTTGATTTCGGCCACCGGCACTTTGGCGATCTTCAGGCCATAGGCCATGTTGTCGAACACGCTCATATGCGGGTACAGCGCGTAGTTCTGGAACACCATGGCGATGTCGCGCTCGGCGGGCTCCAGCTCGTTGACGACCCGTTCACCAATGGCAATGGTGCCGCCCGTGATGTCTTCGAGGCCCGCCACCATGCGCAGCAGGGTGGATTTGCCACAACCCGAGGGGCCGACGATCACGACAAATTCACCGTGTGCGATTTGAGCGCTCAGGTCGTGGATGACGGTGTTGGCTTTGTCGCCTGCACCGTAGGTTTTGAGGATGTGAGAAAGGGTGATAGCAGCCATGTGTTTTTTGATCAGACGGGGACAGAGCGCCGCTTCGCAGCGGTCTGTCCCCGGGTTTGCTAATTTGACGAGGACAGAGCGCCGCTTCGCAGCGGTCTGTCCCCGGGTTTCTTAATTTGACGAGGACAGAGCGCCGCTTCGCAGCGGTCTGTCCCCGGCTTATTTATTTTTCTGTATCGACCAGGCCTTTGACGAACCATTTTTGCATCAGGATGACGACCAGCGCCGGGGGCAGCATGGCCAAGATGGCCGTGGCCATGACCACGTTCCATTCGGTGTAGGCATCGCCTGCGATCAGGCGTTTGATGCCCATGACCACCGGGTACATGTCTTCGTTGGTGGTCACCAGAAGTGGCCACAGGTATTGGTTCCAGCCATAAATGAACTGGATCACGAACAGCGCCGCGATCGAGGTGCGCGTGAGTGGCAGCAAGATGTCGATGAAAAAGCGCATCGGCCCTGCGCCGTCCATGCGCGCGGCTTCGACCAGTTCATCCGGCACTGTCAAAAAGAATTGTCGGAACAAAAAGGTGGCCGTGGCCGAGGCGATCAGCGGCACCGTCAAGCCCGCATAGCTGTTGAGCATGCCCAGGTTGGCCACCACTTCGTAGGTGGGGCCAATGCGCACTTCAACGGGCAGCATCAGGGTGACAAAAATCATCCAGAACACCAGATTGCGCAAGGGGAAGCGGAAATACACGATGGCAAAAGCCGACAACAAAGAAATGGCGATCTTGCCAATGGCAATGATCAGCGCACTGACCAGGCTGACCCACATCATGGGCGCTGCCGCGGGGATGCGGCTGCCAGCGCTGGTTTCGCCGCCAAACAAGGCGGTTTTGTAGGTCTCCAGGGCGTGGCTGCCGGGCCACATGGACATGGGCACCGATTGGGCGATCTCGGTGGCGCTTTGGGTCGAGGCCACAAAAGTCAGGTACAGCGGGAAGGCCACGATCACCACCCCCAGGATCAGCACCAGGT
>NZ_JBIKIL010000113.1:0-11952 GCF_044361645.1 Limnohabitans sp. | reverse complement strand
TTGCACCGGGGTGCGGGCGCGGCCGGTGTCGTGCATCTTGGGGATCGCGTCGAGCAACATGCGGGTGTAGGGGTGCTGTGGGTTGCCAAACAGCGTGTGCTTGTCGGCCAACTCGACCAGCCGGCCCAAATACATCACGCCCACTTGGTCGCTCACATGGCGCACCACGGCCAGGTTGTGGCTGATGAACAGATAGGTCAGGCCGCGCTCGCGCTGCAGGTCTTTCATGATGTTGAGCACCTGCGCCTGCACGCTCACATCCAGCGCCGAGGTGGGCTCGTCGCACACCAAAAACTCAGGCGCAGTGGCCAAGGCGCGGGCAATCGAGATGCGTTGGCGCTGCCCGCCCGAGAACTGGTGCGGGTACTTGACCATGTCGAGCGGCGACAGGCCCACCGACTTGAGCAATTCGGCCACACGGGCTTTGAGTTCTTCGGCGTCGCTGATCAGGCCGTGCTCTTTGAGCGGCTCGCCCACGATGTTGTCGACCGTCCAGCGTGGGTTCAGGCTGGCATAGGGGTCTTGAAAAATCATCTGTATGCGTTGGCGCATGGCCTTGGCGTCTTTTGACTTAAACGCCGCGTGTGCGTCTTGCCCGTCAAAGCTCAGGCCGCCGCGTGTGGGCTCGTACAGGCCCACCAGCAAGCGGGCCACGGTGCTTTTGCCGCAGCCGGACTCGCCCACCAGGGCCAGGGTTTTGCCACGCTCAATTTCAAAACTCACGCCGTCCACGGCGTTGAGCATCTGACGCGGCTTGCGCTCGATCATGCGGTTGAGCCAAGGGGCCGACACGTCAAAGGTTTTGGCCAAGTCGTGGGCCACGACCAGGGGCTGGGAGGCTTTCATGCTGCGCCCCCATCGTGCAGCCAGCAAGCGGCTCGGGTTTGCCCGGCCTGCACCAAGTTGGGCCGCTCTTGGCGACAGCGGTCAAAGGCTTGGGGGCAGCGCGGGTTGAAGGCGCAACCTGGCGGGATGGCGTTCAAGCGCGGCATGGCACCGTCGATTTGGTTGAGGCGTTCGCGGTCACTGTCCATGTCGGGGATCGAGGCCATCAGGCCTGCGGTGTAAGGGTGGGCCGGTTGGTTGATGACTTGGTGTACCGGGCCAATTTCGGCCACGCGCCCGGCGTACAACACAGCCACGCGGTCACAGGTTTCGGCGATCACGCCCATGTCGTGGGTGATGAGCATGACGGCAGCGCCCCGGTCTTTGCAGACCTTTTTGAGCAAGCCAATGATTTGCGCTTGGATGGAGACATCCAGCGCCGTGGTGGGTTCATCGGCCACGATGAGTTGCGGCTCGGCCGCCAAGGCCAAGGCGATCACCACACGCTGGCGCATGCCGCCCGAGAACTGGTGCGGGTAGTGGTCGATGCGCTCTTCGGCGGCCGAGATGCCGGTGTCTTTGAGCAGATCGATGGCGCGTTGGCGTGCCTCTTGGGGGCTGACGGGCAGGTGGGCCAAAATGGTTTCGGTCAGCTGCCTGCCGATGGAGTACAGCGGGTTGAGCGAGGTCAGGGGGTCTTGAAAAATCGCACCAATTTGGCGGCCACGGATGTGGCGCATTTGGTCGTTGTTCAAGTGGTCGATGCGCTCGCCTTTGAGCAAAATTTGCCCACCCGCTATGCGGCCTGGCGGTTCGAGCAGGCCAATGATGGCAGCGCCTGTGAGCGATTTGCCCGCGCCCGATTCGCCCACCACACCCAAAATTTCGCCGGGTGCGATGTCAAAAGAAATATCGTCCAGCGCACGCAGGGTGCCGTGGCGGCTGGGGAATTCCACCACCAGGTTTTTGACTTGTAGAAGACTCATCGCAATCTCGGGTTCAGCGCGTCGCGCAACCAGTCACCCAGCAAGTTGACCGACAGGGCGATCAGCACCAGCATCAGCCCCGGAAAAATCGTGATCCACCACTCACCCGAGAACAAATAGTCGTTGCCCACACGGATCAAGGTGCCCAGTGATGGGGAAGTGGGCGGCGCGCCCACCCCCAAAAACGACAGCGTCGCTTCGGTGATGATGGCCGTGGCCACTTGTATGGTGGCCAGCACCATGACCGGGCCCATGACATTGGGCAGCACATGTTTGACCATGATGCGCAGTGGCTGCACGCCGGTCACGCGCGCGGCTTGCACATACTCTTTGTTGCGCTCGACCAAGGTGGTGCCGCGCACGGTGCGGGCGTATTGCACCCAACCCGTGAGCGAGATCGAGATGATCAGCACACCAAAGGCCAGCGATTCGTGCGCGTTGGGAAACAGCGCACGCCCCACACCCGCGATCAAAAGCGCCACCAAAATGGCGGGGAACGACAGCATCACATCGCACAGGCGCATCAACAGCGCGTCCAGCCAACCGCCCTTGAAACCCGCCAGCAAACCCAGGCCCACGCCCACCACCACCGACAAGACCACCGAGGACAAGCCCACCACCAAGGAGATGCGCGAGCCGTAGATCAGGGCCGACAAAATGTCGCGCCCCTGGTCATCGGTGCCCAGCAAAAACTTGGACGTGCCCCCTTCCATCCAAGCTGGGGGCAAGCGCGCATCGCTCAGCTCCAGCGTGGCCAAGTCGAAGGGGTTGTGCGGGGCCACCCAACCGGCAAAGACCGAACAAAAAAGGCACACGAAGGCGATGCCCGCCGCCACCATCGCCGTAGGCGATTGGCGGAAGCTGTAAGCAACGTCGCTGCTGAGCCAGCGTTTCAAAGCGTTCATGGATTACTTGATGGAGATGGACTTGAACGGCATGTAGTTGTCGCCGCGTTGCACCAAGGTGACCTTTTTGCTGGTGCCCCAGGCCAAGGCCTGCTGGTGCAGGGGCAGGTGGCCAATGTCGGCGCCGTGCAGCTCAAACGACTCGCGGATCATGGCGTTGCGCTTGGCCTGGTCGGTCTCGCTTTGCACCTTGATCATCAACTCGTCGACCTTGGGGTTGCAATAAGACCCCAGGTTGAATTGGCCAGCGCCTTTGTCGTCCACACAGCGCATCAAAGCATTGAGGGCGTTGTGGGCGTCATAGGTGCTGGGCGTCCAACCCAGCAAATAAAAGCTGGTGTCGCGGCGCAAGATTTTGGGGAAATAAGTGCCCTTGGTCTCGGCCTTGAGGTTGACCTTGACGTTCACACGCGCCAGATTGGCGGCCACGGCTTCGCAGATTTGGCCGTCGTTCACATAGCGGTCGTTCGGGCAGTTCATGTCGATGGTGAAGCCCGTGGGGTAACCGGCTTCAGCCAGCAACTTCTTGGCGGCTTCGGGGTCGTAGGGCAGGCGCTTGTTCAACTCGGGGTTGAAGCCGTTGATGCCCGGGCCCACCATCAGGGCGGTCGGGTTGGAGGCACCGCGCATCACGGTGCGCTTGATGCCTTCGATGTCGATGGCTTGGTAAAAAGCCTGGCGCACGCGCTTGTCCTTGAAGGGGTTTTTGCCCTTCACGCTGGAGTACAGCAGCTCGTCGCGCTTTTGGTCCATGCCCAAAAAGATGGTGCGCAACTCGGGCGCCACCAAAGCGCGGGTGTTGGGGCTGGCGTTGATGCGGGGCACGTCTTGCACCGGCACGGGCTCCATCACGTCGATCTCACCCGACAACAGGGCGGCCACGCGGGTGGGGTCATTGGAGATGACGGAAAAGATGACCTCGTTCACGTTGCCTTCGATCTTGCCCCAGTAGTTGCCGTTGCGCACAAAGGTGGTGCGGATATTGGGCTGGCGCTCACGCAGGCGGTAAGGGCCTGTGCCGTTGGCACGGAAAGAGGCGGCGTTTTCAATGCCCTTGCGACGGTCTACCGGGCGGGTGGCTTGGTTGTCCTCGCACCATTTTTTGCTCATGATGTACACGGTCGACAAGACGTTGGGCAAGATGGGGAACGGGGCCTTGGTCTCGATTTCGATGGTGTGGCTGTCGATTTTGCGCACTTCTTTGATGTCGTTGGTGTTGCTGCGCATGTCAGAGCCTTCGCCGGCGGCGCGGTTGATCGAGAACACCACGTCATCGGCCGTGAACGGCGTGTCATCGTGAAAGCGCACGTTTTTGCGCAACTCAAAGCGCCACACTGTAGGCGAAGTCTGTTTCCAAGACGATGCCAGTCCGGGTTCAAACTTCAGGTCTTTGCTCACGCCCACCAAGGACTCGTAAACGTTGTTGGTCACGCTCAGCTGCAGCGACTCGTTGAGCGAGTGCGGGTCCATGGACAAGGCGTCGCCTTGGTTGGCAACGCGCAGCGTGGCCGCATGGGCGCTGCCCATGGCCAAGACTGAGGCAAGCGCCAAAGCGGTCAATGAACGTTGAAAAGAACGAGTCGTCATAAAGGTCTCCTGGTCAATGAAAAGGGCTGAAAATCGTTGAGGTGTTTAAAGTTTGAATGCCAAGACAAGCGATCCATGGACTGCCGCGTCGCTGCGCTCCTCGCAGTGACGGTAATTTGTCTGTCACCGCGAGGCAATTTCCCGTCACCGCCACCCAGTTTCCCGTCATCGCGAGGAACGAAGCGATCCATGGACTGCCACGTCGCTGCGCTCCTTGCAGTGACGGATGTTTTACCGTCATCGCGAGGCACGAAGCGATCCATGGACTGCCGCGTCGCTGCGCTCCTCGCAGTGACGAATGTTTTACCGTCATCGCGAGGCAGTTTCCCGTCACCGCCACCCAGTTTCCCGTCATCGCGAGGCACGAAGCGATCCATGGACTGCCGCGTCGCTGCGCTCCTTGCAGTGACAAATCAGCGCCGTGCGGTGACGAAGGCTTGGCAAAGTCGCATTGAAGGGCGACTGGCCTTGAGGCGAGACCTGTCTTCATGGGTTGCTGAATTGGGGTGCCAAGGGCAAGGCGTGTTCGACCAAACTGGCGTGCAAGGCCGCGCCCAATGGCAGGATGTCGTCGTTGAAGTCGTACCTGCTGTTGTGCAGAGGGTGTGGGCCTGGGCCGTGTGGCAGTCCTTGTCCTATGCGGATGTAGGCGCCGGGTTTGGCCTGCAGCATGAAAGAAAAATCTTCGCCGCCCATGCTGGGCAGCATGTCGCGCCACACTTTGTCCTCGCCCACCAAAGTCGCCGCCACGTCGCAGGCAAAGTGGGCTTCGGGCACGGTGTTGATGGTGGCGGGGTAAACCCGCTCATAGCTCAGCTCAGCCGCAGCCCCAAAGCCTTGTGCCACACCGCTGCACAGTGCGCGCAAGCGGTCTTCGATTTGGTCTTGTACACGCTCGCTGTAGGTGCGCACAGTGCCCACCAAAGTGGCCTCGCCGGGGATCACACTCATCGCGCCTGGGTGACCGGCTTGCATGGAGCAGATGCTGATGACCGCTTGTTCAAATGCCGACAGGTTGCGTGAGACCACGCTTTGCACGGCGGTGATGAGGTGTGCCGCCACCAGCACCGGGTCTACACCTTGGTGCGGCCGGGCACCGTGGCCACCTTTGCCGATGATGCGGATTGCGATGCGGTCGACGGCGGCTTGCATCGGGCCGGGCGTGATGCCGATCACGCCCAATGGCGTTTCGGGTGAATTGTGCTGGGCAAACACTTTTTCGCAGGGAAAGCGCTCAAACAAGCCGTCTTGCATCATGGCGCGGGCACCGGCATAGCCTTCTTCGCCGGGCTGAAAGATCAGCACGGCGGTGCCGTCAAAGCGCCGGGTTTCGGCCAAATAGCGTGCTGCTCCCATGAGCATGGCGGTGTGGCCGTCGTGGCCACAGCCGTGCATCAGTCCGGGTGTGGCCGAGCGCCAATTGCATTCGTTGTGTTCGGTCAGGGGCAGCGCGTCCATGTCGGCGCGCAGGCCGATCATGCGGCCCGGGTTGTGGGCAGATCGGCCTTGGCCGTGCACCAAGGCGACCACGCCGGTTTTGCCCATCCCGGTGACGATGCTGTCCACGCCGCAGACCTTCAGGCCATCGACCACGCGGGCCGAGGTGTAAACCTCTTCAAAACCCAACTCGGGATGGGCATGCAAGTCACGCCTGAACGCCGTCAGCTCGGGATGAAATTGGGCGATGCGCGCAAAGGCCGCGCCACGCCCCAACACGGACTGCAAGGAAGCGCCCATGCTCAATGCCCCCCGGGCTTGCCCACGCGCAGGCGCGGGTCGACCACAAAGTAGAGCAAATCGACCACCAAGTTGATGACGACAAAAATCAGCGCGATCAGGCACAGGTAAGCCGCCATGACCGGGATGTCGGCAAAGGTCACCGCCTGGATGAACAGCAAGCCCATGCCGGGCCACTGAAACACCGTCTCGGTGATGATGGCAAAGGCGATCAGGCCACCCAACTGCAGGCCAGTGATGGTCATCACCGGCACCAGTGTGTTTTTGAGCGCATGCCCAAAGTGGATGGTGCGGTTGGACAGGCCCCTTGCCCGGGCGAACTTGATGTAGTCGGTGCGCAGCACCTCCAGCATTTCGGCGCGCACCAAACGCATGATCAAAGTGAGTTGAAAAATCGCCAATGTCACCGCTGGCAAGACAATGTGGTGCCAGCCTTTGGCCGTGAGCAAACCGCTCGACCACCACCCCATCTGCACCACCTCACCCCGCCCAAAGCTGGGGAACCAACCGAGCATGACGGCGAACACCAAGATCAACAAAATGCCGATCAAAAAAGTGGGCAATGACACCCCCAGCAAGGACACCGTCATGATGAACTGGCTGGCCCAAGTGCCTCGGCGCAGCGCCGCATACACCCCCATGGGAATACCGATGACCAAGGCCATCAGACCCGCCACCAAGGCCAGCTCTAAGGTGGCAGGCAGACGCTCGGCGATCAAACGCGACACTTTGGCCCCTTGCCGCAGGCTAAGACCAAACTCGCCTTGCACCGCATTGACCAAAAAGTGGCCAAACTGCACAAAAAAGGGCTGGTCAAGGCCCAGGTCGGAACGCAGCAAATCGATTTGCGCTTTGGTGGCGTCTTGCCCCAGCAAAAACACCACCGGATCGCCCACATACTGAAACAACAAAAACGCGATGAAGGCGACCGTGACCATGACAATCACGGCCTGAATCAGCCGCTGCAAAATGAAAGCGAGCATCAATTGACCTTGATCAGCGTCCAGTCGAGGCGGTTGTCAGGACGGTGCACAACGTCGATGTTTTTCTTCATGGCCCAGGGAATGACTTGGTTGTGCAAAGGGATGTGCGCCACCGTGTCGTTTTGCAACTGCAGGCCTTCGGTCAGCAGTCGGTTGCGCACAGGCAAATCGGTCTCGGTCTTCACGCGGTCCACGATGTAGTCCATGCGCTGGTTGCTGTAACGGCCCACGTTGTAGTTGCCATCACCGCCAGTGCCCACCGAGCGTGTCAGCGATTGCAAGCTGTAAAGCGCATCAAATGTAGGCACACCCCAACCCAGCATGTAAATGCTGGCTTCGTAACGCTGGATCATCGGGAAGTAGGTCACCAAGGGCTGGGTGCGCAGCTTGGCTTTGACCCCCACTTTGGACCACATGGCCGTGATAGCTTGGCAAATTTCTTCGTCGTTGATGTAGCGGTTGTTCGGGCAGGCAAAGTCCACCTCGAAACCGTTGGGATACCCGGCTTCTGTCAGCAACTTTTTGGACGCGTCCAACGAATAGGGGAAACGCGTGTCCACCGCCTTGGTCCAGCCGTTGACCTGGGGGGCCACCAGGGCACCGGTGGTTTGCGACAAGCCGCGCATGGTCACGCGGTGAATGGTCTCGATGTCTATGGCCTGGTAAAGCGCCTTGCGCACTTTCACGTCTTTGAGCGGATTTTTGCCCTTGACGTTCGAGCCCGGCAACTCGTCACGGTGCTGGTCCATGCCCAAAAAGATGGTGCGGTTTTCAATGCCGTCGATCACTTTCAGGTTGGCGTTGTTGCGCATGCGGCCCAAGTCTTGGGGGCTGGGGTCGAGCACAAAGTCGATCTCACCCGACAACAAGGCCGCTGCGCGCGTGGCTTCGTTTTTGATGGGCGTGTAAATGATTTCGGTCACGTTGGTGGCGGCACCAGCCCAGCCCCACCAGTTGGGGTTTTTGGACAGCACCAGCCGCTGGTCTGGCTGCCACTCTTTGACCATGAAGGGACCACTGCCCATGGCGTTGCGGTGGGCGAAATTTTCTTCTTTGGTCTTGATGTCCTTGGGCTCCAAGGACTTGTTTTTTTCGGCCCAAACTTTGCTCATGATGCGCAGCTCGGTGAGTTGGTTGATCAACACCGGATTAGGGCCCGCCAAAATGATGTCCACCGTGTCGGCATCCACTTTGACCACACGGCTGATGCCCTGCGCGTACACGTTGAAGTTGGAAGTTTTGGCGCGCGCACGGTCCAGCGAAAACACCACGTCATCGGCCGTCAAGGGCGAGCCGTCGCTGAACTTGACGCCTTTGCGCAAATTGAAACGGTATTGCGTGGGCGAGACCTCGCGCCAAGCGGTGGCCAGACGGGGCTCAATTTTAAAAGTCTTGCTGTTGTAGTAAACCAGCGAGTCGAAAATGGCCGCATGCACGCCATTGCCCAAAGCGTTGTTTTGTGAATGGATGTCGAGCGTAGGAATGTCGCTGGCACTGGTCCACTTGAAAGGTTTGGCGTGCACCACTCCGGCCCCCACAACACCGGCCAGCAGCAAAGCGGCGGTCAGGCTTTTGGTCATCACGGCTTGAGAATAGGTTTTGTTCATGGCCACACTTTTGTTGAGAGTTGATCAGTCTACAACTATGCAACATTTGCGCCTGTTTTTGGTAGAGGGAAAGCCCTTAATGGCTTTGTCGCGCACCGGACTGGTGCGATTTTTTAATTCGTCATTGCGAGCATCATGGATTCGTCATTGCGAGCGCAGCGTGGCAATCCATAGGCTGCCACGTCGCTTCGCTCCTCGCAGTGACAATTCTGGCGTCATTGCGAGCGCAGCGTGGCAATCCATAGACTGCCGCGTCGCTTCGCTCCTCGCAGTGACAACTCTGGCGTCATTGCGAGCGCAGCGTGGCAATCCATAGACTGCCACGTCGCTTCGCTCCTCGCAGTGACAATTCTGGCGTCATTGCGAGCGCGGCGTGGCAATCCATAGACTGCCACGTCGCTTCGCTCCTCGCAGTGACAACTTTGGAGTCATTGCGAGCGCAGCGTGGCAATCCATAGACTGCCACGTCGCTTCGCTCCTCGCAGTGACAATTCTTGCGTCATTGCGAGCGCAGCGCGGCAAAAGAATGTTCGCTTGCTTTGGCTGCTACCCACCGGCCCCAATTTCAGAAAAACCTTGACCCAACGCTTGGGTCAGCTCTTTTAGTTTCAGTTGTTGTTTGCATGATCACGTTGAGCCTTGCAATTGAATCAGCCATTAAAAAAACCCACCGCGTTGCCACGGTGGGTTGTCGTTTCTAAATTCCATGCCGTGTTGCCACGGCCCGGCATCAGAAAGTGTGGTTGACAGTCAGAGTCGTGCCTTGCGCTTTACGAAGAGCACCCGTTGTGTTGCCAGAGTCACGCTTGATGTCGTTGGTACCGGTGGCAGCGATCAAGGACGTGCGCTTGCTCAGTGCGTAGTTGGCGCTGACCTGGTAACCCGACAACTTGAAGTTGTCGCTGGCTGCTGCCGAACGCTTGTCTTTGCCAGAGTATGTTGAGGCGCGCAGTGTCACTGGGCCCACCGGAGCGGAAACACCAAAAGACATCAGGTTGACATCAACAGCATTTGCACCGCCCAATTTGGACTTGCGGGTTGCGTTGGTTGCAAACACCGAGGCCACGCCAAAGTTATACGATGCACCGATCCAGTTGACAGTCGACTTCAACTCGGTTGCAGCAGCAGCAGCGGTGGTCGCAGCCTCAGCTTTGACAGTTGCTTGGTTGGTTGCCAGACCCAAGCCCAATGGACCATTGCTGTAACCCACATGCAGACCGTTTTGAGTTGTAGCAGCCTTGCCAGCCTTGGCAGCCAAGTCGCTATCGCTGGTGTTGTTGACGATGTTGAGGTTCACTGTCAGGCCGCTGAAGCTGGGCGAAGTGTACTGGAGCACGTTGTCTTGACGCTCCATGTTTGTTTCAGCAAGTGCTTGGCCGTGAATAGCGTTTGGCGCTGCAGCGGTACCGCCAGTGATCAAACCGTAGCTGCTGCCTACCAATGTGGCAGAACCAGCACCCGAGAAACCGTGGAAACCAGAGATGGGCGCGGGCACAAAACGACCAAAACGCAGTGCACCAAAACCACCAGACAGACCCAAAGTGCGCTCACGTGCCGCAAAGCCGTCACCCACACCAGAAATCATCACGGCCGAGGCTTTCAAACCACCGCCCAGATCTTCGACGGCAGAAATGTTCAACACCGATGTTGACCAGGTGTTGTGTTGTGCTGTGCGGCTGGACTTGGTTGTCTCAGCGCCCACAGTGTTTTTGCTGCTGCTGAAAGGAGCCACTTCGAGGACACCAGACATGGTCACGGTGGATTGAGCAAAAGCGGTGCCAGTAACAGCTGACAATGTAGCCAGAGCAATCAGAGTTTTTTTCATTGCAAATTTCTCCAAGGTTAAAAAAAGAGCCCGGGAAGAACAGGCGTTGAACGCCTTGTTTGGAACCTGAGCCAACCTCCGATACCGGAAAGTTGAAGCAATTGAACCAGAGGCCTCGGGCAATTCAAAGGGAATTGAAGAAATAAGCCTGGGTTCGTTGCTACATTGCAACAGGGCTCGCGCCATTTTGACAACTTCAATTTTTAAATTAGCATTTTAATTAACAATTCCAACAAGTTAGCTTCTGCTGTCAATGCAAAACATGACGGCTCGATGCGCATTTTTAAACAAGCGAGGTCAAGCCAAAAAGCCTGGGCTCGGCACGCCCGTGAAGGGGATGGGTAAACTAGGCCGATGATCAACGCTCTGATATTAGCTGCCGACAGTGCTTTGCGCACACTGTGGGCCGAGCCCCGCGCCAGTCGCCCCAACCCTGCAGCTTCGATGGCCGAATTGCAGCTGACCGACAGCGAACGCCGCACCTCTGGCGCGCTCATGCGCATCAACCATGTGGGCGAGGTGTGTGCTCAGGCGCTTTACAACGGGCAAAGCTTGGCGTGCACCAACCCAGCGCTGCGTGCGCAGTTGTCAGAGGCCAGTCGTGAAGAAACCGACCACTTGGCTTGGACCCACCAGCGGCTCCAAGATTTGAACGCCCGAGCGTCTTTGCTCAACCCGCTTTGGTATGCCGGCTCTTTTGCCATTGGGTTCGCTGCAGGCAAACTGGGGGGCGACAAAGTCAGCCTGGGTTTTGTGGTGGAGACCGAACGTCAGGTCGAGGCGCACTTGCAAAGCCACATGGATTTGCTGCCCCAAGCAGACACGGCATCACGCGCCATTGTGTTGAAAATGAAAGCCGACGAAATCGCCCATGCGCAAATGGCCATGAGGGCGGGCGCCACAGAGTTGCCCCAAGCCGTCAAATCCCTCATGCAAGCGGCTGCCAAATTGATGACCACGGTGGCGCACCGGATTTGAAGTCCAGCGGTGCAAACGCCGCTTACAAACAGCCCATAGGCATGGACGCGAGACTGGCCGTCAATGGCACATCACGCGGCCTGAGGCAGAGCACGGCTCCTGGCCCGGCGGTTTGGCCCAAATACCCAGCGGCTGCAAATGCCTTGCTCGCCTGTGTTGAGGGCGAGGTCTTTTGTTTGGGCACCTTGATCATGCGTTTGGTCAAAGGGCCCAGTGCGCATCCAGACGGGAAAGTTCTGGCTGATTTGACCAGTGGCTTGCACAAGGGTTCGATCGCGCATGGTTTTCCGAATTCATGGAAAGCAATTCCCTATTTTTTGGCTTTCATGCCACTTCCACCACCTCAAAACTGGTCGTGATCGCAGCCGTTTTGCCCAGCATGATGCTGGCCGAGCAGTATTTGTCGTGGCTCATGGCAATCGCCCTTTCGACGGCCATGGCTGGCACGCCTTTGGCGGTGACGCTGAAGTGCATGTTGATCTTGGTGAAGACTTTGGGGTCCACCTCGGCGCGCTCGCT
>NZ_JBIKIL010000014.1:0-45283 GCF_044361645.1 Limnohabitans sp. | reverse complement strand
CACCACGTCGTAAGCGGTGCAAGCGCCGGTCGCTGCCAACAGGGTTTCCATGGGGCGCGGGGCGAGGTTTTGTCCACCATTTTCGGGCTTGGCGGCATCGGGGGCACCGTCCATGGCGATCATGTGACCAGAGCCGGTTTCGGCCAAAAAGCCCATGCCGGAGCGGGTGCCGGCAGCGCCGGTCCAGGTGACTGTGCATTCCATTTTGTTTCCTTGTGTATCGACCGCGCTGAACGCACGGATTTTGAGTGGTCTTGCAGGTGTTCAACTTTACAAGTTTTTGCAAATGGACACCGCGAACTTGCTGCAATGCAACAAAAACACCCGTACAATTGAGCATAGACGCGCTTTTTTGCACGGCCCAGTTGTCTCCTCCACCCTCTGAAAAGGTGGATTTGCCCCAAGTCGCAAGACTTGGGGCATTTTTTTTGACCGTTATCATCAAGCGCACACTTTTTTAAGCGATGCGGCACCACTGCCGTCGCACCAGACATGACGACCCCACACCTGACCCCCGCCGATTACCTGATCAAAATCCTCAATGCCAAGGTGTATGACGTTGCCCATGAGACGGGCCTGGAAATTGCCAAAAATCTGTCTCGCCGTCTGGGTAACCAAGTGCTGCTCAAGCGGGAAGACCAGCAGCCCGTGCACAGCTTCAAGCTGCGCGGGGCTTACAACAAGATGGCGCAGCTGAGCCCCGAGCAGCTCAAAAAGGGCGTGATCTGTGCCTCGGCCGGCAACCACGCACAAGGCGTGGCCCTGAGCGCCAGCCGCTTGGGCACCCGCGCCATCATCGTCATGCCCACCACCACGCCGCAAGTCAAGATTGACGCGGTCAAGGGCCTGGGGGGCGATGTGGTTTTGCATGGCGACAGTTATTCGGACGCCTACCAGCACGCGCTGAGCTTGCAAAAGAAACAGGGCCTGACGTTTGTGCACCCCTTTGACGACCCCGATGTGATCGCGGGCCAGGGCACCATCGCCATGGAAATGCTGCGCCAGCACCCCGGCCCACTCGATGCGGTGTTTGTGGCCATCGGCGGGGGTGGACTGATTGCGGGCGTGGCCAACTACATCAAGGCCGTGCGCCCGGGTGTGAAGGTGATTGGCGTGCAGATGAACGACTCGGACGCCATGATCCAGTCGGTGGCCGCCCAAAAGCGCGTGACTTTGGCCGATGTGGGCTTGTTTTCGGACGGCACCGCCGTGAAGCTGGTGGGCGAAGAAACTTTCCGGGTGGCCAGCAACTTGGTCGACGCCTACATGACGGTGGACACCGACGCGGTGTGCGCAGCCATCAAGGATGTGTTTGTGGACACCCGCTCGATCGTGGAGCCCGCTGGCGCACTGGCCGTGGCAGCGGTCAAGCAATACGTGGCCGCCCACCAGTGCAAGGGCCAGACCTTTGCCGCCATCTTGTGCGGCGCCAACATGAACTTTGACCGCCTGCGCTTTGTGGCCGAGAGGGCCGATGTGGGCGAAGAAAAAGAAGGCCTGTTTGCGGTGAGCATTCCCGAAGAACGCGGCAGCTTCAAGCGCTTTTTGGAGTTGATCGGCAGCCTGCCCGGTGGCCCGCGCAGCGTGACCGAGTTCAACTACCGCATGAGTGATTCTGAAAAAGCCCATGTGTTTTTGGGCCTGAGCACGCACGGCAAAGGCGAGAGCAGCAAGATCACCGCCAAGTTCAACAAACACCAGTTCAAGGCCATCGACCTGACGCACGACGAACTGGCCAAAGAACACATCCGCCACATGGTGGGCGGGCACTCGGACCTGTCACAAGACGAGCGCCTGCTGCGCTTTGAGTTTCCCGAGCGTCCGGGCGCATTGTTCAAGTTCTTGAGCCTGATGCGCCCAGGCTGGAACATCTCCTTGTTCCATTACCGCAACCAAGGCGCCGACTACGGCCGCATTTTGGTGGGCCTGCAGGTGCCCCCCAAGGACGACAAGGCGTTTGAGAAGTTCCTGAAAACCCTAGGTTATCCGTATGCGGAAGAGACGGACAACCCGGTTTACAAGTTGTTTTTGCGGGGGTGAGATCAGGCCGCTCCAACCCATTTACAGAGCTGCCAAGCGATTGACGGTTCTGGTTCGTGGTCGGTCAATTGAATCAACAGGGCCGCTTGCAGATTGGGTTTGGCTTCCCAACTTCGACTGTTCGCAAACGCAAGTGGTTGATTTGATTGAATTTACGTTTTAAAGCGCAGACTACAAAATGGCGTTTTCTAAACTGGCTTTGCGTGTTGAGAATCTGTGCCACTTTCCGCCCGGCAACTTGAAGCGGCATTGGTAAAGCAGACTGCGTGTGCGGCGATACAAGACCAGTTCACCGTCACGCAATAGCAAGACGCTGGGCGATGCCGCTATCAGTGCGTCAACGGAGCGTTGTTTGCTGGATTTGGCAATGGCTGAGTCTATCGCCTGCGGTGTGTCAGCGTGGCGTTTCGTCATAGAACACTGCCCCCAGCGTGGCACTCCTGTACTGACAGAGTGCCTCAACTTGACTCAACCCAACAAAAAAGTCACTTTGCAGCGTTGTACAAAGTGACTTCGAGGATGTAAATGGTAGGGCGTGACAGACTTGAACTGTCGACCAAAGGATTATGAGTCCTCTGCTCTAACCAACTGAGCTAACGCCCCCACCGAAGCCGTGATTGTAGTGGGCGGCGTTGGGGTTTATTTGGACTGGCTGAGTGCGTTGCTGACCAGGCGCGAGGTGATGTTGACAATCTGGATCATGCGGTCATAGGGCATGCGGGTGGGGCCGATCACACCCAGGGTGCCCACGATCTGGCCGTCCACTTCGTAGGGGGCGCTGACGACCGACAGCTCTTGCATGGGCACGATCTGGCTTTCTCCGCCAATGTAGATCCGCACGCCTTCGGCCTGGCTGGACACGTCCAGCAAGCGCATGAGCTGGGTTTTTTGCTCAAACAATTCAAACGCCCGTCGCAGGTGACTCATGTCACTGGAAAAGTCGCTCACAGACAGCAAGTTGCGCTCACCGGCAATGACCACTTCGTTTTGGTCCTCGGCCAGGGCTTCGGTGCTGACTTGCACGGCCGCTTGCATGAGCGTGGCGATTTCGCTTTGCAGACTGACCAGTTCTTGCTGCACCCGCGAGCGTACCTGCTCGATGGCCATGCCTGCGTAGTGGGTGTTGAGGAAATTGGAGGTTTCAATCAACTGGCTTTGCGAATAGTCGGTCTCGGTGAACAAGATGCGGTTTTGCACATCGCCTTCGGGCGAGACAATGATGACCAGCAGACGCCGCTCGGAAAGGCGCAAAAACTCGATATGCCGAAACACCGAGGGCCGGCGTGGTGTCATGACCACACCTACAAAATGCGACAAGCTGGACAGCAAGTTGGCCGCGCTGGCGATCACCTTTTGCGGCTGATCAGGAATCAGGGCCGGAGTTTCCAGGCCATCGCGCTGCACCGTGAGCATGGTGTCCACAAACAATCGGTAGCCCCGGCTGGTCGGAATACGCCCGGCCGAGGTGTGGGGGCTGGCGATCAAACCCAGCTCTTCCAGGTCGGACATCACGTTGCGGATGGTGGCGGGTGACAAATCCAGGCCGGAGGCTTTGGAGAGCGTGCGAGAGCCCACAGGTTGGCCGTCCGCGATATAGCGTTCCACCAGGGCTTTGAGCAATAACTTGGCACGATCATCTAGCATCTGGTCATTTTAATGATGTAATTTGCGAATGAGATCCAAGTTCCGTCACGTTGCACTTTTTGGCAAATACCACACCACTGCACACGGTGGAGCGCTGGAGAGTTCCCGGCGCGCGCTGGACGACGTGGCCCAGTTCCTGACACGGCAAGGCTGCGACGTGGTGCTGGACCAAGAAACGGCCTCGCACACCGGCCTGAACCAATACCCCGTGCTGGGAATGACCGAGATTGGCCAACAGTGTGATTTAGGCTTGGTCATTGGCGGCGACGGCACCATGCTGGGCATTGGCCGCCAAATGGCCCGTTTCAATTTACCCCTGATGGGCATCAACCAAGGGCGGCTGGGTTTCATCACCGACATCCCCCTGCAAAGCTACCAAGATGCGTTGCTGCCCATGCTGCAGGGCCAGCACCAAACCGAAAACCGCAGCCTGCTGCAAGCGCAGGTCATGCGCGACCAGCGCTGCGTGTTCAGCGCTTTGGCCATGAACGATGTGGTGGTCAACCGCGGTGGCACCTCCGGCATGGTGGAGCTGCGGGTCGAGGTCGATGGCCGTTTTGTGTCCAACCAACGCGCAGACGGCTTGATCATCGCCACGCCAACAGGCTCCACCGCGTATTCTTTGTCTGTGGGGGGGCCTTTGATGCACCCGGCCATTGGCGGCTGGGTCATGGCGCCGATTGCACCGCACACGCTGTCCAACCGCCCCATTGTGCTGCCTGAGTCGTCCGAGATCAGCATCGAGATCGTGGCTGGGCGCTACGTCAGCGCCAACTTCGACATGCAATCTCTGGCCGACTTGATTTTGGGTGACCGGATTGTGGTCAAGCGCTCGGAGCACACCGTGCGGTTTTTGCACCCCGCAGGCTGGAACTACTTTGACACCTTGCGCAAAAAAATGCATTGGAACGAGGGTGCTTAAGCCATGGCACTGAGGCACATCACCCTGCGCGACTTTGTGATCGTGCAAAGCCTGGAGCTGGATTTGGCCACAGGCTTTTCCGTCTTGACCGGCGAGACGGGCGCTGGCAAATCCATCTTGATTGACGCTTTGCAACTGGCCTTGGGGGCCCGCGCCGAATCGGGCGTGGTGCGCGAAGGGGCCAGCCGCTGCGAGGTGTGCGCCGAGTTCGAGCCCACCCCTGCCATTCAGGCCTGGCTGGAAGCAGCCGGTTTTGAGGCCAGCGCCGATTTGCTCTTGCGCCGCACCGTAGACTCTGCCGGCAAAAGCCGCGCTTGGGTGAACGGCAGCCCGGCCACCGCCACGCAACTGCGCGAGTTGGGCGAGCAACTTTTAGACATCCACGGCCAGCACGCTTGGCAAAGCCTGACCCGGCCCAACGCCGTGCGGGGCCTGCTTGATGCGTATGCGGGCATCGACACCCGCCCCCTCAAAGCCAGCTGGCAAACCTGGCGACAAGCGCAGCAAACCCTGCTTGACGCGCAACAAGCGCAAACTTCACTGGCCAACGAACGCGAGAGGCTGGCTTGGCAAATTGGTGAGTTGGAAAAACTCATGCCCTTGGTGGACGAATGGCAAGAGCTGAGCACGCAGCACAGCCGATTGGCCAATGCCCAGGCCCTGATCGACGGGGCGAACCAAGCCAAGCTTTTGCTCGGGGGCGAAGACAACAACAACGAGGCAGGCGCTTTGCGCCAGCTGTCCCGCGCCATCCAGTCCTTGCAGTCGCTGGGGCAGTTTGAACCCGAATTCAAGGCCTTGGCCGAGCAGCTCACTTCGGCCCAAGCCCAAGCCGAAGACGTGGCCCACAGCCTGCACACTTATCTGCGCAAAACCGACCCGGACCCAGCGCAGTTGGAAAAGCTGGACGAGCGCATGGGCCAATGGTTGTCGCTGGCGCGCCGTTACAAAAAAACGCCTGTCGACTTGCCGCACACTTTGGCGACGTGGCGACAAGAATTGGCCAAAATTGACGCCGCAGCCGACCTCGTCAGCCTGCAAGAGGCCGCACAAGCTGCGCAAACCGCCTGTGCCCAAGCGGCCAAAGCGGTCTCGCGCCAGCGCCAGCAAGCGGCCAAACCCCTGGCCCAAGCAGTCAGCAGCGCCATGCAGCAACTCGGCATGCAAGGCGGGCGTTTTGAGGTGCTCTTGCAAGCCCTGGAGGCCCCCGCTCAGCACGGCTCGGAGGATGTCAGCTTTTTGGTCGCCGGACACGAGGGCAGCACGCCGCGCCCCGTGGGCAAAGTCGCCTCGGGCGGTGAACTCTCGCGCATCGCACTGGCCATTGCTGTGAGCACCAGTGAACTGGGTCAAGCAGGCACGCTGATTTTTGACGAAGTGGACTCGGGTGTGGGCGGCGCTGTGGCCGAGACCGTGGGCCGCCTCATGAAACAATTGGGTTTGCACCGCCAGGTGCTGGCCGTGACGCACCTGCCCCAAGTGGCCGCCTGCGCCGACCACCACCTGCTGGTCAGCAAGTCTGCCGCCCAAGGCCAGGTCAGCAGCCAAGTGCGCAGCGTGAGCGGTGAGACGCGCGTGAGCGAAATTGCCCGCATGTTGGGCGGCGAAAAGTTGTCGGCCACGACCTTGGCACATGCCCGCGAAATGTTGGGCGATCCCCCTCCCAAACCCCCAGGCCGCAAAGCCACTCAAAGCTGAGCATGGACATCATCCTCATCACCGGCATGTCCGGCTCTGGCAAATCGGTGGCGCTGCATGCCCTCGAAGACGCCGGCTATTACTGCGTCGACAACTTGCCGCCGGAGTTGCTGGTCTCATTTGTCAAGCTCGAAGAACAACAAAAAGAACAACGGCTGGCGATTGCCATTGACGTGCGCAGCGCCAACTCCTTGCACCTCATGCCCGAGCAAATGGCCTTGCTGCGCGACATGGGCATGACGGTGAAGTCGGTTTTTTTAGATGCCAACTCTGACACTTTGCAACGGCGTTACTCTGAATCACGGCGCAAGCACCCTTTGTCGGGCGGCAACAAGCCCCAAAGCGACAGGGCTTTGGTAGAAACCATTGGATTTGAGCGCGAGCTTTTATCCGACTTGCGCGAACGCGCCCATGTCATCGACACCAGTTTGCTGCGCTCTGCGCAGTTGCAAACCTACATCAAGACCCTGGTCAGCGCCCCTTTGGCGCAGCTGACCTTGGTGTTCGAGTCCTTCGGCTTCAAGCGCGGCATTCCGACCGATGCCGACTATGTGTTTGACGTGCGCATGCTGCCCAACCCACACTACGAAAGCACCCTCAAGCCCTTGACCGGTCGCGATGAGCCGGTGCAGGCCTACCTGCGCCAGTCGGAAGAGTTTGTGCAAATGCAACTGCAGATCGAGGGTTTTTTAAAGCACTGGATACCCGCCATCGAACGCGACCACCGCAGCTACGTCACGGTGGCGATCGGCTGCACAGGCGGCCAACACCGCTCGGTTTTCATGGTCGAGCAGCTGGCACAAAGCTTTGGCGCACGCTGGCTCACCCTCAAGCGCCACCGCGAACTCGACGCCATCTGAGTTGAAACGCTTTTCTGGAGGCGGCACCCCGCCCCACCGGCCACGCAGCCGCCTGACCCGGTTCAAGTGGCTCTGGAGGACGCCAGCAGCATGCGAACCGGCGCAGGCAAACCCAGGTCAGGCCATGCACCGGCATCGACCCACTGCCCCTCACCCGCCGGCGCGAAATTGCCCGAGCCGCTCAGCTGCACGGGGTGCAAATGCAAGTCACGGTGCGTCAGCACATGCTTCCAAGGCTCAATATAGGTCGGTGCCTGGCCTTGCGGCCAAGCCGCGAGCAATTGCGCCTCGGCATCAAACACCGGCAAGCTGAACAAACCCGCCCAAATGCCCTTGTCCGGCCGTTTTTGCAGCCACACCTGGCCTTGCGCGTTCACGGCCCACAGCAGCCACAGCGTGGCGCTGCTGCGCTTGAGTTTGCGGGTTTTCACAGGGTAGGCCAGCGGCGCATCTTGCGCTTTGGCCTGGCACACCGACAACACCGGGCAGGCCTCGCACAGCGCTTTGCGCGGCAAACACAGCGTGGCCCCCAGGTCCATCAAGGCCTGGGTGTAGCGCGGCATGTCGCTGGCTTGCGCGGGCAAGAGGTCTTGCGCCAGCGCCCACAAAGCCTTTTCGTTTTTGGCCAGCGCCAAATCGTCTTGGAAACCCAACACCCGTGTCAGCACCCTTTTGACATTGCCATCCAAGATGGCTGCGCGCTCTTGAAAGCAAAACGCCGCAATCGCCGCTGCGGTCGAGCGGCCAATGCCGGGCAAGGTTTGCAGGTCTTCGGCGCGCCGTGGAAAGGCCCCACCAAACGCCCCCATCACCGCTTGGGCGCACTTGTGCAAGTTGCGCGCGCGGCTGTAATAGCCCAGGCCACTCCACAGCGCCAGCACATCGTCTTGCGCTGCAGCGGCCAAAGTGGCCACGTCGGGAAACCGCGCCAGAAAACGGGGAAAGTAGTCAAGCACCGTGCTCACCTGCGTTTGCTGCAGCATGATTTCGGACAACCAGACGCGGTAAGGGTCTTGGGTGTTTTGCCAAGGCAGGCTTTGGCGACCGTGTTGCTGCTGCCAAGCCACCATGCGGCGCGCAAAACCCTCGGGCAAGTCGTGCAAGTGGTGCAAGTGGTGCAAGAGGCTCATGGTTTTTGACATCTGGGGCAGTAAAAAGTGGTGCGCTGGCCCTGCAGCATGGACTTGATGGGCGTGCTGCACACCCGGCAAGGCGCGCCTGCACGGCCGTACACCGCGGCTTCCAATTGAAAGTAGCCGGTGCGGCCCTCGGCATTGACGAAGTCTTTGAGCGAGCTGCCACCTTGCTCAACGGCGCGGGTCAGCACCTGCACAATGGCCGCGTGCAAACGGGCCACACGGGGCTTGGACAAACGCGCCGCCCGGGTGGTGGGGCGAATGCCCGCCATGAACAAGGCCTCAGAGGCGTAAATATTGCCCACGCCCACCACCTCGTCTCCGGCCAGCAGCACTTGCTTGATGGCGCTTTGGCGTTTCTTCAAGGCTTGCGCAAAAGCCGCCGCGTCAAATTGGGCACTCAAGGGCTCCACGCCCAAGCGGCCCAAGAGCTTTTGGGCTTGGGGTGAATCTTCGCAAGGCGCCCACACCACGGCTCCAAAGCGGCGCGGGTCGTGCAGCCGCAGCACGCCTCGGTCGGTCACCAAGTCCATGTGGTCGTGCGGCCCAGCTTCGGCTTGGCTGGGCGCAAAGTTCAAACTGCCCGACATGCCCAAGTGCAGCAACAGCAAGCCTTGATCCAAATCGAGCAGTAAATACTTGCCGCGTCGCCGAACGCCCCACACCTGACGGCCCACCAGGTGGGTGGCAGGCACGCCCAAGGGCCAGCGCAAGGGCTTGCCCATGTGCAGCGCCAAAATGTGGGCCGATGCGATGCGGTCTGCAAAGCTGCGGCGGGTGACTTCAACCTCGGGGAGTTCGGGCATAGGCTTGGGGGCAAAAAGGGACTTGGGCTGGGCTGATCGCGCCTGCAGGTGGCTGGATTATGATGAAGCCATGAAATTCTGGTTTCGATTCGCTGCTGTCACCTCCTGCGTTTTGAGCGCTTGGGCGCAACCGGCTTTGCCCGATGCTTCGCCACCCGCATCACCTGTGCTGACTCCAGCCACCAGCCCTGCAGCCACGCCGCAGGCGGCACTGTCCGCTGCGGGCTCTCCCCTTGCACCGCCAGCCAGCTCAGCACTCGATGCTGCGCTGTTCTACCAATTGTTGCTCGGTGAGCTCAACGTTCAGGCAGGCTCTGCGGGCAGCGGTTTTTCCATGATTTTGGATGCGGCTCGAAAAACCAACGACCCCCAACTTTTTCAGCGCGCGGTCGATGTGGCACTGCGCTCACGCTCTGGCGAGGCGGCACTGCAGGCAGCGCAAGCCTGGAAAAGCGCTGTGCCCGCAAGCACGCAAGCCAACCGGTACCTGTTGCAAATACTCTTGGCCCTGAACCGCGTGGACGAGGCGGGCAAAGCTTTGGCAACATCGATTCAAGATTTGCCCGCTGACGAACAAAACGCCGCCATTGCCTCAGTACCCAGCGTTTTCTCGCGCGTATCAGATAAAAAATTGGCCGCTGACACGGTTGAAAAGGCTTTGTCTTTTGCACTCAAACAAGCCAACACAGCCGCTGCGGCCTGGACCACAGTGGGCCGCATGCGGCGAGAAGCTGGGCAAGCGGCTTTATCAGTGGCGGCCACACGCCAAGGCCACTCGGCTGACCCGAAGGCTCCTGGCCCATTGATCTTGGCTTTGAGTTTGTCTGGCGTGGCGCCTGCTGAGATGGGACCTTTGCTTGAAAAAGCCATGCAAACAGACGTCCCACCCGAGATTCGGCTGGGCTATGCACGCTTGTTGATCGGACAAGGGCAACAAGCAGCGGCCCAGATGCAGCTGTCGCAACTCAATGCCAAGCACCCCGATTTCGCTGCCGCGTGGTTGGTGCATGGTCTGTTTTTACTGGAGTCAGGCAAACGCACTGAAGCCGAGCAAAAACTGCGCAAACACGTGGATTTGGCCAAGTCAATGACCAATCCGAATGAACAAACTGGCTTGACTGAGGCCCTGATGGCTTTGGCGCAATTGGCGCAACAAAAAGGCCAATGGGCGCTGGCCAATGAATGGTTGGCTCAAGTACCGCCCGATGCAGAACCCACAAAATTGGCCAGTCGCCAAGCCGATTTGCTGACCCAGCAAGGCCTGCTGGATGAGGCTTGGTTGGTGTTGTCACAAATCAAAACCAGCAACGCCGAGCAAGCCACACGCAAAGTCTTGGTGCAGTCGCTTTGGTTGCGCGAGAACAAGCGCGTCGATGAGGCCTATGCCTTGGTCAATGACGCCCTCAAAGCACAGCCTCAAAACACCGATTTGATGTCTGAATTGGCCATGGTGTGCGAAAAGCTCAAGCGCTATGACGAGATGGAAACCCTGCTGCGTCAGCTGATGCAGCGCAAACCCGAAGACCCCCACGCATTCAACGCTTTGGGCTACTCCTTGGCCGATCGCAACACCCGACTCGACGAAGCCCGACAACTGATCACCAAAGCCCTGCAGCTGGCACCAAATGATGCCTACATCCAAGACAGTTTGGGTTGGGTGGCCTATCGCCAAGGTCGCATGGCCGAAGCCCTTGAGGTTTTGCAAGCAGCCTTCAAAAGCCGACCTGATGCCGAAATCGCAGCCCACTTGGGCGAGGTGCTTTGGGTCTTGGGCGAGCGCCAGCAAGCGGCGACCATTTGGCGTGAAGGTTTGATGCTCAAATCGGACAACTCTACGCTGCTGGAAACCTTTCAACGCTTTGACTTCAAGCCATGAATGCGTGCAAGCTCAGACCATCTGCTGAGCCTTTGCCACCCGCCGAGCAAGGGCGCAGCCACTGGGTAGCAGGGGCGGCATTGGCGCTGAGCTGGCTCCTGACAAGCTGCGCATCGCCCCGCATGCCTGTAGACGACCCCCAGGCTTATTGGTCGGGTCGCATGGCCATTCAGGTCTTGAAACACCCCCCCGAATCCATGAGCGCCAGTTTTGAGCTGCAAGGCTCTGCCCAAAAAGGCGAACTGCTGATGCTCAGTCCGATCGGCACCACCTTGGCACGCTTGGTATGGACCCCCGATTGGGCACAACTGACCCAAGGCTCGCAAGCCGTAGAAAGCAGCAATCTGCCAACCTTGGTCGAACGCTTGACAGGCACCGAACTGCCGATTGCAGCTTTGTTTGAATGGTTGGCGGGTCGCCCAGCCCAAGTACCGGGCTGGAATGCCGATTTGTCGGGTCATGCCCAAGGGCGCATTTCGGCTGAACGCCTGGTGCCCACACCAGCAACTGCGGTGCGCATTGTTTTAGACCGCTGACAGACCGCTGAATATGGGCCGCCAGGTTTTAGGCCCGCCTCCCTGCGGCCCACCGATGGCGATAATCCGGGCATGAAATCGCTGTACGACGTCCCTGCCCCGGCCAAACTCAATTTGTTCTTGCACATCACAGGACGTCGCCCTGATGCTTACCACTTGTTGCAATCGGCTTTCATGCTGATTGATTGGTGCGACACTTTGCATTTTGAAAAACGTGCCGGCCCCGGCATCAGCCGCGAAGACCTGACCACGCCCTTGCCAGCGCAAGACCTCATTACCCGCGCGGCCCACTTGCTGCAACAACACACAGGCTGCACCGATGGTGTGCACATTGGGGTGGAAAAACACATTCCAGCCCAAGCTGGAATGGGAGGGGGCTCATCGGATGCGGCCACATGCTTGCTGGCACTCAACCGGCTGTGGCAGTTAAAGCTCAGCTTGCCCGAGCTGACATCCTTGGGCCTGCAGTTGGGGGCCGACGTGCCCTTTTTCCTGAGCGGACACAACGCCTGGGTAGAGGGCATTGGTGAAAGCATCACAGCCATTGACCTGGCACCGGCCCAATTTTGGGTGATCAAACCGCCCACAGGCATTGAAACAGCTCGCATTTTTGCGCACCCCGACCTGAAACGCGATACAAACGCTGCTACAATCTTGCTCTTTGCTGCAGATCCATACGGCTTCGGTCGCAATGATTTGCAACCCATCGCACAGGCTTTGTGTCCCGAAATTGAGCCAGCGCTTTTTGCGCTCAACAGCCTCGGAATGCAAGCCAAAATGACGGGTTCTGGCAGTGCCGTGTTTGCCCATTGCAGGGACAGCACACTTAAAGTTTCGGTCCCCGATCACTTTTCGGCACGGCTATGCAGCAATTTGGCAACCCACCCCTTGCAAGGTTGGGCCGCCATTGACAGTTGATCGGTTGGCTGCTGTTTCAGTGGTCAACCCGTGTAGGGGAGTCGCCAAGTTGGTTAAGGCACCGGATTTTGATTCCGGCATTCGAAGGTTCGAGTCCTTCTTCCCCTGCCAAACACGTTCATTTGTACAGGCCCATTTTTTCTGATCGCTGGAATGCACATGCAGCCTGCTTCGAACACCCCCGACTTCATGCTGTTCACCGGCAACGCCAACCCGGTTTTGGCAGCTGAGATCGCCAAGCACCTGGGCACTCAACTTGGTGCTGCCGATGTGGGCCGGTTTTCTGACGGTGAAGTCACTGTTGAACTCAAGCAAAATGTCAGGGCCCGAGAGGTGTTCGTGGTGCAGTCCACCTGCGCCCCCACCAACGAAAATCTGATGGAGTTGCTGATCATGGTGGACGCGCTGAAACGTGCCTCGGCCGAGCGCATCAGTGCTGTGATTCCCTACTTCGGTTATGCCCGCCAAGACCGCCGCCCGCGCTCAACCCGGGTGCCGATTTCGGCCAAAGTGGTGGCCAACATGCTGCAAGCCGTGGGCGTCGACCGTGTGTTGACCATGGATTTGCATGCCGACCAAATTCAGGGCTTTTTTGACATTCCTGTGGACAATATTTACGCCTCGCCGGTACTGCTCGGCGACCTGCGCCAACAAAATTACGACGATTTGATCGTGGTCTCGCCCGACGTGGGCGGCGTGGTGCGCGCTCGCGCCTTGGCCAAGCAGCTGGGCTGCGATCTGGCCATCATCGACAAGCGTCGGCCCAAAGCCAACGTGAGCGAAGTCATGCACGTGATTGGCGAGATCGATGGGCGCAATTGCGTGATCATGGACGACATGATCGACACCGCAGGCACCTTGGTCAAAGCCGCCGAAGTGCTCAAAGAGCGCGGGGCCAAAAAAGTTTACGCTTACTGCACACACCCGATTTTTTCGGGTCCGGCCATCGACCGCATTGCCAGGGGTGAAGCCTTGGACGAAGTGGTGGTCACCAACACCATCCCACTGTCGGCCGAAGCCGCAGCGTGCACCAAAATTCGCCAACTCTCTGTGGCCCCGTTGATCGCCGAAACGATTCACCGGATTGCCAAGGGTGAGTCGGTGATGAGCCTTTTTTCTGACCAAGCTTGATCGGAAAAAAGGCCAATAGCGGCCGGTCATCCTGGTGGATTGACTGGCTTTTTTGAGTCAGGGTGGCACTGGTCGCGGTGCAACCCAGCAGGAGAAAATCATGAAATTTGTCGCTTTTGAGCGCGCCAAGCAGGGCACGGGTGCGAGCCGCCGTCTCCGCAATTCCGGTCGCACACCGGGCATCGTATACGGCTCCACATTGGCCCCGCAACTGATCGAGTTGGACCACAACGCGCTTTGGCATGCCCTGAAAAAAGAAGCTTTCCACGCTTCGATTCTGGACATGGAGTTCAACGGTCAATCCAGCAAAGTATTGCTGCGGGACTACCAAATGCACCCTTTCAAACAATTGGTGCAACACATTGACTTTCAGCGCGTGGATGCCAACACCACTTTGCGCATGAAAGTGCCATTGCACTTCAACGGTGAAGAGGAATCTGAAGCAGTCAAGACCGACAAGTGCACCGTTAACCACGTCGTGACCGAGCTCGAAATCGCTTGTTTGCCCGCCAACTTGCCTGAGTTCATCGCGGTGAACTTGACGGGTTTGACCAAAGGCGTGTCGCTGCACCTGAACGACATCAGCTTGCCCGCTGGCTGCAAAGCCATCACCCACGGCAAGAAAAACCCGGTTTTGGTCACAGCTGTGGCCCCAGTCGAAGAAGTGGTCGCCGCGCCAGTGGTCGCTGCGCCTGCAGATGCCAAAAAAGGCAAAGGCAAAAAGTAATCTGATCTGGGCCAGGCTTGGCCTTGGCACTGCAGATTGGCTTTTCAAGGCCCGCGCAAGCGGGCCTTTTGCATGGTGGCTGGAGGGTCTGAACTCGCCGCTGTGAACCCGCAGCACGGATAATCTCGCACCATGATCAAACTGCTCGTCGGCCTGGGCAACCCCGGCCAAGAATACGAAGACACCCGCCACAATGCTGGCTTTTGGTGGATCGACGCTGTCGCCCGCGAACTCCAAGTTTCGCTGGTGCCCGAACGCAGCTACCACGGCATGGTGGCCCGCACCCTGGTCAAGGGGCAAACTCTCTGGTTGCTCAAGCCCCAGACCTTCATGAACTTGTCGGGCAAATCGGTCGGTGCGTTGGCTCGGTTTTTCAAAATCACACCGCAAGAGATTTTGGTGGCGCACGACGAGCTGGACATACTGCCGGGCGAAGCCAAACTCAAATTAGGCGGCAGCCATGCTGGGCACAACGGGCTGCGAGACATCCACGCCCAGTTGGGCGCCGCCGATTACTGGCGCTTGCGCCTTGGCGTTGGTCACCCGGGCGACAAGGCCGAAGTCGTCAGTTGGGTGTTGAAAAAACCCATATTGGCGCACCGAAAAGGCATTGACGACAGCATCCACCGTTCGGTCTTGGCTTTGCCACTGCTGTTGGGCGGGCAGATGGAAAAAGCCATGGCCCAGATCCACACCAGCAAACCACCCCGGCCCAAACCACCCCGGCCAGTCACGCCCCCCGAACCCCATGCCCCATTGCCCGACTGAAGCGGGCTTTGCACCCTACTGCCCTTGCAGGCGGCGGTATTTGGCCCAGAGAGATTCTTGGTTTTCAATGTGCTGCGGATGCAAAGGAATGCAAGCCACGGGGCACACTTGTACGCATTGGGGTTCGTCGAAATGGCCCACGCACTCGGTGCATTTAGAGGGCTCGATTTCGTAAATTTCTTCGCCCATGTAAATGGCCTGATTGGGGCACTCGGGCTCGCACACATCGCAGTTGATGCATTCGTCAGTGATCATCAGTGCCATGGGCTGCACTCCGCAAAAGTCTGCATGGTGGTCATGGCTTGATTATCGGCCAGAGGCCTGCGCCTGAAAAACTGCAGGGCTGTTCAGCGCAGGGCAACAGCCGCAATGCCCCTACAAGCAAGCCGTAATGCACGCCATGCGCCTAGAATAGTCACCATGCTCAATGCCGACCTGCACTGCCACTCCGTCATCTCCGACGGTACCCTGACCCCAGAAGATTTGGCCAAACGCGCCAAAGCCAATGGCGTGGAAATTTGGGCATTGACCGATCACGACGAGGTTGGCGGGCAAGACCGCGCCTTGGCCGCAGCACGTGCACTGGGCCTGCCCTACCTCACAGGCACCGAGATTTCAGTCACCTTTGCCCACCAAACGGTGCACATTGTGGGTTTGGGTTTTGACGCCCACAACAGCGCCCTGGTGGCGGGCTTGCGCCGCACGCGCGGTGGGCGTGGCGAGCGCGCCCAAGAAATGTCAGACGGCCTTGCCAAAGTGGGTATCTTCAACGCTTATGCGGGTGCCCTCCAATATGTGGGCAACCCCGAGTTGATTTCGCGCACCCATTTTGCGCGGCACTTGGTTGAAACCGGTGTATGCAGTGACACCTCCGAGGTGTTTCGCAAATTTTTGACCGAAGGAAAACCTGGCTTCGTGCCCCACCGCTGGGCGCGGCTGCAAGAGGCGGTGCAGTGGATCAGCGATGCGGGCGGCGTGGCGGTCATTGCGCATCCGGCACGCTACGGTTTTACCCCCAATGAAGAGTACGCGCTGTTCAGCGAGTTCAAGGCCCATGGTGGGCGCGGGGTCGAGGTCATCACCGGCAGCCACTCATCGCAAGAAGCGGTGCGTTACGCGGAAACAGCCCTTGAATTTGACTTGGCCGCTTCGCGTGGCAGTGATTTTCACAGCCCCGATGAGAGCCGCATCGATCTGGGTGCCTTGCCCTTCCTGCCCAGCCAACTGACCCCTGTCTGGGAAGTTTTGGCAGACCGCATCCAGTGAACACCTTGACCGCAAAACCGTTCCAAGACTTTCTTTTTGCTCATCGTTCGTGCCGCCCCGTGATCGCCTGGCAGACCTCTGACTGAAGCTGGCCATGGCCCAATTTTTCAGCGTCCACCCAGACAACCCGCAAGCGCGCCTGCTCAAACAAGCCGTGCAGTTGCTCAACCAAGGCCGTGTGCTGGCCGTGCCCACAGACTCCAGTTACGCCTTGGTCTGCCAATTGGATGACAAGAACGCTGCCGACCAATTGCGCCGCATTCGTGGCGTGGACGAGAAACACCATCTGACCCTGCTGTGCCGCGACTTGAGCGAGTTGGCCAACTACGCTCGGGTGGACAACTGGCAGTTTCGTGCCATCAAACAGGCCACGCCCGGGCCCTTCACTTTCATTTTGGAAGCCACCAAAGAAGTGCCTCGCCGATTGAGCCACCCTCAGCGCAAAACAATCGGCCTGCGCGTGCCCGAGCACAAAGTGCTGCAAGAACTCTTGAGCCTGCACGGTGCACCCTTGTTGGCGACCACCTTGATCATGCCGGGTGACGCCTCGCCCTTAAACGACCCCGAAGAAATTCGCGAACGCCTAGAGCACCAAGTCGCTGCGGTCATTGATGCGGGGGCTTGCTCGCTGCAGCCCACCACCGTGATCGACATGGGCGCTGACGAGCCCTCGGTGCTGCGGCGCGGGCAAGGCGATCCGGCATTGCTGGGGCTGTGAGGCAGGCAGCTGAGCGTTGACATGGCTGATCTCGGGCACCGAGCCTTCGGGTGCATAAGGCCATGCTGAACAAGCCCCTGTTGCACGCCCAACTGCGTCCGCTCAGGCGCATGCAGGCTAGGTAAAATCCACAGCTTTGGACCATGATGGTTCCGCACGGCACTGGCTGAGTTGCCGTTTTCACATTTGAAAAGACCCCCATGAGCAACGCCCCCCGCACTGTGGCCCATCAGCCCGGCCTTGACAGCTTGTCCAAATCGTTTGAACCGGCAGCCTTGGAGGCCCACTGGGGGCCCGAGTGGGAAAAGCGCGGTTACGGCGTGGCGGGCTTTCGCGGCACGGCTGCCCCCGTGGCCACGGCCCCGGCGTTTGCCATCCAGCTGCCCCCGCCCAACGTGACCGGCACGCTGCACATGGGCCACGCCTTCAACCAAACCATCATGGACAGCCTGACGCGTTACCACCGCATGTCGGGCTTCAATACCGCTTGGATTCCGGGCACCGACCACGCCGGTATTGCCACGCAAATCGTGGTCGAGCGCCAGCTGCAGGCCCAAGGCATCAGCCGCCACGACATGGGCCCCACGCCGGCCGAGGCGCGCAAGAACTTTGTGAGCAAGGTTTGGGAATGGAAGGAACAATCTGGCAACACCATCACCAACCAAATGCGCCGCATGGGCGACAGCGTGGACTGGAGCCGCGAATACTTCACGATGGACCCGAAACTGTCCAAGACGGTGACCGAGACCTTTGTGCAGTTGTATGAGCAGGGCCTGATTTACCGTGGCAAGCGCTTGGTGAACTGGGACCCGGTGTTGCAAAGCGCGGTGTCTGACCTGGAAGTGGAAAGCGCCGAAGAAGACGGCAGCATGTGGCACATCCGTTATGACTTTGCCGATGGCCCGCAATCCGTCAACGGCGAAAGCGTTCAAGGTCTGGTGGTGGCCACCACCCGGCCTGAAACCCTGCTGGGCGACGTGGCCGTGATGGTGCACCCCGAAGACCAGCGTTACAGCGCCCTCGTCGGCAAACAGGTGAAGCTGCCTTTGTGCAACCGCAGCATCCCCGTGATCGCCGACGATTACGTGGACAAAGACTTCGGCACCGGCGTGGTCAAGGTCACGCCGGCACACGACACCAACGACTACCAAGTCGGCCAGCGCCACAAGCTGGAGATGATTTGCGTGCTGAACCTGGACGCAACGATCAACACCAACGCCCCAGAAAAATACCGGGGCCTGGACCGTTTTGTCGCCCGCAAGGCCGTGCTGGCCGATCTGGAAGCCGCAGGCGCTTTGGTTGAAGTGAAAAAGCACAAACTCATGGTGCCGCGCTGCGCACGTACCGGCCAAGTGATCGAGCCCATGCTGACCGACCAGTGGTTTGTCGCCATGAACAAGGTCGGTGACCAAGACCCCACCGGCAAAAGCATTGCGCAAAAAGCCATCGACGCGGCGCAGTCAGGCGAGGTCAAATTCGTGCCCGAGAACTGGGTCAACACCTACAACCAGTGGATGAACAACATCCAGGACTGGTGCATCTCGCGCCAGCTGTGGTGGGGCCACCAGATTCCGGCTTGGTACGACGAAGACGGCAAAGTCTACGTGGCGCGCAACGAAGCCCAGGCGCAAGCACAGGCTGACAAGCTCTCGCCAGGCAAAACGCTCAAGCGCGACGAAGACGTCTTGGACACCTGGTATTCGTCAGCGCTGGTGCCTTTCAGCACCATGGGCTGGCCCAACAACGGTAAAGTTGCCGACAACGCAGCTGCCGAGCGTGCCGGGCTCGGGCGCAGCGACATGGCGAGCGAAGCGAGTAGGAGCAAGGCCGAGTCCGGCACGCTCGGCAGCGGCACCAACGGAAACGCCAACGCCAACAAAAGCCAAAGTGATTACGACCTCTACCTCCCCAGCAGCGTCCTCGTGACCGGCTACGACATCATCTTCTTCTGGGTCGCCCGGATGATCATGATGACCACCCACTTCACCGGCCAAGTGCCCTTCAAACACGTCTACATCCACGGCCTGGTGCTCGACGCCCAAGGCAAGAAGATGAGCAAGTCCGAAGGCAATGTGCTGGACCCGGTGGACCTGATCGACGGCATCACCTTGGAGCCTTTGCTGGACAAACGCACCCAAGGCCTGCGCAAACCCGAGACCGCGCCCAAGGTGCGCAAGCAGACCGAAAAAGAATTCCCGGAAGGCATTCCCGCTTATGGTGCCGACGCCTTGCGCTTCACCTTTGCCGCGCTGGCCAGCCTGGGCCGCAGCATCAACTTTGACTCCAAGCGCTGCGAGGGCTACCGCAACTTTTGCAACAAACTTTGGAACGCCACCCGCTTTGTGCTGATGAACTGCGAAGGCCAAGACTGCGGTTTGCGAGAACACACCAAGGCCGAATGCGCGCCACCGCGCACGGGTGAAAACGGCGAAGCCATTGCCGCCGGCCCGTTTTACCAATACATGTTGTTCAGCCAGGCCGACCGCTGGATCGCCTCGGCGCTGCAGCAAACCGAGGCCGAAGTCGCCAAAGGCTTTGCCGATTACCGCTTGGACAATGTGGCCAGCGCCATCTATGAATTCGTCTGGAACGAGTACTGCGACTGGTACTTGGAAATTGCCAAGGTGCAAATCCAGACCGGTGACCCCGCACAGCAGCGTGCCACCCGCCGCACCCTGATCCGCACACTCGAAGCGATTTTGCGTTTGGCGCACCCCATCATCCCCTTCATCACCGAAGAGCTGTGGCAAAAAGTGGCACCGGTGGCTGGCCTTGCCGGTCCCTCGGTCAGCGTGGCCCGCTACCCCGAGGCGCAGCTGAACAAGATCGACGAGCAGGCCATGGCCAACGTGGTGCAGCTCAAATCGCTGGTGGACGCGTGCCGCAATCTGCGCGGCGAGATGAATGTGCCTGCCTCCACCAAAATGCCGCTGTTCGCTTTGGGCAATGCCGAGTTCATGCGCGCCAACGCGGCCGTTTTGCAGTCGATGGCCAAGCTGAGCGAAGTCAAAATCTTTGACGACGAAGCCGCTTGGCAAAGCGCAGCCCAATCGGCACCGGTGGCCATGGTGGGCGGCACGCGCATGTGCTTGTTCATCGAGGTCGATGTGGCGGCCGAAAAAATTCGCCTGGCCAAAGAAATCACCCGCCTCGAAGGCGAAATCACCAAGGCCAAGGCCAAACTCGGCAACGAGGCCTTTGTGGCCAAAGCCCCGCCTGCGGTGATCGACGAAGCCAAAAAACGCGTGGCCGACTTCGGAGACACGCTGGACAAAATTCGCCAGCAACTGCAACGCCTGGGCTGAACCGCCCGCCAGCCCAAGACACCCCATGCAACACAACACCATCCGCAAAGCCGTGTTCCCCGTGGCCGGTTTGGGCACGCGTTTTTTGCCCGCCACCAAAGCCGCGCCCAAAGAGATGCTGCCGGTGGTGGACAAGCCGCTGATCCAGTACGCGGTGGAAGAAGCCTATGCGGCTGGTGTGCGCCACATGATTTTTGTCACAGGCCGCAGCAAGCGCGCCATCGAAGACCACTTTGACACGGCTTACGAGCTTGAAAACGAGCTCGAAACCGCACACAAAGACGAGTTGCTCGCCTTGGTGCGCTCGGTGCAGCCCGACGACATGGTGTGTGCCTATGTGCGGCAAAACCGCATGCTGGGCCTGGGCCACGCGGTGCTGTGCGCCGAGCCGCTGGTGGGCAATGAGCCCTTTGCGGTGCTGCTGGCCGATGACCTGATGGTCAACCCAGGGCCTTCTGTGTTGTCTCAAATGGTCGAGGCCTACACCAAGCAAGGCCGCTCGGTTTTGGCCGTGCAAGAGGTGCCGCTGGACCAGGTCAGGCGCTACGGCATTGTGGCGGGTGAACCTGCTGGCAAGCAGCTGATTCGCGTGGAGCACATCGTGGAGAAACCCAGCCCAGAACAAGCGCCCTCGCGCATGGGCGTGGCAGGCCGTTACATTTTGACGCCGGGCATTTTCGATGAGATCCGCCACCAGCCCACGGGCGTGGGCGGCGAGATTCAGTTGACCGATGCCATTGCACGTCTGTTGCAACGTGAGGCGGTTTACGCCTTTCAGTACCAAGGCAAGCGTTACGACTGCGGAAGCAAAGAGGGCTTTTTAGAAGCCACCGTAGAGCTGGCTTTGCAGCACCCGCAAGTGGGTGCCTCGTTCCGCGAATACCTCAAAGGCTTGAGCCTCTGATCTTTTGGGGCGCAGCCCGATGGCAGGTCGGCGGCAACAGAGCCGACATGAGATGCTTGGCCTCAGGCCCTACGTCAGGGCTGAAGCCGGCGATCCGCAGTTTGAAGCCGTCATCGCGAGCCAAGCGTGGCGATCCAGCCAAGCACCCGGGCACAGCACCCATGTGCCACCAGAATGCCGCGTTGCTGCGCTGCTCGCAGTGAGGTCTTGAATCAGCGGCGTTTGAGTGCAAACACAAATGCCGTGTCGGTTTTTTCTTGCATGACCAACTCATGCCCGGTTTGACGGGCAAAGGCCTCGAAATCACGCCAAGCGCCTGGGTCGGTCGCGGTGATCTTGAGCACCTGACCACTGGCCATGTCATTCAGCGCTTTCTTCGCCTTCAAAATGGGCAAGGGGCAGTTCAGGCCGCTGGTGTCGATTTCTTTGTCGATCTGCATCATGTGTCCTGGTTTTGTTCTTGGCTTTGTTCTTGGCTTTGCGCTGCACGCTCTTCCCAGGTCATGAATTTCGGCTCGATGCCGATGGTGCGCAACCAATCGCCCAAGGCGTAGCCTGTGCCTGCGGGCCAACAGATCAGGTCTTTGAAGTCATACATCTGGTACTCGGCCAACTCGGGTGACAAACGCACCTGTCCTTGGGCCACCGCATGGTAGGCGATGATGACCTGGTTCATGCGCTGGAAGTCGTACACCCCAACCAGCTTGAGCGCGGAGACGGTGAGGTTGGTCTCTTCGGCGATCTCGCGGGTGATGCCCTCTTCGGGTGTTTCACCGGCCTCCATGAAACCGGTGATCAGCGCAAAACGCCGTCCTGTCCAAGCCGCATTGCGGGCCAGCAAAATTTGCTCCCCCACCTGCACAATGCCCGCCAACACGGGCGTGGGGTTGTTCCAGTGCGTGAAATCACAGGCGGTGCAACGCAGGCGCAGGGTCTCGCCCCCGTCTTCCATTTGCGAGAGCCAGGCCAAGGGATTGGCACACAGGGGGCAAAAACGGTATTCGGCCATGGCAAAAACTCCGTTCAGGCAGGGAAAACGCCGGTCGACAAATAACGGTCACCGCGATCACAGACGATGAACACGATGGTGGCGTTTTGCGCCGTCTTGGCCACTTGCTGGGCCACCCAGCACGCCCCTGCCGCCGAGATGCCGGCAAAGATGCCTTCAGTGCGCGCCATCTGGCGGCAGCTTTCCTCGGCGTCACTTTGACTGACATAAATCAGCTCATCGACGTGGCTGGGGTCGTAAATTTTGGGCAGGTATTCCTGCGGCCACTTGCGTATGCCCGGAATGCGCGAGCCCTCGCTGGGCTGTGCACCGATGATGCGGATCGCCGGGTTCTTTTCTTTGAGAAACCGAGACACGCCGGTGATGGTGCCTGTGGTGCCCATGGCGCTGACAAAGTGGGTGACCTTGCCGCCGGTCTGCTCCCAGATTTCGGGGCCGGTGGTCTCATAGTGGATGCGCGGGTTGTCGGCATTGGCGAACTGGTCCAAGATGCGGCCCTTGCCTTGGACGGCCATGTTGTCGGCCAAGTCGCGGGCGTACTCCATGCCGCCGCTTTTGGGCGTGAGGATCAACTCGGCACCAAAGGCCTTCATGGTCTGGGCGCGCTCAATCGACAAATCCTCGGGCATGATCAAAATCATGCGGTAACCCCTGATGGCCGCGGCCATGGCCAGCGCAATGCCGGTGTTGCCCGAGGTGGCCTCGATCAAGGTGTCGCCTGGCTTGATCTCGCCGCGCTCTTCGGCCCGGCGGATCATGGACAAAGCCGGGCGGTCTTTCACCGAACCGGCCGGGTTGTTGCCCTCGAGCTTGCCCAAAATCACATTGTCCCGCGCCGCCCTGTCGGCGGCCCCCAAGCGTTGCAAAAGCACCAAGGGTGTTTTGCCAATCGCGTCTTCGATGGTTGGATAAATCATGGAACGTACTTTGCCATAACTTGAACATCCCTGAAGACCGTGGTTGCGTCTGAAATGGCGGTGAAAACCCGCCTTCATGCGGCAAGTCTGCGCGCCCACAAGGCCCATCACCGGCGTGGGAATGCGCCAAATACAGCGCTCTCAAGCCGCTCGCCTCAAACGCAATGTGCTCCAACGCACTGAAATCGCCGACGATTTGACACAGACTGAAGTTACGAAGAAAGGCTTGCAATGACCTCGCCAGCCACGCCATCCACACAGCCCCGTGGGGCAGTCCCTCACATTCGACACGCCGCCCCGGCCATGACCCCGCTTTGTCGCACCTCAAAGCACCGAGACAGGAATTCCTTTATGCGTCCATCCCAATTGAGCACTCACCTTGCCCCATGGCGCTTGGTTTTGACTTTGGCGAGCACTGTCTTGATCTTCGCTTGCGGGGGCAGCAAAGACCCGATTTTGGGTCTGCAAGATCGCATCGCCCTGAGTCCCAGCGTCAGCGCCACCGCCCCTTTGGCCCGTAACCCAGTGGTTACAGGGGTGGCCATCAATGCCCGCGTCACCGCCTCCTTCAACAAAGCGATGAACCCCAGCAGCTTGAACCCCCAAAGCTTCACGCTGCAGTGCCCTGCAGGCACAGCGATCAACAGCACTGTCAGCTATGAGACCAACAGCCGTGTCGCTGCTTTGACACCAGCAGCAACACTGCCCTTGAGCACGCTTTGCCAAGCCACCGTCACCACAGCCACGCAAGACACGAATGGCATCGCACTGTCCAACGACTTCGCATGGTCGTTCGAGACAGGTTCGGCCAGCGACAACAAGCCCCCCACCGTGACCCAACACGTGCCCGCACAGAACGCGGTGGCAGCCACCAACACCCAAGTCACCGTCAGCTTCAGCGAAGACATGGACCCTGCCAGCTTGAACGCCAACCGTCTGACCCTCACATCAGGCCCGGACGACACCCCTGTGACCGGCGCAGTGCGCTACGCCGTCGGAGCGCGCACTGCCAGCTTCAAACCCGACCAATTGCTGCCGAGCAACTCCGCATTCACTGTGACCGTCAACACGGCGGTCACCGACTTGGCAGGCAATCCGATGCAGGTCCCCAAAGTCTGGACCTTCACCACCAGCGAGCTTGCGGACACCACAGCGCCCTTGGTGACCATGGTCAACCCGGCCGATACCAGCACAGGCATTTGCACCAATAAAACCGTGAACGCCACATTCAGCAAGCCCATGGAGCCGCTCAGCATCACCAGCACAACGCTCACCCTCACGCCATCGAATCAGCTGGGAGCGGCTGTGGCGGCCGTGGTCACCTACGATGCCCTCACCCAGATCGCCTCCATCAACCCCAGCGCCAAGCTGGCTGCAGCGACGGCTTACACCGCTGTCGTGCACGGCGGCTTGACCGGTGTGAAAGACCTCGCTGGCAATGCCCTGTTGGCCGACAAGGTGTGGCGCTTCAGCACCGGCGCGGGCGAGTGCCAAAGCCCAGTGGCCTTGGGCTCGGCGTCCAATTTCGCCATCTTGGGGTCAGCCACCATCACCAACATCCCCACCTCGCTCATCACAGGTGATGTGGGCTTGACGCCCGACACCGGTGCCAATATCACTGGCTTCAGTGCGCCCCTGACCTGCCCCGAAGTGGTGGGTCATATTTATGCGGTTGACAGTTCTGGTCCGTCCTGCGCCTTGGTCGATGCGGTGCTGTTGAGCAACGCCAAAGCCGACGCGCTGGCGGCCTTCATAAACGCCACAGGCGCTGCTCGGGGCACGCCAATACCCATCAACACCAATTTGGAGGGCTTGACGTTTTATCCCGGCTTGTACGAATCGCTGACCACCATCGATTTGTCGGCAGGCGGCATCTTGACGCTGGACGCACAGGGTGACCCCAACGCTGTATTTGTGATTCGCAGCGCCACGGCGATCAACACCTTGTCAACCAGTCAAATCGTGCTCAGTGGCGGTGCCAAAGCGCACAACGTTTTTGGTCAGCGGGCAGCGCTATCACTTTGGGCGTCAACTCGGTCATGAAAGGCAGCTTGTTGGCCAGCACGGCAATCACCCTGGAAACCGGTGCGCAGCTGGAAGGCCGTGCTTTGAACCAAGGCGCTGCCGCTGCCGCCATGACCTGCGACGCTTGCTCGATCACGGTGCCAAACCCGTGATGCCAACGCTCACAACACCCTTGCCACAGACCCACGCCATGCATCTGACCATCAGGAAAAAAATGAACCCCTTCACATGCCCACCTCACGCCTTGTTATGGGCAATCGCCTTCATGGCCAGCCCCAGGCTTTTTGCACAAGACCTCCATGCCACGGGTGTTTACATGGGTCTGGGTGTGGGCCAATCCCAAGCCAGCATCGACAGCGCCCGCATACAAGCCCATTTGCTCGGCCAGGGACTGAGCACCACCCAAATAAGGCATGACGGCCACGACACGGGCCACAAAGCTTACTTGGGTGTGCCCATCCACCCCAACTGGGCCATTGAGGCAGGCTACTTCGACTTGGGCCGTTTTGGCTTCACCACCACCACCACACCCGCCGCCAGCCTGCGCGGATCTGCTCGAATCCAGGGTTTGAATTTGGACTTGGTCGGCACTTTGCCGATGAACGCGCGCTGGTCATTGATGGGGCGTGTTGGCGTCGCCTATGCCCATACACAAGACCGCTTCACGACCACCGGGGCAGTCACCGTGACCGATCCCTCGCCCAGCCAACGCCAAGCCAATATCAAATATGGCCTTGGCACGCAGTACGCCGTGACCCCGGCCTTGAGCCTGCGCTTAGAGGCAGAGCGTTATCGCATCAACGATGCGGTAGGGCGCCGGGGTGATGTGGACATGGTGACGCTCGGCCTGGTTTACAGGTGGGGGGCCCCAAACCTCCAGCACCCAGCCTAGCGCAAGCTCCTGAGGCGGCAACTGCAACCCAGTCCATGCTGATCGCCTCTGCCCCCGCTGCCCCAACGCCGCCTTCAGTTGCCCAGCCAGTTGCCCTGCCAGTTGCCGCACCCATGCCAGCCCCTTTGCCAGCAACGCCAAAAGCCTGAAACCAAGTCAAACCCTAAGCCCGAATCGGTGCTTGGCTTTGAAATCACCCACATTGGCGTGCGCTCAACACAAGCGCAAACGCTCAGCAGCGATGGCCAAGACCAGCCACCACCCGTGCACGGGTCTCATGCTTGCGAGCAAACTGCCACGTCGAACTGGCAGACACAGGCTCTTGTCAGCAGGCCTGATGGCAAACGCCCATCTTTTCAAATTGAACGCGACTTGGGCTGATCACTCTGAAAATGTGCCATAATTTGCCTCTTCACAAATACCGCCCGGGTGGTGAAATTGGTAGACTCAGGGGACTCAAAATCCCCCGCCGCAAGGCGTGCCGGTTCGAGTCCGGCCCCGGGCACCAGGCCAAAGCCGCAAGTTTTTTGCAACTTGCGGCTTTTTTCTTGGCCACTGCAAAAAGCTCCGGCCAAATCTAGCCTCCATCGGTTCCCAAACGCCAGCCAGCGCTTGCCCCAGGTTTCTTCGATCTCAGACCAGTCGCATTGGCAAGCTCGATTGAATGGCCCGCCCTTGCCCCTTTGAAGCTTGCCTTTCAACATGGGTTGACACCCATTCATGCAAGGCGGCTTGACTATGGATCCGGCGCGATGCATTTGACCCATGCTTGATGCCCAAATTTTTTGTCATCCCGGGCGAAGACCTGGGATCCAGTGTGCACAGCCGCCCTTTGCTGTCAGCCCTGAGCTTTCAGAATCGCGGCTCGGGGCCGGGATGACAGAGACAAAAGACGGTGTAAGACAAAACGACTTGACTTTTTGTCTTTTCAGTACTTTGACCTTGTTATTTTGAAACAAAAATATTTAATTTATTTATACACAATGCCCAAAACAATTACAATCGTTGATGAAAATTTTTCTCGACCCGAATAATTCCATTCACCAAATTGGACCTTGTGTCGATTTGACAATTTTGAAAACAAACCCGCTTGCATCGATGGATGTTTTTTCACGATTCAGGCAAGCAACCACCAGCACTGTCGCAAGGAATTTATGTCTTCAAAATTGCAAGCGCAACAAATAGACAACGCAAGCTTTACTCTGACCCCACCTGAGGCACTTTCACCTCTGGCAGTCGATGTCGCCAAATCTGCTGTTCCCTTGCCCAAGGAGACCCAGACAGCGGTGGATCTCCAAGTTGATCGTTTCATTGATGGACTGCTCAAAGAAGATGTGCAGAGCGAGGCCTTCAAAGCCAAGTTAGACAGTGCTTTTGCGTTGGGCCGTGAAGAGGTCTCCGTGGCCTCTGGACTGATGCAAGGCCGCCTGATGCAAAAAAACTTTGCAGGCGTTGAAGACAGTTCCGCCTTCAAGGCGATCCAAGAAATGCGAGGCCATTTGGACGAACTGAATCCGGGCAAAGCTGGAGATTTGTTTCAACCACAAAAATTTTTGGGGCTGATTCCCTTCGGCAACAAACTTCAAACCTATTTTCGCAAATATCAAAGCGTAGGCGTGCAATTACAAAAGAGCATGCAACAGCTGTACGCTGCACGCGACGACATGCAGCGCGATGTGGTAGACATTGAAGCCACCCGCAGCAAATTGTGGGAAGCGATGCAAAAGCTTTCAGCGGCCATCCGCTTTGCAGAACAGTTGGATGCCAAGCTGGCACTGAAAGTCGATGCGCTGCAGTCAAGCGACCCCATCAAGGCCAAAGCATTGCAACAAGAAGTGCTGTTTTACGCACGTCAAAACTTGCAAGACATGATGACCCAGCAAGCCGTATGCACCAATGGTTATCTGGCGCTCGATGTGCTCAAGAAAACCGGCCGCGAAATGATGAATGGCTGCTCACGCGTGGCAACGACAGGCATGAGCGCCCTGGCTGTTGCCCAAACCGTGGCACGCGCAACAGGCAACCAGATCAAGGTCATGGAGATGCTCTCGGGCGTGAACAACTCCATCGATAACCTGGTTGCCGAAACGGGAAGGCAATTGGGCACACATGTTGAAAAAACCCATGAGTTTTCGCAAAACCCATTACTGGGCATCGAAAAACTCAAGGAAATGTTTGACCAGACCTTCTCTGCCATGGATGCGATGGACAACTTCCGCTCCAAATCCATAGAAGTCATGGGGCAAAACAACGCGATGTTGAAAGAACAACTGGCCAGGGCCGACCAGTACATCGACCGCACTCGCCAACAACAGGCCCGCGAGGCGAGCAAACAAGCACTCAGTGGGCCGGTCGCACTTTGAAATTTTTCAATTGATAAGAAAGGGTTTTTATGACTTCGCAATATGTGATGCAACGCGACACCGCCGGCTGGCGCACCCAAGTGTGGATCAGCTTTGGCTTGGCATTCTGCGCAAGCGCCATTGGCGTTTTGCTGCTTCCAGGACAAGAGCTGGACCGCGCATTCTTAGCCATTGGCCTGTTTTTTTGTTTATTTTCTTCGTTTTCGGTCGCCAAAATGGTGCGCGACAACCGTGACGGCCAGGTTGACACCCCTTCATGGATCACCACCGTCTGGATTGCCTTTGGGGCCGCCTTTTGCTTGACCGCTTGGGGCCTGTGGCGAATGGAGATTGGCGATTGGCAAAAAGGCTTTATGTTGGTAAGTTGGTTGTTCTTGGTCAGCACTACTTTTACTGTCGCCAAAACCGTGCGCGATCAACACGAAGCCGACTTGATGGACCGCGCTGCCAACGAGACTTTGGAAGTCACCCCAGAGGTACGTTAAGTTCCATTGGTTTTTGATACCAAGAAGCGCTGTTGCCGCACCAGCGCTTCGCCCGCCATCTGGCTCAACTTGGCCTCTGAAGCATCCAATCGCTGTTGAATCATTTGCAGCTGATCGTGCAGCAATTCCAGCGCCGACTTGCTGTCATCCATGACCAAAGTTGACCTGTCTTTTGAGGGCACCAGCAAACAGGCATCGATTGAGTCAGGAATGTAACGGCGTACCGTTTCTCGCAAGTACAAACCCTCTTCAGTGACCCCGCTGCCCTGATCGGTGCTGGCCCTCATTAGCGACATGCAACGCATGATTGATTCTTTGAGCTGCACCAGCTGAGTCACCATTTCAGGTGGTGCTTGTGCTGACATATTTTCCATCGCTGTATCCAGACGAGCCAAGGCCTCGGGGTCAGCCAAGTCGGATGTTTTCAGACTTGGATGTACAGCCTCATGGGCTCGCGATCTTCGGCTGAGTAACACCCACATCGCCACCAAGCTGAGCGCCAAAGCACCGCCTCCAATCATGTAGCCCGAGCGTTGTATCAAACCCAGACCCAACCCAACGGCACTGAAAGAGGCGCAGACTGCTTGAAACACCGAGCTTGCGCTGAGCAATCGAGCAGGGCTTGGCGCTTGATCAGCTACCGCCAAGCGTTTCGACAGAGAAGCACCAAGTTGGCGCTTGGCTTGCGCCTTGCTGATGCGCTGCAAGACAGAACGCGCCACAACTGGCTGGGCCTCACGCGCGGCAGCTTGGGTACGACGATTCACTTGCACTTTGGCTACAACGTAGTTTTTATTTTTTTTCAGATCGTTCATGGTTCACACGCAAGTTTTTATTGAACATAAAAGAATTCTTTTAATCCAATGCATTTTCCGTGATTTATGCGCACGGGACAATGCTTGTGCGGGGTTGTGCGGGGCTGTGCAGGTTCATGGTGCGCCTCTCAGTTGTAGTCCACGTCATCCAATATTAGCTATGCAGCCGTCAAAGGCTCCACGCTCAGGCGCAGGCCCACAGCGGCGAGCACCTTGTGAACCGTGGCCAATGTGGGGTTTCCGGTGGCGCTCAGGGCTTTGAACAAGGTTTTATCGCCCACATCTGCACGGCGGGCCACCTCTGCCATGCCGTGCGCTTTGGCCACATGTCGCAGGGCCACCAGCAGTGCGGCCGGGTCTTCAAGGTCAATCACGGCCTCAATGTAAGCAGCAGCTTGTACGGGGTCTTTCATGGCCTTAACCATGTAGTCGTCAAAACTCACATCGCGGGGTGCGGTCATGGTTTGCCTCTTTCTTTCCAGTCTTTCAGATATTCAATGGCACGTTCAATGTCACGGCTTGGGTCGGCTTTGTCGCCGCCACACAGCAGCAACACCAGAATCGGCCCCTGCCTGCTCAGATACACGCTGTACCCTGGCCCATGGTCGATACGCAGCTCTTGCACGCCATCGCGCAGGGGCTTGCAGTCGCCAAAGTTGCCAGCAGCCATGCGAACCATTCGCGCCTGAATTTGTGCTTTGGCACGCAAGTCTTTCAAGGCTTAAAGCCAAGCAATCAAAAGTTTTGAAGCTTGCCTGTCTGCGTAAATTCGGATTTTCATAAAAGTATCCTATAGCGTACCCCCATGCAACGGCTCTTGATGAAATATGCACCACGCTGGCGCTGGTTTCGGTGAAGGGTTTCCAATGCCTCCAGCTTTTGCGGCGCGTACTCATGCCCGTCATAACGGCCAGTTTGCACACCGGTCACGCCATGGCTCAGCAGGTGACCGCGAATCTCTTGGCTCACGCGCGGGCTGGCCAATGCAGTCTCCACGCCTGATCGGATGCGCTTTGCCTGGAACTGGCCCACAGGTTCGATGGTCGGCACCCATTCCACGCCAGCGGTGGCGGCGTTGGCAAGCCTTGGTGCACCATCTATCAGGTGCAGCCTGACCATTCCCCGCAACTTCGCGTGTGAAGTCTTGCCCTGGCGCTCCAGCTCGTTGGCGTAATCGGCCATCAGTGCACCAAAGGTGAATTTGGCGGCGCGTTCTATTGCGGTTTTGGCTTGGGCTTTGGCTGACTTTTCGAATGCTTCGCCCTGACCTGAGTCAATGCCTTGCTCTGCCGAATAGCGCAGGCCTTGGGCTTCCTTCCTTGCTACGCCCAAAGTGGCGGCAGGCCACTCACCCAGCGCACGGGTGAACAGCCAGTCCTTGATGCGGGTATCAGACTGCCAGTGCTTGCCGCCGACTCGGGTCAAGCTCTGGCGCAGACTCTTGCTGTCGCCGTCTTTCAACAGGGTAAAGGCCACGCCATCAGGGCAGACGGCACGTTATTGCAAGCCATGCGTCAGGTCATGGACGGCGGTGTAGTCAATCGCGGCTGATTTGCTTGAACGGGCCGCTGCGTCCTGTTGATATACAGACCGTTTACTGACTGGATGCCCCCCATTTTGGGGAGTATCAATCAACTCAGAAAAATGACTACTTCAGGGGACTCAAAATCCCCCGCCGCAAGGCGTGCCGGTTCGAGTCCGGCCCCGGGCACCATCTTTGGTGACTCAGCATTCATGCAGGTTCCAAACGAATCAAGGCCGACCTACACGGGTTGGCCTTTTTTCCTTATTTTCCCCGACACAAGGAGATGAGCTAGGAGCCACCTCAGCCGAGGCCTTCACTGTTTCGCGGGCTCTGTGGCTTTCATGCCTTGGTCAACCCCTGGGCCACGGCTTCGCGCAAGGCGGCATTGATCCGCGTTTGTCAACCCTGCCCCGTGGCCTTGAAGGCTTCGAGCACATGGCATCCACGCGCATGTTCAGGGTGGGGCGCTTCACTGCGACGGCTGACCTGCCCCGGCCTCGCTTGATGCTGGCTTGTTGCCAATAAGCAGCCGCAGCAGCTGCATCGTTGGGGTCATAGGGAACATCGTCTTCGGCATGAGCAATAGGCGCTTCTTGGGCGGCTTCACGCTTGACACGCTCCCAATCGGTCGCAGCGGGCTTCGTGTGTGTTTTGGGCATACAGCCTCCTTGCCTGTTTAGATGCACGGCGCAGGGACATGACTCGCATCAGTTTGGGTTCACGCAGAACATGGACCAGCAGCAGAAAAAGTCAATCAATCCCCGCACTCCACCGATCGTTCCAATTGCGCTCGATTTGCCTGCGGTCGCGTTTGGTGGGGCGGCCTTGTTCGATGCTGAGCGCGGGCTCGCGGGCCAGGCGGTGCTGCTCGGCGGCTTTTTGGCGGGCTTCGATGCTCTCAGGTGTTTCAGCATAAAGCAGCTGGGCCACAGGGGCTGGGCCGCGCACGCCGCTCAAGCCCTGCACCACCACCGTGCGCGCCACCGCGCCTTGGCGCAGACACACCGTGTCGCCGGGTTTGACTTCTTTGGACGGCTTGGCGTCCTGGCCATTGACCTGCACACGGTTTTTAACGATCTCCTCGCTGGCCAGGCTGCGGGTTTTGTAAAAACGGGCCGCCCACAGCCACTTGTCAATGCGCAAAGAAGTCATACCGCCCCCGAAAACAAAGCGCCCTGCGGGCTCAAACCCTCGCGCACATGCGGGTAACGCAGCTGCAGGCGCAACTCCTGCTTCATGCGGGTGTTGTCCAGACGCCGAGACTCGCGCATGAAACTCAGCAGCATCAGCGGCAGCGCGGTGTTGGCATCGTTGCGCGAAATGCGCGGCGGTTTGGGCAAGCCATACAGGCTGGCGGCCAGGTCAAAGTAGTCGCCCATTTTCAAATCGGTGTCGTCCGTAACGTTGACGACGCGTTGCGGTTTACCGCGCCACAAGGCCGCCACACAAGCCCGCGCCAAATCGTTGGCATGGATGTGGTTGGTGTAGACGTCCTCGTTCGCCACCAGCACGGGTGTGCCTTTGTGCAAGCGTTCAAGCGGCGTGCCGCCTTCGCGGTCTGGTGCATAGATGCCGGGGATGCGCAAAATGCTCACCCGCACGCCGCTGCGCCCCAAAAAACGCATCAGGTTTTCGGCATCCACCCGGCGCTGGGCGCGGGGGGTGTGGGGGTTCACGGTGCGCGTTTCATCGACGCTTTGACCTGCACAGTCGCCATAAACACCGGTGGTCGAGCCATAGACCAGGGCTTGTGGGGCCGAGCGCAAACGCAAAGCACGCACCAAAGCCAAGCTGCGCGGGTCGCGGTCTGAGGCGCCTTGGCGGTCGGTGGGGGGCGGGGCCAGGTGGATCACCCGGTGCGCGATGCCGCCCAAACGCTTCAAACTGGCCGCATCGTCCAAATTGCCTTGCAAAGGGGTGATGCCGCAAGCGCGCAGCAAGCGCACACGTTCGGGCGAAGAAGTCAGCGCCATCAGGCGCACACGCTGGCTTTGCGGTGCACCCAACTGGCCGGCTGTGCGCAAGCCCACGTCGCCACAGCCCACGATCAAGACGCGCTGGCGGCGAAAGCGGGCAGGCAGTGCGCCCAAGGGGGTTTGGTTTGAAGGCAAAATCAGGGTTTCCGGGTCACATTCACGCCCTCTAGGATACCCAAAAGATGAGCTTTCAAATTTCTGTGCAGCCCAGTGGCCGCAGCTTCACCGCCGACGGCAGCGAAACCTTGCTGGCTGCTGGCATTCGCCAAGGCATTGGCTTGCCTTATGGTTGCAAAGACGGCGCTTGCGGTTCTTGCAAATGCAAAAAGATCTCGGGCACCGTGGTGCATGGCCCGCACCAAGACAAAGCCCTGTCTGCAGATGAAGAAGCCCAAGGCCTGGTGCTGACTTGCTGCGCCACCGCCCTGAGCGATGTGGTGCTCGAATCCAAACAAGTGACCGCCGAAGGCGGCTTGCCCGTCAAGAAGATGCCGGTGCGCGTGGTCACTCTGGAAAAAAAATCGCACGACGTGATCGTGCTGAAACTGCAACTGCCCGCCAACGACGTGATGAAGTTCCACGCCGGTCAGTACATCGAGTTTTTGCTGCGCGACGGATCGCGCCGCAGTTACAGCATGGCCAATGCGCCGCACACCTTGGAGGTGGCTCCGCCCACGGTGGAACTGCACATACGCCACATGCCGGGCGGCAAGTTCACCGACCCGGTGTTCAGCACCATGAAGGAAAAAGACATCCTGCGCGCCGAAGGGCCTTACGGCAGCTTTTACCTGCGCGAGGACAGCAGCAAGCCCATGGTGCTGCTGGCTTCGGGCACAGGCTTTGCGCCCATCAAGGCGCTGATCGAGCACATGCAGCACCGCGCCATCACCCGCCCCGCCACGCTGTACTGGGGTGGTCGGCGACCTGCTGACCTGTACATGGCCGACTGGATAGAAGCGCGCTTGGCCGAGATGCCCCACCTGAAATATGTGCCGGTGATCTCGAACGCCGAGGCCGAAGACGGCTGGACCGGCCGCACCGGTTTTGTGCACCAGGCGGTGCTGCAAGACTTGCCGGATTTGTCGGGCCATCAGATCTATGCCTGCGGCGCGCCCATCGTGGTGGACTCGGCCAAGCGCGACTACGTGGCGCAAGGCGGTCTGCCTGAGGAGGAGTTTTATGCCGACTCGTTCACCTCTGAGGCCGACAAGGCCAAGGCTTGAAGTTGACTTGTTTCACGGAGACCCCCATGTCCATCACCCGTCGCCAATTTGCCGCCAGCGGCCTCGCACTCAGCGCCCCTGCTTGGGCCCCTGCCAGGGCACAAGGCAAACCCATACGCATCATCGTGCCTTATGCCGCCGGCGGCCCGATCGACGTCACGGCGCGGGCCTTGGCCGAACGCGTGAAAGACAGCCTGGGCACGGTGATCATTGAAAACCGCCCCGGCGCAGGCGGCAACTTAGGGGCCGACCTGGTGGCCAAGGCGGTGCCAGACGGTTTGACGATCGGCATTGCAGCCACGGCCACGCATGCCATCAACCCCTGGCTGTTTGCCAAGATGCCCTTTGATGCCAGCCGAGACTTCGCGCCCATCACGCAAATGCTGCGCGTGCCCAACGTGTTGGTGATGAACGCCGAGACCGCACAGCGCCTGAAGATCAACAGCCTGGCCGATTTGGTGGCATATGCCAAGGCCAAGCCCGCCAAGCTCAACTTTGGCTCGGGTGGCAACGGCAGCGCGGGCCACCTGGCCGGTGAAATGTTCAAGCGGGATGCCGGTATTTTTGCGGTGCACATTCCTTACAACGGTGGCAACCCGGCGCAGCTGGCCTTGCTGTCGGGGCAGGTGGACTTCAATTTTGACAACTTGGCCACGGCTGCGGCCAACATCAAAGCGGGTCGCCTCAAAGCGCTGGCCGTGACCACCGCGCAGCGCAGCAAAGCGCTGCCCGAGATTCCAGCCATGAGCGAGACCATGGCCAATTTTGAGATCGACACCTGGTGGGGCTTGGTCGCCCCCGCTGCCACACCGGGTGATGTGCTGGAGCGGCTGAACAAAGCCTTCGTGGCCGCGCTGCAAGCGCCCGAGACCCAAACCCGATTCGCCCAGTTGATGGCCGAGCCGGTGGGCAACACAGCCGCGCAGTTTGGCGCGTTCATGAAAAAAGAACTGACACGCTACGAAAGCGTGGTCAAGGCCAGCGGGGCACGGGTGGATTGAAACTACTCGCCCAAATAAGCGGCGCGCACTTTCGGGTCCTCAAGCATGTCTTTGCCCACGCCGGTCATGGTGATCAGGCCCGAGTCCATCACATAGGCGCGGTCGGCAATGGCCAAGGCGCGGCTGGCGTTTTGCTCCACCAACAGCACCGTGACACCTTGCGCGTACACGTCGCGCACCACTTCAAAAATCTTGTCCACCATGATGGGCGACAAACCCATGGACGGCTCGTCGAGCAGCAAAACCTTGGGGCGGCTCATCAGGGCACGGCCCATGGCCAGCATTTGCTGCTCGCCGCCCGACATGGTGCCCGCCAGCTGGTCCTTGCGCTCACGCAGGCGCGGAAAGATGGTGAACATTTTTTCGATGTCGTCGGCGATGCCCGACGTGTCTGAGCGAACGTACGCGCCCATTTGCAGGTTTTCGGTGATCGACATGCGGGTGAACACGCCACGGCCCTCGGGCACCATGGCCAAGCCTTGTTTCACCAAGTCCCATGGGCCTTGGCCTTGGATGCTTTTGCCCAAGTACTCGATGTCCCCAGCTTGCAAGGGCAAACTGCCCGTGATGGCTTTCATGGTGGTGGTTTTGCCCGCACCGTTGGAGCCGATCAACGAGACCAACTCGCCTTCACTGACTTCAAGGCTCACGCCTTTCACCGCCTGAATGCCGCCGTAGCCCACCTGCAGGTTTTTGACTTTCAAAAAAACATTGGCCATCTCAGTGCCCTCCTGTGCCCAGATAGGCTTCGATCACTTTGTCGTTTTTTTGTACCTCGGCAGGCGTGCCTTCGGCGATTTGCTTGCCGTAGTCGAGCACGGTGACGCGGTCGCACAAGCCCATGACCAGCTTCACATCGTGCTCGATCAGCAAAATGGTGCGGTTGTCCTTGCGGATTTGGTCGATCAGCTCGCGCAGCTGCACTTTTTCGGTCGCGTTCATGCCCGCTGCGGGTTCGTCCAGCGCGATCAGTTGCGGGTCAGTCGCCAAGGCGCGGGCAATTTCCAGGCGGCGTTGGTCGCCATACGACAAGGTGCGGGACTTGTAGTCGGCGTATTTGCCAATGCCCACATAGTCGAGCAGCTCTTGCGCGCGCAGGGCAATGGCGGCCTCTTCGGCTTTGAAGCCCGGGGTGCGAAAAATAGCGCCCAGCAAACCCGAGTGGGTGCGCACATGGCGGCCCACCATGACGTTTTCGAGGGCCGTCATTTCGGCAAACAAACGAATATTTTGAAAAGTGCGGGCAATGCCTGCCTTGGCCACTTCGTGCACCGCTGTAGGCTGGTAAGGTTTGCCCGCCAGCTCAAAGCGGCCGCTGTCAGGCGTGTACAAGCCTGTGATCACGTTGAAAAACGTGGTCTTGCCCGCGCCGTTGGGCCCGATCAGGCCATACACCTGGCCGCGCTGGATGGTGATGCCCACATCGGTCAGCGCTTGCAGGCCGCCAAAGCGCTTGGAGATACCCGACACATTCAACACCGTATCTTGCTTGGCAATGGGGTTCATGGCCTGCTCCTTCATTTGGTCACGAGCGATTGGCCATGCTCAGGGGCCGGCCAAAGCCCGCGCGGTCGCATCAGCATGATCACGATCATGGCCAAAGCCACCAGCAATTGGCGCAAGATGGCCGCATCCAAACGGCCACCCGTCATCTCTTGCAAAGGCCCGGCCACATAACGCAGCACCTCGGGCAAGGCCGACAACAACACGGCCCCCAAAATCACGCCAGGCAAATAGCCCAGACCCCCCAGCACCACCATGGCCACGATCATCACCGACTCCATCAGGCTGAAGGACTCGGGCGAGATGAAGCCCTGAAAACCGGCAAACATCGCGCCCGAAACGCCACCAAAAGTGGCCCCCATGCCAAACGCCAGAAGTTTGAGGTTGCGCGTGTTCAGGCCCATGGCCTTGGCGGCGATTTCGTCTTCGCGGATCGCCATCCAGGCCCGACCAATGCGCGACAAGGCCAAGCGGTGCGACACCACAATGGCCACCAGCACTAGGCTTAAAAAAAGGTAGTAATACAAAGTGACCGAGGCTATTTCAAAGTCACCGATCGTCAGCTTTTGACCCAGGTTGACGCCAAAAATCGTGATGGGATCAATCTGCGACAGCCCCTTGGGGCCATTGGTGATGTTGACCGGATGGTCAAGGTTGTTCAGAAAAATTCGGATGATTTCACCAAAACCCAAGGTCACAATGGCCAAGTAGTCGCCGCGCAGCTTGAGGGTGGGTGCACCCAGCAAAATGCCAAACAAACCCGCCAAGCCCACCGCAGCGGGCAAGATGAGCCAAATCGGCATGTGCATGCCCTCTGGGAACATGCCCGCCATGGTGGCAAAGGTGTTGATCAAATGCGGCGACGAGAGCAAGCCATACATGTAGGCACCAACGGCAAAAAAGGCCACAAAGCCCAGGTCAAGCAAACCTGCGTAACCCACCACAATGTTCAAGCCAATGGCCAACAAAATGTAGAGCAAGGCCATGTCGGCAATGCGCACCCAGGCGTTGCCGAAGGTCTGCAGCACCAGCGGCAAAATCAGCAAGGCAACACCAATCAAGAAGTATTGAAGCGTTTTGTGGTGGGTCATGTTTGACTCCTCAAGCACGGTCGGCCACACGTTCACCCATGAGGCCCGAGGGGCGCAGGGTCAACACGATGATCAAGACAATGAAGGCAAAAATGTCGGTGTAGTGGCTACCCAACACGCCGCCAGTGAGTTTGCCAATGTAGCCCGAGCCAATGGCCTCAATCAGGCCGAGCAAGATGCCGCCAATGACAGCACCGGCCAAATTGCCAATGCCACCGAACACCGCCGCAGTAAAGGCTTTGAGGCCAGGCAAAAAGCCCATGTGGTGTTGCGCCGTGCCGTAGTTGGAGGCGTACATCACGCCCGCAATCGCCGCCAAAACCGCGCCAATGACAAAGGTGGCCGAAATCACCAAGTCGGGCTTGACACCCATCAAAGCGGCCACACGCGGGTTCTCGGAGGTGGCCCGCATGGCGCGCCCCAGCCGGGTGTAGTTGACCAGCCACATCAAAATGGCCAGCGACACGGCGGTGACGCCCAAGATCATGATTTGGGTGGGCGTGATCACCACGCCACCCATGTTGAAGGGCGTGCTCGACAGCAATGTGGGGTAGGCCTTGTAGTTGGGCTTCCAGATGATCATGGCCAAGGTTTGCAACAAGATGCTCACACCAATGGCCGTGATCAATGGGGCCAGCTTGGGGCTGTTGCGCAAAGGGCGGTAGGCAATTTTCTCAATGGTGAAATTGAGCACCACAGCCACCACACAAGCGATCAATGTCGCCAAAATCAAAATCACCCAACCCGGTGCGCCGGGCATGGCACCTTGCATCATGCCGATGACAGACCAACTGGTCAGGGCACCCACCATCAGCACTTCACCGTGCGCAAAATTGATCAAGTTGATGATGCCGTAGACCATGGTGTAGCCCAAGGCTACCAAGGCGTACATGCTGCCCATGACCAGGCCGTTGATGACCTGCTGGAGGAAGACGTCCATAAATTACTCCGTGTGGTGACCCGCGCTTAACAGGTCTTCGCTTCGGTTGTTCTGAACTCAGGTCCGCCTTGTGGGCGGGCACCGACCATTAACAAAAACCCCGCCAGAGTTGCGATGCACTCGGCGGGGTGGCTGGATTGTAGTGACTGAAAGTATCCGATTGGTATTCAATCCCGTCGGGAATTACCCTGTGGCCGCGTTTTTGTTTCGCAGCTCTGCCAATTTGTCAGCAATTTTGATTTCCAAACCGCGTCGGACCGGTTTGTAAAAGCCCGGTTCGGGCATGCCCTGTGGCAGATAACGCTCACCGGCGGCAAAGCCGTCCTCCTCGTCATGCGCATAGCGGTAGCCTTTGCCGTAGTCCAGGTTTTTCATCAACTGGGTGGGCGCATTACGCAAGTGCATGGGCACTGGGCGCGTGCCGTCTTGTTTAACCCAGGCCTTGGCCGCTTTGAAGGCTTTGTAGGCCGCATTCGACTTGGGGGCAATGGCCAGATAAATCACACACTGCGCCAGTGTCAGCTCCCCTTCCGGACTGCCCAAGCGCTCGTAGACATCGGCCGCATCCAGCGCCATGCGCAGCGCACGCGGGTCGGCCAGGCCAATGTCTTCGCTGGCCATGCGGATCAAGCGGCGGGCCATGTAACGCGGGTCGGCCCCACCATCGAGCATGCGCACAAACCAGTACAGCGCAGCATCGGGGTCGGAGCCACGCACCGACTTGTGCAAGGCGCTGATGGTGTCGTAGAACTGCTCACCGCCCTTGTCGTAGCGCCGCATGCGCTCGCCCAGCACCCGCATCAACCAGGCATCGGTCACCGGGTCGATGGCCTCTTGCTTGGCCGCCATGGCCAAGGTCTCCAGCGTGTTGAGCATGCGCCGGGCATCGCCATCGGCATAAGCGAGCAAACGGGCCAAAGCCTCGGGCTCGATGGTGGGGATGGCTTGGATGGCCTGCGCCCGCGTCACGATGTGGGCCAGGTCGTCTTCGCTCAAGGGTTGCAAGACATACACCGCCGCGCGCGACAGCAAGGCCGAATTGACCTCGAAGGACGGGTTTTCCGTGGTCGCACCAATCAAGGTGAACAGGCCGCTTTCGACGTGCGGCAAAAACGCGTCTTGCTGGCTTTTGTTGAAGCGGTGCACCTCGTCGACAAACATGATGGTGCGCCGGGGCTGCAGGCCGGTGCGCGCGGCTTCGGCTTTGTCCACCGCTTCGCGGATGTCTTTGATGCCCCCCAGCACCGCGCTGATGCTCAAGAATTGCGCGTCAAACGCGCGGGCCATCAAGCGGGCGATGGTGGTTTTGCCCACGCCGGGCGGCCCCCACAAAATGCAGCTGTGGGCTTGGCCCGACTCGAACGCCAGGCGCAGCGCCATGCCCTCGCCCAGCAAATGCTGCTGCCCAATCACCTCGCCCAAATGCTGTGGGCGCAAACGCTCAGCCAAAGGCGCTTGGGGGGTTTGGAGTGCCGCTGTCATGCGTGCAGCTGTGCCTCAAGGCCGAATCACGTCCGCCCCTGCCGGCGCCTTGAAGACAAAAGTGCTGGCAGGCAAGACGGGGTTGGTTTCGACCGCGGAAAAACTGAGCACCGAGCGCTGACCCAGACTGTCTTGCACATCCAGCATGGCCAGCTCCGGTCCGCTGGCCGCAGCACGCAAGCCCACCATCACATTGCGAATGGGCCCATCGGGTGTCAAGGGCGTGGCCCTCACCCACTTCAACCCGCCCTGATCGGGTTCGGAAGAGAACTGAAAATCTTTTTTCAAGGCCTGCAAATCGGACGCCGATGTCAGCAAGGCCGCCGGGGTGGCCCCCAACACCTGCGCCTGCGGGCGTGCGGTGACTTGGTTCAAATCGACATCGTGCAACCACAGCGTCTGGCCATCGGCCACCAAGGCTTGCACAAATGGCTTTTGGTAGTCAAAGCGAAACTTGCCCGGCCTTTGAAACTCGAAACTGCCGCTCGAAGTTTTGGCACGGGGTGCTTGTCCAGCGCGGCTGGGCGAGGTGACCACCTGGGTGAACTGCGCTCGACCACTGCTGGCCTGTTTCATGTATTGGGCCAACAGATCCACCGCATCGGCATGGGCAGGCACGCCCCATGCCAACACCAGCCCCAGCAGGCAGATCTGGCCCAGCAAAGCCAGTGCATGGTGTCTTGACCAGAAATTGTTTTTCATCGGTGTCACTCTGCCCGAGCGGGCACCAAAATGTCGCGCTGGCCACTGCCGCTCATGCTGCTGACCAGACCCGCTTTTTCCATGTCTTCGACCAAACGGGCCGCGCGGTTGTAGCCGATTTTCAAGTGGCGTTGCACCAAGGAGATGCTGGCTTTGCGGTTTTTCAACACCACCTCGACCGCCTGGTCGTACATCGGGTCTTTTTCACCGTTGTCGCCCTCGCCCAACATGCCGCCGTCGTCGTCCACCGTGCCCCCTTCGAGCACGCCCTCGATGTAGTCGGGCGCACCCTGGCTTTTCAGGTAGCTGACCACGCGGTGCACTTCTTCGTCGCTGACAAAAGCGCCGTGCACCCGAATCGGGAAACCCGTGCCCGAGGGCATGTACAGCATGTCGCCCATGCCCAGCAAGGCCTCGGCCCCCATTTGGTCAAGAATCGTGCGGCTGTCGATCTTGCTGGAGACTTGAAAGGCGATGCGGGTGGGGATGTTGGCCTTGATCAGGCCGGTGATCACGTCCACGCTGGGGCGTTGTGTGGCCAAAATCAAATGGATGCCCGCAGCGCGGGCTTTTTGGGCCAATCGCGCAATCAGCTCTTCGATCTTTTTGCCCACCACCATCATCAAATCGGCCAACTCGTCGATCACCACCACGATGTGGGGCAAGCGCTTGAGCGGCTCGGGGTCGTCCGGTGTCAGGCTGAAGGGGTTGTAGATGAACACTTCGCGGGCCGTGGCTTCGTCGATCTTGACGTTGTAGCCGGCCAAATTGCGCACCCCCATCTTGCTCATCAGCTTGTAGCGCTTTTCCATCTCGGCCACGCACCAGTTCAGGCCGTGCGCCGCTTGGCGCATGTCGGTGACCACCGGGGCCAGCAAGTGCGGAATGCCCTCGTAGACCGACATCTCCAGCATCTTGGGGTCGATCATCAAGAGCCTCACATCGCGCGCCTCGGCCTTGTAGAGCAAGGACAAGATCATGGCATTGATGCCCACCGACTTGCCCGAACCGGTGGTACCGGCCACCAGCACATGGGGCATCTTGGCCAGGTCGGCCACCACCGGGTTGCCAATGATGTCCTTGCCCAAGCCCATGGTCAGCATGGACTTGGCTTCGTTGTAGACCTGCGAGCCCAAGATTTCACTCAGTTTGATGGACTGGCGCTTGGCGTTGGGCAACTCCAGCGCCATGTAGTTCTTGCCCGGAATCGTCTCGATCACCCGAATCGAGACCAGACTGAGCGAACGCGCCAAGTCTCTGGCCAGGTTCACCACCTGTGCACCCTTGACCCCCGTGGCGGGTTCGATCTCATAACGCGTGATCACCGGGCCGGGGGCGGCCGCCACCACCCGCACCTCGACGCCAAAGTCTTTGAGCTTTTTCTCGATCAAACGGCTGGTCATCTCCAGCGTTTCGGGCGAGACGGTTTCTTGGCGGGCGGACAGGCTGTCGAGCAAATCCACCTGCGGCAATTTGCTGTCGGGGAGTTCGTTGAACAGCGGTTTTTGACGCTCTTTAGCCACCCTGTCGCTGCGCGGCACTTGCATCACACCGGCCTCAATGACCCGAGTTGCAGCTTGGGGTGCCAAGACTGGCACCGGCGGCAAAGGCAACTCTGTCTGAGGGGTGCTGGTCAAAGCGTCATCCGGGTCCCAAGCAGGCTCAATGGCCAAGGGGGTCAAAGCTTGTTGGCGCTCACGCAGTGCTTGTTGGCCCAAAGCCATGTCCTCTTGGATCTCGCGTTGGGCATGTCGCGACTGGATCAGGCCATCTAGGCGTGCGCCAATGTTTTCGGCCACTTGGCCCCAGGAAAACCGAAACACCACGGACAAAGAAAGCACCCACATGGCAATGCCCAACAGCGCAGAAGCATTGAAGCCCAAACCGCTGACCCCAGCAGAGCCGACCCAGTAACCCAACACCCCGCCGCTGTGCCCCGGCAAATTCGACTCCAGGCGGTGCAGGCGCGACCACTCAAGACCACTGCTGGCCACCATCAGGATCAGCAAGCCCAAGCAAAAAACCCACGAACTTTGCCGCCAAGCCGCCGTCTCATGTGCATCGCGTCGCCCATGTGCAGCGCTGCCGCGCAACCAACGCGCCAAAGCCACCAACCAAACCCGAAAGCCAACGGCCAAACACCACCAGGCCGAATAACCAGCCACAAAATACGTCAAGTCGGCCACCCATGCACCCCACCGGCCCACCCAGTTGTGCACCACCTGAGACTCACCCGAAGTGCTCCAAGCCGGGTCATGTGGGTGGTAACTCCACAAAGCCAAAGTCAACAGCAACACCACAACAGCGCCCATCAGCAGCAAAATTTCTTGCGCAAAACGTGACCACAAAGAAGGTGGCTCGGGGGCGCCCGCCTCGGGTGCGGGGCCACGGGTCAAAGTGTTCAATGAATAAGTCATAAGAATGCGTCAAGCTTACCCGATCAACAAGGCCAAGCTGACGGCCCGCAATTGACCCCCTTGACCACCCAACACGACCTGCGCAGCAGGCTTGGCAAAGCCCTCTGGTGCCTTGAGTTTGGGCGCTTCTTACAATGGGGCTTGATTTTCAGATCCATGGCCATTGTCATCTCGCCCCTTGTCACTTTAACGGACCGCCTTTTACATGTCTCCTACCGCTCAACACGCACAAGTCCTGATCCTCGGCTCTGGCCCAGCCGGTTACACCGCCGCCGTTTACGCCGCCCGCGCCAACTTGAAACCCCTTTTGATCACGGGCATGGCCCAAGGCGGCCAACTCATGACCACCACCGAGGTGGACAACTGGCCCGCTGACGTGCACGGCGTGCAAGGCCCAGACCTGATGCAGCGCTTTCTGGAACATGCCCAGCGCTTCAATACCGAAATCGTGTTTGACCACATCCACACGGTGAAACTCGACCAGCGCCCCTTCACCCTGATCGGCGACAGTGGCAGCTACACCTGCGACAGCCTGATCATCGCCACGGGCGCATCAGCCAAATACCTGGGGCTGCCCACAGAGGCCGCTTTCATGGGCCGTGGCGTGAGCGGCTGCGCCACCTGCGACGGATTCTTCTACCGAGACCAAGTTTGCTGTGTGGTGGGGGGCGGCAACACCGCCGTCGAAGAAGCGCTGTACCTGTCCAATATCGCCAGCAAGGTGTATTTGATTCACCGCCGCGACAAGTTCAAGGCCGAACCCATCATGGTGGACAAACTGATGGACAAAGTGGCCGCAGGCAAGATCGAGTTGAAAACCTTTCAAACCCTGGAGGAAGTGCTGGGTGATGCCTCGGGCGTGACGGGCGTGCGCCTGAAAAGCACGACAGATGGCAGCTTGCACGATGTACCACTGCAAGGCTGCTTCATCGCCATTGGGCACGCCCCCAACACCGACATCTTTCAAGGCCAACTCGCCATGGAAAACGGCTACATCGTGACCCAAAGTGGCCTGAAAGGCTTTGCCACCCAGACCTCGGTGCCCGGCGTGTTCGCCGCAGGCGACGTGCAAGACCACGTGTACCGCCAGGCCATCACCAGCGCCGGCACAGGCTGCATGGCCGCGCTCGATGCGCAGCGTTTTCTGGAACAGAACAACGGCTGAGGCCCTGCCATTTGGCAGCAGCTCAGCGGGCCAAATGGCGTTTGAGCACCATCAGCGAATCTCTCCCGAAGATTTGTGGGTGCCTGCCGTAGTGATGTGGCAAAGCGAAGCGCCTTTGAACCCCGGCAGGCACCCGCAACGCCTCACCGCCAAGGCTGAAACCCCTCTTGTTTTGTCACAAAAGAATGTCCAAAGAGTCCAAGCACCCGCTTTCTGGCTATAATCCAAAGCTTTGCTGCAAGCGTCCAAGCATCTGTTTGGAACCACGAATACAGCGATCTGGGATACCGCCACCCAACTTGGCGAGGTGAGGCTGGAGCGCCAGGCCCCATGCAACTGCGCATGAGGCCCATCGGCACCGGCTGTTTTCAAAGTATCGGAGTGTCCACATGGCACGCGTTTGCGACGTAACGGGCAAAGGCCCAATGACCGGGAACAACGTTTCCCACGCCAACAACAAAACCAAGCGCCGGTTCCTGCCGAACCTGCAATACCGT